>DATCNH010000091.1:0-4040 GCA_036565345.1 Candidatus Limnocylindria bacterium | reverse complement strand
GGTGCGTGCCCGCGGCGGCGCCCAGTCCCAGCCCGCTCGACGAGGCGTCCGCCCGCCGGCTCATCCTCCAGCACGAGCTCACCGATGTGCGCACCGGCGGGCGGTTCACCCTGGGCGGCACGGCCGGCGTGACGGTGGTCGTCAACGCCGCGATGTGGTGAAGCGCCTGCCTGGAGCAACAGTTGGTTGTTCGAGACACGCTCCCGAGGCTCGGTGCCGACGTCACCGTCGTGACGCTGGACATCAATCCGGCGGAGACCGCTCCCGATCTTCGCCGCTATGCCGACGAGCATGGCTTCGGCTGGCGCTTCGCCCTGGCACCCCCGGGGCTCCTGGACGCGCTCGGGCGGGTCTACGGCAGCCGGATCCTCTACTCCCCGACCGAACCGATGTTCCTGGTCGACGCCGCGGGCGCGCTCTTCCTCGCACCCTACGGGGCCAAGGACGCCCAGTCGCTCGCCCAGCTGGTGGACGTGGCCCGCAGAGCGAAATAGACGCCGTTGCCCACCCCGACGATCAGTGCCGGCTGCGCCACCCCGGATAGATGTCGTCGAGCGGCAGGGCTTGGACCCAGGCCCAGGAGTTGTCGACGTAGAGGGTGCCGCCCACGATCACCGGATTCACGATCCCGAAGCGCCCACCCGGCTTGTGCGTCCCCAGGACCGTACCGTCCTTCGGATCGATCGCGAACAGATTCGGCCCCGCAGCGAGCCAGACGGTGCCGTGGTAGAAGACGGCTGACCCCCGCCCGGCTCCCGCCGGACCGGCGTCAGGGATAGACAGCGACCAGAGGATCTTTCCGCTGCCCTCGTCGAGGGCGAAGAAGCGGCTGGTGTTCGGACTTCCGATGTAGACCACTCCGGCATGGATCATCGCGACCCCGGCCTTGTACGCGGGCGGCGAAGGACCACGTCCGAGCTTGGTCTCCCACTGGATCTCGCCGGTCTTCGCGTTCATCGCCACGACCGCGCTATCCGTGGTCTTGGTCTGGGGGTCGCCGTCGACGACGGAGTTCTGGATGACGATCCCCTTCGACGTATCGACCGCCGGCGAGTTGTCGCCCATCCCGGTGTTGGCGATCCGCGGGACGGTCTGCTTCCAGACGACGGCGCCGGTGGCCGCGTCCAGCGCGTAGATGTAGTTCGGGTTGGTGAAGCCGACGTAGACCAGCCCGGCGCTGACGTTGGCCGAGGACATGCTCGCGAAGCCGCGGACCTCCGTCTTCCAGATGAGCTTGCCCGTTTTCGCCTCGAGCGCGTAGATGTGCCCGTCTCCGGTGCCCTCGTAGCACACGTGGTCGAGGCAGGCGAGACTGGGCATCGCCTCGCCGAGGGTCGCGAAACGCCACAGCTGCTTCCCCGTCGCCGCGTCGAAGCCATAGATCGCCGAGAATCCCAAGCCACGCACCACCGGCTTCTTCTGGGCGTAGGCCATGACCTGCTCGAAGGAGAAGCCGGTGTCCCCCGATCCGACCAGGATCACCCCATCGGCGATCACCGGGTTACCCATCAGCGCGTTGTCCGCGGTCGCCGTCCAAAGCGCTTTCCCGGTCACCGCGTCGAGAGCGTAGAGATGACCGAGGTCGGACTCGACATAGACCGTCCCGCGGTAGACGGTCACTCCGACGGAGTTTCCAAGGAACTGGGTGGTCTTGACCGGGGCGCCGCGCGCACCGAGGACGCTGACGTCCTTCGGCGGCCCGTCCAGGGGCAGCGCCCCTTCCTCCGCGAAGGACCACCGGACACCGCTGTCCAGCGACGACGGCGCGCCGGCCGGCAGGTCGAACGCGGCGTTGTGCTCCGGAGACCCAGCGTAGACCGACCAGGATTGCGGGTAGTTCGCGGCCAGTTGCGCGCCCCCTTGGGAGGCGCAGGCGGCGGCCACGAGCACGGCCAGCCCCAGGAGCGCGATCCGGGGCGACCGGAAGCGGACGGACCGGAGCCGCCACGAGGTCGTCACCGCCACTTGGTAGCCCGATCCGCGCATAGATGGCAATACACGGGGCGTTCATATTCGTGTGCGCCGGCCGGCTGGCGGCCGGTTCGCGGTCAGCGGCTGGGCGGCTGCCGCGACTCGTTCGGCCCGCCGGCGATCCGCACGGCCTCGACCCGTCCGCCGACACCGAGCTTGTGCACCACATTGGAGATATGCACCCGCACCGTGCCCGGACTGAGGCAGAGCCGCTCGGCGATCTGCTGCGAGCTGCAGCCGACCCGAAGCAGCTCGAGGATCTCGCGCTCCCGTGGGGTGAGCCGACGGAGCTCGGGCGGCGGGAGCAGCAGGCGAGTGAGGGCATCCGCGATCTCGCGCGAGGTGTCCGGGGTCAATGAACACCCCACGGCAAGGAGATCGTCGAGCGACCGCCACTCGATCGCTTCACGGGGGACGCGGGTCCGCGTGAGGATCTCCCGCACCGCGTCAGCGAACGCCTCAGCGACCCGCTGACGCTCCGCGACCGCGGCGACCCGTTCCCGCTCGCGCGCGCGAATGAGGAGGCCGACCAGGACGAAGACCGAGGTCGTGATCCAGAAGACGACCAGCATGGAAGTCCGCGGAGGGAGGCCCAGCGTCAGGGAACGGTGTGCGATGCGCAGACCGAGCGCACCGATCAGGGCCACGCTGCCGGCCCAGATGCCCGGCGTGCCGAAGCGCAGCACGAGCTCGAAGACCACGATCGGGAACAGCGTCGCCGCGGGGACCTCGGGATCGGGAAGCGAGAGGAGCAACAGCATGACGGCCGCGGTCAGATCGACGACGACCCCGCTCCAGATCAGGCGACGGTCGCGCACGCGCCTGGCGCGAGCGTCGAGGAGCAGCGCCGCGACGACGATCCCGAAGCCGAGGCCGATCGCGCCCAGGAGCGAGATGTGGGGATAGAGGATGCCGCTCGCGACCGCCACGGCCGCCGAGAGCAGCCGGAGCCGGGTGAGGAGGGCCTCGATCCAGGGGCCGGCCGGGATCCCCACCGGTCCGGGCGCCAACACCCCCGTGACCAGCGGCGCGCCGCCCGCCCCCGAGCGCGCCGTTGCGGCACGGGTCATCGCCCGAGCTCCAACCGGACGTCGGCGACGATATCGGCTGCGCTCGTTCCGATCGGGAGCGCCTCGACAAGCCGGCCTTGTCGGTCGATGAGGAAGGTGGCCTCGGAATGTGCGATCGCCCCATCGTGGGCGGCCTCGGCACGGGCGTAGGCACCGTACCCAACGACCACATCCTCCACGGCCGCGGCCGGACCGGTGACCCCGATGAACTTCGGATCGAACTGGGCGACGAACCGGCCGATCTCCTCAGGCGTATCGCGCACCGGGTCCACGCTGATGAACACGAAGCGCACCTGCCGAGCGTCGTCGGCCAACTCGGCCCGGGCACGCGCCCAGGTGGCGAGAGTGAGCGGACAGGCGTCCTTGCATCTCGTATACCCGAAGACCAGCAACACCACGTTCCCGCGTGCGTCGCGGAGCCGGAACGGCTCGCCGTGCTGGTCCCCGAGTCGGAAGTCGGGGGCGGTCGGTCGTCCGTCGGCAGGCACCCCGTGTAGCTCGCCCGGGCCACCCCGTAGGGCGCCGGCGATGGCGATCGCCACGATGGCGGCTGTCGCCCCGAGCAAGATCGGGCGGCCGACGCGAGGCCGCGAACCTGGCGGGTGACCGGCAGGAGCGGCGACGCCGGCGGTCACGGGGAAACGACGAGAGTGCCGTGCATCCCGGCTTCCTTGTGTCCCGAGAGGGTGCAGAGGATCGTGTAGGTGCCCGGCGTGAGGGTGACGGAGAGCGCCTTCGAATCGCCGGCCCCGATCGTGTCGACCTTCCCCACCCCCTCGATCGCCAAGTCATGCTCGATCGAGCCGCCGTTCTTCACCTGGAACGTCGCCGGCCCCGCCTTCGCGGCGAGCTTGGCCGGCGTGATCGTCCATTCCTTCACCGTCACCGCGATGGATTGGCCGGCGGACGGCGCGCGGCCGCCCCCGCAGGCGACAACGGCGATCAGTGCGAAGGCGACCAGCCAGATCGGATACCTCATCCCATGCACCTCATCTGTTC
>DATCNH010000090.1:0-21643 GCA_036565345.1 Candidatus Limnocylindria bacterium | reverse complement strand
GCCAGCGGCACGGTGGCAACGTCGATCCGGCGTCCGACGTGAACGAGCACGAGCGCGACGATCGCGACGGTCGCCACGAGCGCGAGTCCGACCGCGACCGGGTCGGCGGCCTCGAAGGCGCCGATCCCGATCGTGAGGAGCCCGCCGACCGCGAGGGTGGTGGCCGCGATCACCGTCAAGTAGGTGCGGTGTGGTGGCATCCAGACCGAGGTCGCCACGGCTCCGAGGGCGTCGGCCGCGAGCAGGAAGAGTGCCCCCGCGACCGCGATCGGCGTTCCGAGGGCGAGCGCGATCCAGAGCGCCGCGAGGGTGACGTCATACCGCACGACGTCCCATTGCTCGGGAAGCGCGAGCGAGACCGCCGCGGCGTACAGCACGGTTGCGAGCACCGCGACCAGGATGAGATGCGACCAATGGAGCGCGGGATAGACCGCGACCGATGCGGCGAGCGACGCTCCGATGACCACGGCCCGACGAGGGAACGCATGCTGTCGCAGCGCCGCGACCGCCACGGCACCGGCGACAGCCACGATCATGGCCAGCCGCAGCTCGACCGGCAGCTGCGGAAGCGGGATCGTGGTGACGTCGGCCCGGGTCACCCCGATGAGGCGCAGCAGCACGAGCGTCGCCCCCGCGCCGGCGGACATTGTCACGACACCGCGAAGCGGCTCGCGCTCCGTCGCCCGTGCCTGAGCGCGCTCGTATCGCCACGGCACGAATGGGTAGAGGCCGGCGAAGAGCGCGGCACCGATCGAGCAGGCCAGCATCACGCCGGGGCTTACCGCCGTGGGGAGGATCGCGTCGAAGCGGTACGACGCGCCGCCGGATCGGGAGAGCAGGAGCGCGGCGAGCACGAAGAATTCGATGCCCACCGCGAGATACGCGGTGACGCGCGTCGTTGCAGGGAGCGGTGCCACGGCGACCGTCCCGAGCACCGTGAGTGCCGCGAGGACGCCGAGCACGACGCTCGCGGCAATGAGGTCCTCGGTCACCGCCAGGGCGATGAACATCAGGCCCATCGCCAACAGCGCTCCGGGCAGCAGCGGGTGGCGGCGCGTCATGCGCCGGGCGCCGAAGAGCGCGGCCATGGCGTATGCCGTGCCCACGCTGACACCGATCGCGGCGACGCCATCGAAGCGGTATGAGGCCTGGATGGTCGGGCCGCCGCCGGCGGACCATTCCCAGAGAGCCTGACCGGCGACCCGCCGTGGATCGACGAACGGGGCGAGAAGGAGTGGGACCGCCACCGCGGCGATGCCCGACCCGAAGGCGATCAGGGCGATCCACGATCGGCGTCGCCCGCTCCGCTCGTGCAGCGCCAGCAAGAGCGCGACGACGCACAGTGCCGCAGCGGAGCAGACCAGAGGTATCTCGGCCGTGACAGTCACGCTGGGGTAAGGTAGCCGATGTGGATATGCGCCTCCTGCCGCAGCAGCAGATGAAGGTCACACCGAAACAGATCGCCGCGAACTACATCCTGCAGCTGTCCTCGATGGAGCTCCAGGACGCCATCAATCAGGAGCTGGAGGAGAACCCGGCGCTCGATCTGGACGAGGTCCAGGTCTGCCCGCTCTGCGGCAATCCGCTCACCGGACGCATCTGCCTCACGTGTTTCGGCAGTGGGAAGCTCAGCGGCGCGCAGCAGTACCAGGATACCGAGCCCCTTGAGGGCACCAGCCTCATGCAGCGCGACGATGATGACGAGGAATTCGATCCGATCGTGCGTGCGGAGGCCGAGCAGACCCTTGCCGAGTATCTCTCCTGGAACGTGCGGGTCCAGGTGGCGCAGCGCCTTCACCACGTCGCCGAGTACCTCATCGGCAATCTGAACGACAACGGCTATCTCGAGGGCACGGTCGAGGATGCGGCGGCCGCCACCGATGTCCGCGTGGCCGAGGTGGAGGAAGTCCTGCGGGCGATCCAATCGATCGAGCCGTGGGGCCTGGGTGCCCGGGACACGCGCGAGTGCCTGATCATCCAGATGGACCACCTGGCCGAATCCGGCGAGCCGGTCCCGGCCCATGCCCGCGCGATCGTGAGCGATCACTTTCGCGAGCTCGGCGAGCACAAGTTCGGCGACATCGCGCAAGCGCTCCGGATCACCCGCGAGGAGGTGCAGGCGGCCTGGGACTACATCAAGGACAACCTCAACCCGTTCCCGGCCCACGCCTTCACCGCCGGACCGGATGGCACGAGCATCGGAGGCCGGCAGGTCGCCCTGCGACCCGACGTCATCATCTTGAAGAACGAGCAAGGTGACTTCGATGTCGAGGTCATCGAATCCCGGCGCTTCTCGCTCCGAGTGAACCCGGTCTATCGGCAGCTCGTCGGCCAGCTCCAGGCGGCCCGGGCGGCCGGCAGCGAGGCGCCGCCGATGGATGACAAAGAGCGGCAGCACATCCGCGAATATGTGACCCGCGCGAAATTCTTCATCGATAACATCAACCAGCGCCGTCAGACGATGGCGCGGATCACCGAGGTCATCGTGGAGTGCCAGCGCGACTTCCTCGAGAAGGGGGTCCAGAGCCTGCGGCCGCTCACCCGGGCGGAGGTCGGCGAGCGCATCGGGATGCATGAATCGACGGTGAGCCGCGCGACGGCCGGGAAGTTCGTGCTCCTGCCAGCCGGTCAGGTCATCCCGTTCGCGATGTTCTTCACCGCGTCTCTCGGTACGAAGGATGTGATCAAGAACATCATCGAGGCCGAGGATCGCACCCACCCGTACTCCGATCAAGAGATCGTCGAGAAGCTCCGGAGCGACAACGGGATCATCCTCGCCCGCCGGACGGTCGCCAAGTATCGCGAGGAGCTCCAGATCCTGCCCGCACGGCTACGGCGGCGCGCGTGAGCGCAGCGGCCGACCCGATCTCCATCGCCCGCCGCTGCTTCGACGACATCATCTGTCGCGGGGATCTCGCGGCCGCCGACGAGCTGCTCGCCGCCGATGTCGAATTCACGACCGTGACCGGCGAGGTCCTCCGAGACCGGCGGGCGTTCCAGAACTTCGCGGCCCAGCTGCGCGAGGCCTTCCCCGACATCCGCTTCGAGTTCCAGGAGCAGTTCACCGACGGCGAGCGCGTGTGCATCCGGTTCGTCATGCGCGGGACGTTCCTCAGCACGCTCATGGGGCTGCTCCCGACCGGCGCGGAGTTCGCGGTCACCGGGATCGACACCTTCCGGGTCGAGGGCGGAAAGGTCACCCAGATCCACGCGAGCTACGACACGCTCGGCCAGCTGCAACAGCTCGGGGTCGTGAAGCTCTAGACCCGCTTGGCCGCGCGCAACGCGCGGAGCCTCGGAGGCCATACTCCGCCGGGTGAGGCCTCGCCTCGCCGAGCTGGTCGCCGCGCTCTCGAACGCGACCGACCTCGGGACGGGCATGCCGATGGGACACGGGATCCGATCCTGTCTCGTTGCCCTCAGCCTCGGCCGAGCCATCGGCCTCGCGCAGCACGACATGGTGGACCTCTACTACACGACGCTCCTACGCATGCTCGGCTGCACCGCGGATTCGGTTGAAGGCGCGGAGTACTTCGGCGACGAGATCGCCTTCGGTGGCGACACCCAGACGCTCGACTACGGCGATCCCGCGGCCTTCGCCACATGGGTGATGGCGCATTTCGCCGAGGCGAAGCCGCCGGAGGAACGGGCGGCCATGCTCGCCAAGCTCTTCTCGTACACCCCCGACAAGCGCCGCGAGTACCTGGCTGGCCACTGCGAGGTCGCGCAGCTTCTCGCGGGACGAATAGGCCTCGGGCCGCGGGTTCGCGACGCGCTGGCGTTCGTCTTCGAGCGGCACGACGGCAACGGCGCGCCGAATCGCGTCGCCGGCGAGTCGATCCCGATGATCGCCCGCATCATGAACGTCGCCAAGGAGATCGAGACCCACCATCGGATCTTCGGGGTCGAGGGCGCGATCGCGATGGCCCGTCAGCGGTCCGGCGGTGCGTTCGACCCGCGTGTCGTGGCGGCCTTCCTCGCGAGCGCCGCGGCGCACTGCGCCGCCATGGATGTGCCGTCGCCGTACGACGCGGTTATCGCCGCCGAGCCTGGCGAGCCACGCATCCTGGATGACCGATCGCTGGACCGGGCCTCGCGGGCGGTCGCCGAGTTCACCGATCTGAAGTCGCCCCACCTGCTGGGTCACTCGAACCGCGTCGCCGAGCTGGCGGTGGCGGCGGCGCGTGGCTGCGGTCTCGAGACCGCCGAGATCGACGAACTCCGTATCGCCGCGCAGGTCCACGATCTCGGCCGGGTGACCGTGTCGGCGGGCATTTGGGAGAAGGGCGGCGCTCTTAGCGACGACGAATGGGAAAAGGTGCGCCTGCATTCCTACTACACGGAGCGCATCCTGGCGCGCGCGAAGACGCTCGGCCGGATCGGCCTCGTCGGGGGCCTACACCACGAGCGGCTCGATGGCTCGGGGTATCACCGCGCCGTAACAGGTGGGGCCATCTCAGCCGCAGGCCGCATCTTGGCCGCCGCGGACGCGTACGCCGCGATGACCGAAGCTCGTGCGCACCGTCCGGCGTTGGAGCCTGACCAGGCTGCGGCCGACCTCCGAGCGGAGGTGCAGCACGGCCGGCTCGACGCCTCGGCCGTCAACTCCGTGCTTGCGGCAGCCGGACACCGCGGCGTCGCCGCGCGCGCAGTGCGTCCGGCGGGCCTGACCGATCGGGAGCTCGACGTGCTCCGGCTCGTCGCCGAGGGGCTCTCGATGCGCGACATGGCCGCTCGGCTCCACGTCGCATCGAAGACCGTGGACACCCATCTCCAGCACATCTACGGGAAGATCGGCGTGAGCAGCCGAGCGGCGGCGACGATGTACGCGCTCCAGCACGATCTCCTGCGGAAATAGGGAGTTCTCCCGACGCGCCACGCGGCCTCGCGAACGTAGCTTCTCATCATCAAACAAAGGAGGTCGGACGTGTCGGAGGTACTGGATCTGGCCAAGAAGAGCGTCGCGCTGACGGACGCGCGGGATCTCGCGGGATTGCGAGGGATCATGAGCCCGGACGTGGCGTTTTGGGAGCCGGCCGTCACGCTGAAGGGCGTCGACGCCGTCGCGGGGTACTTCGCCAACTACGCGACGCCGTTCCCCGTGGCGACGACCAAGATCAAGAGGTGGGCCGAGGGCGATGGCACCGCGATCCTCGAGTGCGAGGTCAGCCTCACCCACACCGGTACCCTCCGGACGCCACAGGGTGAGATCCCGCCGAGCGGCAGGACGATCGTGCTGCCGTACTGCCACGTGGTGCGCGCCGAAGCAGGACGCATCACCTCGCTGAAGCTGTACTACGACCAGATCACGTTCTTGACCCAGCTGGGCCTGATGCCCGCGCCGGCGGGCGCCTAAGTTGTGGTAGTCGGCGTACGCGACCACCGCGGCCTCGCGCGAAGGGGGGGCCGACGATCCTAGGCCCGCTTGGAGGCGTTTCCCTTGGCCGGCGCCGGTCCGAGCGCGGCCTTGATCTCATCGACCGAGGTTGCCTCGATGTGGTAGCCGAACGATGTCCGGCGCACCCCGGCGAGATCCTTGCCCCGCAGTGCGTCGCGGAGGGCGTGCTCGCGCCAGCCGATCTTGGTCGCCAGCTCGCCGGTCGTCATCCAGTCTCGGTCGGCGCCCTTCGCCTTCTCGCTGGCGTCGGCCTTCGGGGCGGACTTTGAGGCTTTCTGCGGTGGCATCGAGCCAACGATAGCGGTCCGTGCCGGTTTGCGCCCGCCCGCGGCCTTGGGCTATCATTCGTGCCAGCGCTGCAGCCCCCTCCGTCGGGGCGGGCGCTCTCTTTTTGACCATTTTTGTGGAGGGATCGCCCCGTTGGAAGCCTTCGCTACGAACCCGCTCCTCTGGATCGTTCCGATCTCCGGCATCGTGGCCATCGCGGCCGCTGTCTATTTCGCCTACGACGTCCTCGGCTCGGACACCGGTACCCCGGAGATGCAGGCCGTCGCCGGTGCGATCTACGAGGGCGCGGTGGCCTTCATCAAGCGCCAGTACCGGACCATCGCGCTGATGGCCCTCGGCGGCACGGTGGTCATCGCGGCGGTCATTTACTTCTTCGAGACCGCCCCTGGGGTCAGCCCGATGGAGCTGGCGATCAAGACGGGCATCGCCTTCCTCGTTGGCGCGACCTGCTCGATGGCCTCGGGGATCGTCGGGATGTTCGTCGCGGTGAAGTCCAATCTGCGGACCGCCGCAGCCGCGCAGCACAGCGTCGCTGACGCGCTGCGGATCTCGCTTCGCGGCGGTGCCGTTTCGGGCATTCTCGTCGTCGGCCTGTCGCTCATCGGCGTGTTCGTCATGTTCGTCGCCTATGGCGGCTTCGCGCATCCGGAGCAGGCGCCGTTCACGATCGTCGGCTTCGGCTTCGGCGCGTCATTCGTCGCGCTCTTCGCGCAGCTCGGCGGCGGGATCTACACCAAGGCCGCCGACGTCGGGTCCGACCTCGTCGGAAAGGTCGAGGCTGGCATCCCCGAGGACGACCCGCGGAATGCCGGTGTCATCGCCGACCTCGTCGGCGACAACGTCGGCGACTGCGCCGGTCGTGGCGCGGACCTGTTCGAATCGACTGCGGCCGAGAACATCGGCGCGATGATCCTCGGCGTGGCGATCTTCGCCGTCACCGGCAACGTCGCCTGGATCCTCTTCCCGCTCGTCGTTCGTGGCTTCGGCCTCGTAGCGAGCGTCATCGGGATCTTCACCGTCCGCGGCAGCGAGACGAAGGATCCGATGAGCTCGCTGAACCTCGGCTACTACGTCACCGCGACCCTCTCGGCGGCGGGCATGGCCCTGGTGACCTTCCTCATGCTCAACGAGAAGGGTGGCTGGTACTGGTTCTTCGGTGCCGGCATGGTCGGTATCCTCACCAGCGTCGCGTTCGTGTTCATCACCCAGTACTACACCGCGGGCTCCTGGCGACCGGTGAAGGAGATCGCGGAGGCATCGAAGACCGGTCCGGCGACCACGATCATCTCGGGCCTTGCCGTCGGCTTCGAGACCACCTTCTCCTCGGTCATCACGATCGCGATCGCGCTCTTCCTCTCGCACTTCTTCGGCGAGCGCTGGGGGAGCGAGACCGGCCTTCCGCACGGCGGCATCTACGGCACCGCCGTCGCCACGATGGGCATGCTCATGAGTGCCGCGTTCATCCTCGCGATGGACACCTTCGGCCCGATCACCGACAACGCCGGCGGCGTTGCCTCGATGTCCGGCGCGTCCGAGGAGACCCGCGAGCGGACCGACCGGCTCGACGCGGTCGGGAACACCACGAAGGCCCTCACCAAGGGGTACGCCGTCGCCTCGGCGGCGCTCGCCGCCTTCCTGCTCTTCTCGGCCTACCTCGACAAGGTCGCCCAGATCACCGGCAAGCCCTTCGACACGGTGAACCTCGCGAAGGTCGACGTGTTCATCGGCGGCCTCATCGGGGCGATGCTCGTCTACTTCTTCTCGTCGCTCGCGATCCGTGCCGTCGGTAAATCCGCCAGCGCGATCATCGAAGAGGTCCGCCGCCAGTTCCGCGAGGACCCCGGGATCATGGCTGGGACGTCCCGTCCGGACTACGCCCGCGTCGTCGATCTCACCACCCAGTCGGCCCTCCGGAACATGATCGCGCCGGGCCTCGTTGCGATCGCCACCCCGATCATCGTCGGCGTGCTGCTGAAGGCCGAAGCCGAGGCCGCGCTGCTCATGGTCGGGACGATGGCCGGCGTGATCCTCGCCACGGTGCTGAACAACGGTGGCGGGGCCTGGGACAACGCCAAGAAGTACATCGAGTCCGGCATGCTCCGGGATGATGCCGGGAACGTGCTGGGCAAGGGCACGCTGGCCCACGCCGCCGCGGTCGTCGGGGACACCGTCGGCGACCCGTTCAAGGACACCGCGGGGCCGAGCCTGCACGTCCTGATCAAGCTCCTCGCGACGATCACTCTCGTCCTCGCACCGCTCTTCGTCTGAGTCGGCGTGGCCGGGGCCGGCAACGCCGGTCCCGGCCGCACCTTCCGACGGGTGCCGCTGCCGGTGATGCGCCGCGGTTTTCCACTACCCTCGGTGGCTGATGGAAGGGTGGCGGGTCCGGTCCATCGACCTGAATTGCGATCTCGGCGAGGGCGCGGGCACCGAGGCCGCGCTCATGTCGCTCATCAGCAGCGCGAACATCGCCTGCGGCGCGCACGCCGGCGACGAGACGACGATGCGCCAGACCGTGGCCCAGGCCGTCGCGCATGGCGTGCGGGTGGGCGCGCATCCGGGGTACCGAGACCCGGCGGGCTTCGGTCGCCGTCCGCTCGATCTTCCCGCCGACGCGCTGAGGGCCGATCTACGGGCTCAGATCATCGCGCTCCAGTCGATCGCGGAGGAGGCGGGCGCGCGCGTGACCCACGTGAAGGCCCACGGGGCCCTCTACAACCAGGGCGAGCGCGACGAGCGGATCGCGACGATTGTCGCGACCACCGTCGCGGGGATCGATCCTGCGCTCGCCCTCGTCGCGACGCCCGGATCGGCGATGGCGCACGCGGCGGGGCGGGCCGGCGTCCCGCTCGTCCGCGAGGGCTTCATCGACCGGGCCTACGAGCCCGATGGGACCTTGCGCTCCCGGTCGCTGCCCGGCGCGCTGCTGCTCGATCCGGAGCACGCCGCCGCTCAGGCGCTCGGGTTCGTCGAGGCTGGAGGCGTGCGCGCCACCGACGGTTCGTTCCTGGCGCTCGGCGTCGACACGCTCTGCATCCACGGCGACTCGCCGGGGGCCGCCGAGATCGCGCAGGCGGTCCGCGCGGCCTTCGACCGGGCGGGGATCGCGGTCCGCGCGCCGCGGTGAACGTGCGTCGGTGAGCGTGCGGCCGTGCGGTGACCGGGCGTTCCTCATCGAGCTCGAGCAGCGCCGCGATCCGGCCCTCGTCGCCCGGAGCCGCGCCATCGCGGACGCCTGGGAGGCGGGCGGTCTCGGACCGGCGGTGCCGGCCTACGCCTCGGTGCTCCTGCGGTTCGATCCGGCGCGCACCTCCTACGCCGCTGCGCTACGTGTGGCGGAGACGGTCGAGCGCGAGACGGCGGCGACCCAGGGGCCGCAGACCGGACCGATCACCGTGGTTCCGGTGCGCTACGACGGCCCGGATCTCGCGGAGACCGCCGCCCGCTCGGGCGTGGCGGTCGACGCGCTCGTCGCGCTCCATGCCGCGACCACCTACACCGCCTGGTTCGTGGGATTCATGCCGGGCTTCGCGTATCTCGGGCCGCTCGATCCCCGTATCGTGGCGCCGCGCCGCCCGTCGCCGCGAGCGCGCGTGCCGGCCGGCAGCGTCGCCGTGGCGGACGGACAGACCGCCATCTACCCGGCGGATTCGCCGGGCGGCTGGCAGCTGATCGGTTCGACGGATCTTCGGGTCTTCGATCCCGCGCGCGATCCGGCGGCTCGGATCCGGGCCGGGGACCGCGTCCGCTTCGTGCCGTCGTGATGCACATCGGCGCGCCGGGGCTCCGCTCGACGGTGCAGGACGCCGGACGGATGGCCGGGCTGCGGACCGGTATCCCGCCGAGCGGACCGGCCGACCCGCAGGCCTTCGCGGCGGCCGGTGATCTGGTCGGGCTGCCGCCTGATGCCGCGGCGATCGAGGTCATCGGCCTTCCGTTCTCGTTCCGTGTCGACGATCTGCGCCTGATCGCGGTCACCGGTCGGGACGTCCGCGTGCGCTCCGGAATCCGTCTGCCGTCCTGGACGGCGGTCGTGGTGCGGCCGGGCGAGGAGGTCGTCGTCGAGGGCGGAGCGACGACGCGCTACGCCTACGTCGCGATCTCCGGGGGCATCGATCTGCCGCAGGTGCTGGGTTCGCGCGCGACGTATCTCCCGAGCGGCATCGGGCCTTGGCCGGCTGCGCTCGCGGCGGGAGACACGCTGCCGCTCGGCGATGGCCGGGCACCGCTGGAACGGGCCGGACTGCGTCGTCCACCGCCCGATCATCTCGCTCCGGTACGCGCCCTGCCGGGACCGCACGACGGCCGCTTTGGCCAGGAGGCGATGCGCGCGCTGTTCGCGGCGCCGTTCACCGTGTCCGCCGAGAGCGATCGCATGGGCCTGCGACTGGCCGGCCGGCGCATCGAGCCGCCGCCGGGTGAGCTCCTGACCTGCGGGGTCGTGGCGGGAGCGATCCAGGTGCCGCCCGACGGCCGCCCGATCGTGCTCCTCGCCGACCACCAGACGACCGGGGGCTATCCCGTCGCCGCGACCGTGCTGAGCGCAGATCTTGGCCTGGTCGCTCAGCGCGCGCCGGGCGAGCCCCTTCAGCTGATCCGCGTCACGGCGACCGCGGCCGGACGTTGAGGTGGTGATGGACGAGCGCCTCGCGGCCCTCGGCCTGGCCGCCCCGGTGGCGCCGGCCGCCCCGCTGCCGCCGGTCGTCGCCGCCCGGCCCGACGCGTTGGAGCGCCGGACGGTCCTCGTGCGGGAGGGCCGCGGCAGGGTCGCCGGCCTCTTGGAGATCGGCCCGGCCGGTATGCGTCTGACCGCGAGCGGCGCGCCGCGCACCACCGGCTGGAGCAGCATCACCGAGGCGCGCGCCGAGCGCGGGCGGGTCATCATCACCCTGCCGCACCAGCGCTGGGAGCTCGAGCCCGCCGTGGATGGCATCGCCGAGCCGACGCTCGCGCCGCTCCTTGCCGCGGTGATCGTCGAAGGCCGTCGAGGGAGCCTCGATCCGGTCGGCGGCGCGCTCCATGAGCTGGCGAATGCCTCCGACCGGTTGATCGACTCGTTCGGCGACGCGGACGATCCGATCGTGCCGGTCGCGGTGGGCAGCTTCACGATGCTGGCCGCGACGCTCTTCGCCGTCATGCTTCCAGTCGTGGTGGAGATCGCCGTGCGGCGCGCGGTCCCCGCGGGGGGCTTCGCCATCGATCCGCGCATCGGGGCATTCGATCCGCGGGCCATCGTCGCGTCGGCCGCACTCGCGGCGGCCCTCGCTTCGTGGTCGGCGCGCTACGCCCTTGGGCCTTCCGCGGCGGCCTGGGCTCGTGGCACGCTGCGCGGCTGGCATCACAACGCCGTCCCGGCGGAACGGGCGATCCGCCTACTCCTTGCCCACGTGCTGCTCCGCCCGGGACAGATCGCCCTTGCCGGGCTGGCCGCGCTGGTCCTGCTCCTTCCCTCCGCCGCCGCCCGCACGACCCTCGATGCGAGCGGCATCCATCAGAGCGTCGGACTGCCGCTCCTCGGGGCGGACCACATCTGGCGCGAGGTGGTGGAGGTGGTGCCCGTCGCGGTCGGGATCGGCGAGCGCGCCGAGGGCTTCGCGACGACGCTCATCCTCCGCGATGGGACCCGGATCTCGACCCGGGGGAGCGACCTCTCCGGCGGCGGGGAGCGCCAGCTCTTCGAGCACGCCCGCGTCTGGGCCGGGATCGAGCGGCCCAACTAGCACCGTCGCCACGCGCGTCACACCGAACAATGTGGTGGTGCGCGGCCGCGTCCCGGCGACGTGTCACCTCGCGGGTGCATCGCCAGATATGCTCCCCTGCGGACCATGACGGCGTTGAAGGTCTCCGGGGCGATCGACCCAGGTCACGAGCTGCTCGCAAGCGCCCTCCGGCGCCTCGATGCCGCGGCGCAGTCGCTCGGGCTCGATCCCGGGCTCCACCGCTTCCTCGCCGCACCGGAGCGCACGCTCATCGTCTCGGTGCCGGTCCAGATGGATGACGGCTCGCTCGAGGTCTACACCGGCTACCGCGTCCAGCACTCCACTGGCCGCGGACCGGGCAAGGGCGGGATTCGCTTCCACCCATCGGTCTCGCTCGACGAGGTCCAGGGCCTGGCGATGCTCATGACCTGGAAGTGCGCGGTCCTCGACCTCCCGCTTGGCGGCGCGAAGGGTGGGGTGGCGGTCGACCCACGGATGCTGTCGCAACGAGAGGTGCAGCGCCTGACCAAGCGTTACACCGCCGCGATCCTTCCGATCATCGGTCCCGAGCAGGACATCCCCGCGCCGGATGTGAACACCGATGCGCAGACGATGGCCTGGATCGTCGACACGATGACGATGATGACCGGCAAGCACTCGCCCGAGGTCGTGACCGGAAAGCCCGTCGAGCTCGGCGGCTCCCGCGGCCGCCATGAGGCCACCGGCCGCGGGGTCGCCTTCGTCACCTTAGAGACGCTCCGCCGGCAGGGGCGGCCGATCGAGGGCGCGCGCGTCGCGATCCAAGGCTTCGGGAATGTCGGAAGCATCGCCGCGAAGGCGCTCGCCGCGGCGGGCTGTCGCGTCGTCGGTCTCTCCGATGTGTCCGGCGGGTATGCCTCGACCGCGGGCTTCGACATCCCCCGTGCCATCGAGCATGTGCGCCAGCATCCGCAGCGGCTCCTCGAGGGGCTCCCGGGCTCGACGCCCATCTCCAACGCCGAGCTGCTCACGATGGACGTCGACGTCCTCATCCCGGCGGCGCTCGAGGCGCAGATCACCGCCGAGAACGCGGGCCTCGTCCGCGCTCTGATCATCGTCGAAGGGGCGAATGGCCCGGTGACCGCCGATGCCGACCGGATGCTGAACGATCGTGGCGTGATCATCGCCCCGGACATCCTGGCCAACGCCGGGGGCGTGGTGGTCTCGTACTTCGAATGGGTCCAGAGCCGCGCGCAGTTCTACTGGGAGCTCGAGGAAGTGGAGTCGCGCCTGGAGATCTACATGCGCCGTGCGATCGAGCTGGTGCTGGCCAAGGCCAAGATCTACGACTGCACGACCCGTGAGGCGGCCTTCATCGTCGCCGTCGAGCGCGTGGCAAAGGCGATCGAGCTCCGGGGCATCTTTCCCTAATCCAGCCTTTCGCGAGGGTCTCGCGCTCGGGGCTTAACTCGGGGCTCTCGGCGGCTCGCCTCCTTTCCGCTGTGCGTGGCTCCTGTTGGCTCGTGGTGTCGCCTCCCTTCACGTGCGCGCTCCGGTCACGTGCGCGCTCCGGCTGGCCGGGCGTCGCCTCCCGGCGCGTGCGTGCGGAGGCGGGCGGAGCGTGCCTGGCTTCCTTAGCGGGCCCCTCTGCGGAGGGAACCCCCGCTAAGGCGCCAGACCCGCCCCGCCCGCCCTCGGCGATCGCTGGCGGGGGGAGGACGGGACGTGGGAGCGGGTGCAGCGCTGCTCGATCCAGGGTCGCCGACGTCTCCCGAGTCCGCATCGTGGTACGACGCATCCCGATCACCGAGGCGGTGAAGCGGGGGGGTGGGGTGGTCATCTGAGCGAAGCGTCGGTCCGTCAGGCTCGCGCGATCGTCTCGGACGCACCTGACCGACCGAGCGATGAGGACCGTCCCACCCCCCGACGCACGCCGTCCGCGTTCCTCGTTGTCAGGTGAGCCTCTACCGGGAATGGACGCCGGTGTCCGAGTCATCAGGTGAGCCTCTACCGGGAATGGACGCCGGTGTCCGATGCCGTGGCGGTTGCATAAATATCCACAGACATGCATAATCCGTGGATGCGGGTCAAGGTCGCGATCGTCGGGGTCACCGGATATGCCGGGGGCGAGCTTGCGCGGCTGCTGCTTGGCCATCCCGAGGCGCAGCTGGTCGCCGCCGTCGCCCGAAGCCATCAGGGCGAGCCGCTGCGAACGGTGCAGCCGCACCTGCACGGGGCGCCGGAGACCCTGCGGATCGGCACCGATCCCGGAGATGCCGAGGTCGTGTTCACCGCGCTCCCGGCGGGGGAGGCGGCAAAGCTTGCTCCGGGCTGGCTGGCCGAGGGCCGGCGGATCATCGATGTCGGCAGCGACTTCCGGCTGCGTGACCCGGCGGCGTACGAGCGGTGGTACGGGTACACCCACCCGGCGCCCGAGCTGCTCGCGGACGCGGTGTACGGGCTCACCGAGCTCGCCCGTGCGGCGCTTCCCGGGGCACGGATCGTGGGGAATCCGGGCTGCTATCCCACGGCGGCACTGCTGGCGCTCGCACCGGCCGCGCGCGCGGGGCTCATCGGCCCCGATGTCATCGTCGATGCGAAGTCCGGTGTCTCCGGTGCCGGCCGGGTCGTTGACGAGGCGTATCTGTTTGGCACCATCGACCAGAGCGTGCGCGCGTATGGGGTGCCGCGCCACCGGCACACCCCCGAGATCGCTCAGCAGCTCGCGCTCATCGGCGGAGCGGCGGAGCAGGGCTTCCGTCCGCGTCTCACGTTCACCCCGCATCTGGTGCCGATGACCCGCGGCCTCGTCGCCACCTGCTATGCATCGCTCGCCGACGGCGTCTCGACGGCCGATGTCGCCGCGGCCTATGCGACCGCCTACGCGGGGGAGCCGTTCGTCCGGGTCGTGGCGGCGTTCCCGCCGACGAAGGCGACGCTCGGGAGCAATTGGTGCCTCGTCCACGCGGTCGTCGACGAGGACAATCGGCGGCTCGTCGCCGTCGGGGTCATCGACAATCTGGTGAAGGGCGCCGCCGGCGCGGCGATCCAGAACCTCAATGTGCTCTGCGGCCTGCCCGAGATCATGGGCCTCGAGGCCCTTCCGCTGTGGCCGTGAGCGAGACCGGGCGCGGCGTCACCTACGCCCGGGGATTCACCGCGGGGGCGGTCGCCGCAGGTGTGAAGCAGGCGGGCACGGCGCGGCTGGACGTCGCGCTCATCGTCAGCGATCGGCCGGCGGTGGCGGGGGCGGTGTTCACCACGAATCAGGTGATCGCGGCACCGTGCATCCTCACCCGCAGACATGTGGCTGGCGGTCCGCTTCGTGCGATCGTCGTGAATTCGGGGAACGCGAATGCCTGCACCGGGGCGCAGGGCGACCGGGATGCGGCAGCGATGGCCGGAGCTGCCGCGGAGCGCCTCGGCTGCGGGTCGGAGGAGATCGCGGTCGCGAGCACCGGCGTGATCGGGATCCCGCTGCCGATGGACCGGGTCGGTCCGGCGATCGCCGCGGTCCAGCCGTCCGTCGGGGGCTGGGACGACGCGTCGCGCGCGATCATGACGACCGACACGCGGCCGAAGGTCGCCGAGCGGGTGGTCGATGTGGGCGCCCACGCGGTCCGCATCGGCGGGATCGCCAAGGGCGCCGGCATGATCCACCCGAATATGGCGACCCTCCTGGTGTTCATCACCACCGATGCCGCGATCGATGGGCCACGCCTTCAGCGCGCGGTGAGCGCCGCTGCCGACGGGAGCTTCAACGCGATCTCGGTCGACGGCGACACGAGCACGAACGACACCCTGCTCGTGCTCGCGAACGGCGCTTCCGGCACTACCGTGAGCGACGCGGAGCTTCCGGCCTTTGCCGCGGGGCTCGCTGAGGTCTGCCTCGAGCTGGCTCGCGCGATCGTGACCGACGGGGAGGGCGTCACCAAGGTGTTCGAGGTGCGGGTCGGCGGGGCGGCGACCGAGGCAGACGCGGTCCTGGCCGCGCGGACGATCACGACCTCGAACCTGGTGAAGACCGCCGTCCACGGCGGCGACCCGAACTGGGGCCGCATCCTCGCCGCCGCCGGACGCTCCGGCGCGCGGGTCGACGCGTCGCGGGCGTCGGTCCAGATCGGCGGGATCGTCGTGTTCGCGACCGGTGCGCCGCTGCCTGTGGACGACGCGGCGATCCGCGCGGCCTTGGGCCAGGCGGAGATCGTGATCGAGGTGGACCTCGGTCTCGGCGACGGGGCGGCACGGGCCTGGGGCACCGACCTCTCGGCGGAATACGTGAAGATCAATGCCGAATACACCACGTAGTGGCGCGGCCGCCGCGGCACCGAAGGAGCCGTGGCGGTCCGGTCCGCCACCTCACCGTGACGGTGCTGCGGTCGTCCTCAAGTTCGGCGGCAGCGTGGCCGGCCAGGACGAGGCCGCACTCACGCTCGTCGCGGCGCTCCATGACGGCGGCCTGCCGCTCGTTGTGGTACACGGGGGCGGTCCGCTGATCGGCGAGTGGTCTGCCCGCGCGGGCCTGGAGAGCCGGTTCGAGCGTGGTCTGCGGGTGACCGACCCGGCCACCCGTGACGTGGCGATCGCGGTGCTCGCCGGGCTGGTGAACACGAGCCTGGTCGCGCGATTGATCGCGCGGGGAGTACCCGCGGTAGGACTCTCCGGTGTCGACGGCGGGCTGCTCCGCGCCGAGCGGGAAGCGGGCCTCGGCGAGGTCGGGCGGATCACCATGGTGGACAGCTCGCTCGTGGACGATCTGGTGGCCGCAGGGCGGCTGCCGGTCATCGCGCCTGCCGCGATCGCGACCGACGACGGCGCGGTGCTCAACGTGAATGCGGACAGTGCGGCGGGCGCGCTCGCCGCGGGCCTCGGAGCCCGGCTCCTCGCCTTCATCACCGATGTTCCCGGCGTGCGCGGCGCCGATGGCAAGGTCATCCCGGCGCTCGATCGCGAACGCGCGAAAGTCCTCGTGGATGATGGGACGATCGAAGGCGGCATGCTTCCCAAGGTCGGGGCCTGTCTGATCGCGGCGGCTGCGGGCTGCCGTGCCGCCATCGTCGCCGCGCGTGACGTCGATGCCATCGAGGCGCTGCTCGCCGGCGGCACCGCGGGGACCATCTTCGAGCCGCAGCCGGCGGGCTCACGTTGAACGACGTCCTCGGGCGCAAGCAGCACCGCCAGCAGGCGCTGCTCCGCCTCGTCGCCGAGCGGCCGCTGCGCACGCAGGGCGAGGTCGCGCGCGCGCTTCGCGCCGCGGGGTTCCCGGCGACCCAGGCGACCGTGTCGCGGGACATCGTCGAGCTCGGTCTGGTCAAGGCCGCACGTGGCGGTGGGCAGGCCTATGCCCCCCCGTCCCTGAGCGCCGCGCCGGGTGGTGCGGAGCGGCTCCGGCGATTCTGCGAGGACTATCCGGTCGAGAGCTGTGTGGCCGGCACGATCCTCGTGCTGCGCACCTCTCCGGGGACGGCGAACGCGCTGGCGATCGCGTTGGATACCACTAGTCTCGATGACGTGGTCGGCACGCTGGCCGGCGACGATACGGTCTTCATTGCCACGACCGCGTCCGGCCGGGCCCGCGCGCTCGCGGCGCGGCTCGCGGGCTACGGCGTACGTACGACCGCTCGGAAGGGGACAGCCTGATGACCCGGAACGGCCCGACCGCCGGCACGAACGGCCAGACCTGCGTGCTCGCGTATTCCGGCGGCCTCGACACTTCGGTGGCGGTCGCCTGGCTGCGCGAGACCTACGGCTTCGAGATCGTGACCTGTACCGGAGACCTCGGATCGGTGAAAGACCTACCCGGAGTCCAGCAGAAGGCGCTCCGCAGCGGGGCGCGCAAGGCGATCGTCCAAGACGCCCGCGAGCCCTTCGTCCGCTACTTCGTGTGGCCGGCGCTCCAGGCCGGCGCGCTCTACGAGGGGCGCTATCCGATGGCGACCGCGCTCGGCCGCCCGCTGCTGGCCAAGCTCCTGGTGGACGCGGCGCGGGCCGAGGGCGCGCGCTATGTGGCGCATGGCTGTACCGGGAAGGGGAACGACCAGGTCCGCTTCGATCTGGCGGTCGGCGCGCTCGCGCCGGAGATGACGGTCATCGCCCCGATGCGGGGCGGGATGAACATGACCCGGGACGAGGAGATCGACTACGCGAAGGCCCGCGGCATCCCCGTCCCGGTGACGAAGAAGAGCCCGTACAGCGTCGACGAGAACCTCTGGGGACGGTCGGTCGAGGCCGGCGTTCTCGAGGATCCCTGGGGTGCGCCGCCTCGCGATGTCTACCAGTGGACCGTCGACCCGGACGAGGCGCCGGTACGGGCCCGCGAGATCGTCATCGGCTTCCGCGACGGCATTCCGGTCTCCCTCGATGGGCAGCCGATGGACGGCGTCGCCCTCATCGGCCGGCTGAACGCGCTCGCCGGCAAGCACGGCGTCGGGCGGATCGACCAGATCGAGAACCGGCTGGTCGGCATCAAGTCGCGGGAGATCTACGAAGCGCCGGCGGCGGTCGTGCTCCATCAAGCCCACCGCGCGCTCGAGGATATGGTCCTCTCCAAGGAGTCCCTGCGGTTCAAGGGCCGGATCGCCGACGAGTACGCGGACCTCGTGTACAACGGCCTCTGGTTCAGCGCGCACCACCAGGATCTCGCAGCCTACGTCCAAAGCACTCAGCGCTTCGTGACCGGCGAGATCCGGCTACGGCTGCACCGGGGGACCGCGACGGTCGTCGGGCGCCGCTCCGAGCATTCGCTCTACTCGGTGTCGCTCGCGACGTATGGGAAGGGCGACCGGTTCGACCATCGTGCCGCCGAAGGGTTCATCGGGGTCTTCGGCCTCCCGCTCCGCAACCAGTCGCGGATCCAGGCCCTCTGGGGACCGGACTCCGAGGCGACCCTGCAGATCCCCAGCCGCGTCGCCGAGGGCCGGCGTCCGGCCCGGACCAAGAAGGCGCAGGCGTGAGCAGCAAGCCCCTTTGGTCGGGACGTCTGACGGCGGGGCTGGATCCGCGGGTCCGGGCGTTCACCTCGGCGCTTGCGCTCGACCGCGCGATCGCGCGCCACGACGTGCGAGGGAGCATCGCGCATGCGCGGATGCTCGGTCGTCAGGGGATCGTCGCGGCCGCCGACGCGGAGTCGCTCGTCACCGCGCTCCACACGATCGACGCGGAGCTCGCCGCGGGTTCGTTCCCCTGGCCGAAGGACGCCGAAGATGTGCACTCCGCGGTCGAGCAGGTCCTCACTGACCGCATCGGACCGGCCGCCGGGCGGCTCCACAGCGCCCGGAGCCGCAACGATCAGGTGGCGCTCGACCTCCGGCTGTTCACGGTCGACGCGCTCGACGCGCTCGACGCCGCGCTCGGTGCGCTTGGGCGCACGCTGATCTCGCGCGCGGAGGATGAGGTCGACACCGTCATGCCGGGATACACCCACCTCCAGCGCGCCCAACCGGTCTCGCTCGCGCACCACCTGCTCGCGCACGTCGAGGCGTTCCGTCGCGATCGCGCACGCGCGGCGAATGCTCGCGAGCGCACCGCGGTCTCGCCGCTCGGGGCAGCCGCCCTCGCGGGCACCCCGCATCCGGTCGACCCACAGTCGGTCGCGCTGGAGCTCGGCCTCGGCGCCACGTTCCGGAACAGCATCGACGCCGTCGGCGACCGCGACTTCGTCGCCGAGTTCGTGTTCGTGGCAGCGCTCACGGCGGTGCATGCCTCCCGGCTCGCTGAGGAGCTCGTCCTATGGACCGGGAGCGAGTTCGGGTTCGCCGCGTTCAGCGACGCGCACGCGACCGGCTCGAGCATCATGCCGCAGAAGAAGAATCCGGACGTCGCCGAGCTCGTGCGGGGGCGGGCCGGACGGATCATCGGCGATCTCGTCGCGGTCCTCACCGCCTTGAAAGGGCTGCCGCTGGCCTACGCCGGTGACCTTCAGGAGCAGCGGATCCCCCTGTACGATGCGGCGACGGTCGCACCGGCGCTGGATGCGCTTGCGCTGGTCCTCGAGGGCCTCTCCTTCGACCGGGTGGCGATGCGCCGTGCCACCGAGCGCGGGATGCTCGCCGCGACCGACCTCGCGGACTACCTCGTGCGCCAGGGCGTCCCGTTCCGCGAGGCACACGGGATCGTCGGACGGATCGTGAGCGAGCGCCTTGCCGCCGGACGCGACCTCGCCGGCCTCACCGTGGCCGAGCTTCGCCGACACGACCCTCGCTTCGGCGACGACGCCCCCGCCGAGACGGACATCGATCGCTCGCTCCGCGCACGCACATCTCCAGGGGGCACCGCGCCGGCGCGGGTGCGGGAGGCGCTCGGCGAGGCGAGGATGGCGTTCGAGCGATGATCGGCGCCGCGGCGATCCGGCCCGCCCGGGCCGCGGACATCGATGCGATGCAGGCGCTGATCGACGGCTACGCCCGCGAAGACCGGATGCTGCCGCGCGCCCACGCCTTCTTGGAGCGTGCGCTCGCCGACTTCGTCGTGGCCGACGATCCAGCCATGCATCCGGCCGGCATCAGCGGCTGTTCCGCGCTGGCGAGCCTCACCCCGGAGCTCGGGGAGCTCCGGTCGCTCGCCGTGATTCCGACGGCCGCCGGCCGGGGCATTGGGCGGGAGCTGGTCGCGGCCTGCGTGGCGGCGGCCCGCCGGCGCGGACTGCGGCGGGTGTTCGCGCTCACGCTCGTGCCGGAGTTCTTCGTCAAGTGCGGATTCACCCTGACCAGCCTGGCCCGCCTTCCGGAGAAGAGCGCGGAGGAATGCCCGGTCTGCCCGAAGCGCTTCGCCTGCGACGAGCACGCGATGCTGCTGCATCTCGACGGTACGCGGCCGATCCCGCTCGCCCCGGGCGAGCCGGTCGGCTATACCCGCCTGATCCGGCCGGAGGTGGCGCGATGAGCTCGGTGCGCGGCGCGGGAGCGAGCTCGCACTTCACGCGAACGCTGGTGGCGGCCTTCGACGCCGCCGCGATGGCGGTGTTCGCCTACCTCAACACCGGCGGCTCGTTCGGCCGGATCGATACCGACCTGCTGCTCTGGGGCTCGGCGATCGCCGCCTCCTTCGCCGCATTCGTGGTCGCGACCAATGGCCCGGGGCTCCTCGCATGGATCGCGATCGGCTACATCCTCTTCGCCGGCGTCCTCGTGACCGAGCGCCCCGAGCTGCTCCTCATCGCACTCGCCGTCGCGCTCATGCCGGTCTCTCCGCGGCCGCGCGGGTCGCTTGCGCTTGGGATCGTCGTCGCGGTGGCCGCAGCGTTCCTGTGGCGTCTCGTCGTTGCCGCGCTCGTACGGGCCGCCTGATCGCGCCGTCGCAGGCGGCGGATACCATCGCGGCGTGACGCTCCGCCCGACGCATCGCCCGACGGTCCGTGCCGCCAACGGCATCGTTGCCAGTGGCCATCACCTCGCGACCGCAGCCGGCCTGGCGGCCCTGCGGGACGGCGGCACCGCGGCGGATGCGGCGGTCGCCGCCGCGGCGGTCTGCGCGGTCGTGCTTCCGCACCGCACCGCGATCGGCGGCGATGTGTTCGCCCTCGTCTACGACGCCAGCACGCGCACGGTCACGGCCTACAACGGCTCCGGTGCGGCGCCCGCGGCGCTCGACCCGGAGCACTACGCAGCCGGTTACGCCGATCGCGGCGCGGATCTGGCCACGGTCCCCGGAGCGCCGGCGGCCTGGTCCGACATCGTTGCCGCTCACGGCCGCCTCGGCCTGGGTCGCGCGCTTGCGCCGGGCATCGGCTACGCCGAAGACGGCTTTCCGGTGAGCGATGGGCTCGCGGCGGCGATCGGAGAGGAGCGTGGCCGGCTCGGGGCCGATCCCGAGTGTGCGCGGACGTATCTGCCGCGCGGCCGGTGCCCGAGACCGGGGGAGATCCTCCAGCAGCCCGACCTCGCCGCGACGCTCCGGGCCATCGGCGCGAATGGTCCCGGTTCCTTCTATACGGGTTCGCTTGCGGCGCGGATCGCCGGCGGTATCCGGCTCCTCGGCGGCTGGATCAGTGAAGAAGACCTCGGGGCGCACCGGACCGACCGGCGCGAACCCATCGAAACGCGGTACCGCGGCCTGCGGGTCGTCGGCCAGCCCCCGGTGACGCAGGGGCACGTGCTCCTCGAGGAGCTGGCGATCGCCGATGGGATCGACCTGCGGAGCATGGGCTGGGGGACCGCGGAGGCGATCCACACCATGGTCGAGATCAAGAAGCTGGCCTTCGCCGACCGGGACGCGCATGCGGGAGACCCGCGCGTGGTCCCATTCGACGCGACGGCCCTGCTGACCGCCGCGTATGTGGCGG
>DATCNH010000089.1:0-18979 GCA_036565345.1 Candidatus Limnocylindria bacterium | reverse complement strand
CCGCGCTGGTGGCCACCGGGTTCAGCTACGACCCGGCCGAACGCGGCGCCCAGACCGCGGTCGCGGCCCGGCTCGCGCCGCGGATCCGCGACCTCCGCCGCTCCGGCGCCGCCTCGCTCGACCTCGCCTGGGTCGCCGCGGGTCGCGTCGACGCGTACACCGAGGTCATGCGATCGCAGTGGGACTGGTCGGCCGGCGCGCTCCTCGTCACGGAGGCCGGCGGACGGGTGAGCTGGACCGATCACCAGGAGCTGGTGGCCTCCGGTCCGGCGATCCACGACGCACTCCTCGCGCTGCTGCAGGACGCGCACGAGCAGGGCGAAACAATCGTCTAAACTGGTCCTCATGGCTATCGATCAGAAGACCCCCACCGAGACGGTCCACCCGATCGATTTCGAGCCGATCGATTTCGAGGCCGACGTCATCCAGCGGCGTCCGGTCACCACGCAGGCGGGCCTCGGGACCCCCGCGGTGACGAGCCCAACGCCCGGGATCCTCGCCAGCGACGACAACATCGTGTTCACCACCGTGAACGCCCTGGTGAACTGGGCCCGCTCCCGCAGCCCCTGGCCCCTCGGCTATGGCCTGGCCTGCTGCGCGATCGAGATGATGGCCTCCGCCGCCTCGCACCACGACCTCGCGCGCTTCGGCGCGGAGGTCTTCCGCTCGAGCCCCCGCCAGGCCGACGTGATGATCGTCGCCGGCACGGTCACGCATAAGATGGCCCCGCGTCTTCGCCGGCTCTACGAGCAAATGCCCGAGCCGAAGTGGGTCATCGCGATGGGCAACTGCGCCGCCTCGGGCGGTGAGTTCTGGGACAGCTACTCGACCCTCCAGGGCGTGGACACCATCGTCCCGGTCGACGTGTATGTGCCGGGCTGCCCGCCGCGCCCGGAGGCCCTCACCGAGGGCGTCCTCCGGCTCCGCGAGAAGATCGCGAAGGGCGGCTGATCCTGGCCACCGAGACGCGGGTCGACCCACCAGTCGACAGAGAACGCGCGCAGATCGAGGAGGATGCCGCTCTCCGCCTGCCGGCGATCCAGAGCGACGAGGGGATCGAGACCGAGGAGCTCATCCTCAATATGGGCCCGCAGCACCCCTCGACCCACGGCGTCCTCCGGCTCGTGCTGAAGCTCCAGGGCGAACGGATCGTCGAGTGCATCCCGGTGATGGGGTACCTGCACCGCGGGCTCGAGAAGATCTTCGAATGGCGGACCTTCCACCAGGGGATCCGCTATGCCGACCAAGCCGACTACGTCGCGGTCATGATCAACGAGCACGCCTACGCCGGCGCGATGGAAGCGATCGCGGGCATCGAGGTCCCGCGCCGCGCCGAGTATGTCCGGGTCATGGTCGATGAGATGTCGCGCTGCGCCTCGCACCTGATCTGGCTGGGCACCTACGGCCTCGACGTCGGCGCGACCACGCCGCTGCTCTACTGCTTCCGCGACCGCGAGGAGCTCCTCGACATGTTCGAGGAGCTCTGCGGCTCACGCATGAACTTCAACTATTACCGGCCCGGTGGCGTCCTCTACGACCTCCCGGTCGGCTTCCTGGCCAAGCTCTCCCGGTTCCTCGACCGCTGGGAGCAGCACATCGAGCACGACTACGTCGAGCTGCTCGAGAGCAACGAGATCTTCCTCGAGCGCACGATCGGGGTCGGCAACCTCCCGGCCGAGGTCGCGAAGGCCTATGGCGTGACCGGACCGATGCTCCGTGCCTCAGGGGTGTCATGGGACTTGAGAAAAGACCGGCCGTATTCGATCTATCCCGAGCTGGCCGCGATGCGCACCGTGACCTACCCCGAGGGCGACTCCTTCGCGCGGTACAAGACGCGACTGGACGAGATGCGGGTGTCGCTCGCGATCCTGCGCGAGTGCATCGAGAAGATCCCTGGCGGACCGGTGCGCGCGCGGCTTGGTCATGTCTGGAAGTGCCCCAAGGGCGAGGCCTACTACACCGTCGAGGGCGCCAAGGGCGAGGTCGGGATCTACATGATCAGCCCCGGGGGCTCCGCCACGAACCCGTTCCGGGCGAAGATGCGCGGCGCCTCCTTCGTGAATCTCCAGGTGCTCCCGCTGCTGCTGAAAGGGCGCCTGGTGTCGGACGCCGTCGCGATCCTTGGCTCGTTCGACATCGTGCTCGGCGAGGTGGACCGCTAGATGCGCGGGATCCTCGGCGGCATGCGGCGGACATTCGCCCATCTGATCGGCGGGCAGACAGTGACCCGGAAGTACCCGTACGAGAAGCGCGAGCTTCCGGAGCGCAGCCGCGGCCTCATCGCGCTGCTCCTCGAGCCGGAGACGAGCATCTTCAAATGCGAGTCCTGCCTCATGTGTGAGAAGGCCTGTCCCCCGCGGGCGATCTCGATCTCGTACACCTTCCGGAACGGCTTCCGCAAACGGCCGCCGATCGCCCCGCGGGCGTCCTACTACCGCATCCGGATGGTCCAGACCGCGCCGTACGGGGACCGCCGCCCACTGTCGACCGCGGTCGTGACCGTCCCGGCCGAGGACGAGCGCGGGCTCGACCTGTCCACGGTGGATCGGATCCTCCGCGATACGCCGGCGACCGCCGACCGCCTGACGCGGGTCCTGTACACGACGCACCAGGCCTACGGCTACCTCCCCTGGTCCGCCGCCGAGCGGATCGCCGCGGCCCTCGACGTCCGGATGACGCACCTGTACACGACCGCGTCGCTCCTGCCGAACTTCCGGGGCGCGCCGGAAGGGCAGGGCACCGCGGTGCCGCGCGGCGGGCGGCGCTACACCGGGAACGTCGGTGTGGCCGGGAGCTGGCCGGCGGAGAGCCCCGCGCCGTCGCACGACCGCCTGCATGAGGACGAAGCCCATCACGTGATGGAGCCGGCGTTTGCCGACTAGCACCGCCATCCGGGTGCTCCAGGCAGACGCGGCCGGGGCGATCGAGCGGGCCCGCGCGCTTGAGCCCGAGGCGATCATCGCGCAGATCGAGGCCGCCGGGCTGCGCGGACGGGGCGGCGCGGGGTTCCCGCTCGCGCGCAAGCTCGCCGCGGTCCGCGCCGCGGCGGCCGGCGGTCCGACGTACGTCGTCGCCAACGCGTACGACGCCGATCCGGCGAGCCCGCTCGCGGCGACCCTCATCACCCGGAACGCGACGCTCGTGCTCGACGGCCTGGCCATCGCCGCGCAGGCGGTAGGGGCGCAGATCGCCTACCTCTACCTGCATCCCGAGGCCGCGGCGGCCCAGGACGCTGCGGCACGCGGGCTGGCCACGCGGGCTGGCGCCTACGGCGGGCTCGCCATCGAGCTCGTGCAGGGGCCGGGGGGGTTCATGGGCGGAGAAGAGTCCGCCCTCCTCGCGGTCCTCGAATCGCGGCGCGCGATGGCCCGCCAGCGTCCACCGTTCCCGGCGACGCAGGGCCTGCACCTTCGGCCGACCTTGGTGTCCAGCGCCGAGACGCTCGCCGCGGTCCCGCTCATCGTCGCCGGCGGGGCGGCGGCGTTCCGGGCGACCGGCACCAGCGCCTCGGCGGGGACCAAGCTCGTCTCGGTCACCGGCGCCGTTACCGCGCCGGGGGTGTACGAGGTCGACTTCGGCACGAGCCTTGGCGACATCCTCGCCGCCGCTGGCGGCGCCCGGGGGACCATCCGCGCCCTCCACGTCGGTGGCCCCACCGGCGGGATCCTCAAGGCCGCGCGCTCCGGCGTGGCCCTGGACTACGAATCGCTCCGCGCGGTGGGCACCCACCTCGGCTCGGGCCAGATCCGCGCGCTTGCCGACGACGTCTGTGTCGTGCGCGAAGCGGCGAAGCTCTTCGGCTACCTCGCCAAGGAGACCTGCGGCATCTGCGTGCCCTGCCGGGTCGGCACGAAGCGGGTCGAGGGGATCCTCGACGGGATCACCTCGCAGCTCGGCCGGGACGATGACCTGCCCTGGCTGGCCGAGCTCGGCGACCACCTCGGAGCCTTCTCGCTCTGCGGCTTCGGGATCACCAGCGCGTCGATCATCCGCACCACCCTCGCCGAGTTCCCCGACGATTACCGCCGGCACATCGCGGACCGGACCTGCCCGACCGGCACCTGCGAGCCGGTCCGCGCGCGCCGTTATGAGACGATGGCCCAGCCATGAGTGGAACGCGATGGCGCAGCCATGAGGCACACCTGAGGCACAGAAGATGAGCTTGCTCGAGCGCTACACCCAGCCCGCCGAGAGCCAGATCCCGACGGTGTCGCATCAGGGGGAGATCCCCTCCGGCCAACCGACCTGCACGATCACGATCGACGGGCAGGAGGTCACCGCGGTCGTCGGCGAGGCGATCCTTCGGGCGGCGCAGCGGGCCGGCTTCGATGTTCCGACGCTCTGCGACGACGAGAAGCTCGCTCCGGCGGCGGCCTGCCGGATGTGCCTGGTCGAGATCGCCGGCTACGAGCGCCCGATGCCGTCGTGCCATCTCCCGGTCGAGGCCGGGATGCAAATCACCGCCGCCAGCGACGGGCTCTTCGCGATGCGGAAGCAGAACCTCGAGTACATCCTCTCCGACCACAACGCCTACTGCATGCCACCCTGCCAGGTCGGCTGCCCGACGCACATCGACATCCCGGGCTACCTCGAGCTCATGGCCAAGGGCCAGCACATCGAGGCGGCGCGTCTGGTGAAGGAGGTCCTCCCGTTCCCGTACGCCCTCGGGCTCGTCTGCCCGGCGCCGTGCCAGGAGGTCTGCCGCCGCGGCCTGGTCGAGGAGGAGATCGCGATCCGCCAGTGCCACGGCTACGGCGGCGAGCTCTCGCTCGAGATGGAGGTCGCCCCGACGCCGTTCCCCCAGGAGACGGCGACCGGAAGACGCGTCGCGGTCGTCGGCGCCGGCCCGGCCGGACTCACCTGTGCCTATTACACCGCGCTCAAAGGCCATTCCGTGACGGTCTTCGACATGATGCCCAAGCAGGGAGGCATGCTCCGCTGGGGGATCCCCGAATACCGCCTGCCCAAGGTGAAGCTCGATAAGGAGCTGAACTCGGTGTGGCAGCTCCGCGACACCGAGTTCCGCGGCGACCAGATGCTCGGCCGCGACTTCAGCGTCGATGAGCTGCTCGCCCAGGGGTACGACGCGGTCTTCCTCGGGATCGGGGCCTGGCGGAGCAACGAGCTCCGGATCCCCGGGGAGGAGCTCCCGGGGGTCATCGAAGCGATCAACTTCCTGCGCCAGAACGCCGCCGGCGATCCGGTGCCGGTCGGCCAGGGGACCAGGGTCGTCGTCATCGGCGGCGGATTCACGACCTTCGACTGTGCCCGGACCTCGCGCCGGGTCGGGGCCGACGTCACCGTGGTCTACCGCCGCTCGCGCAAGGAGATGGGCGCCCACTACAGCGAGGTCGACGACGCCGAGCACGAGGGCATCAAGCTGGAATTCTTCGCCGCGCCGATCCGGGTCGTCGAGAAGGACGGCCGGGCCGCTGGCGTGGAGTTCCAGCGGATGGCCCTTGGCGATCCCGATGCCTCCGGGCGCCGGCGGCCGAACCCGATCCCCGGCTCCGAGTTCGTCATCGAATGCGACGTCGTCATCCCGGCGATCGGCCAGTCCCCGAATCTCGACTGGTACGCCCGGGATCCCGGCCTGAAGAAGAGCCGCCGGGAGACGATCGTCGCCAACGGCGCGCTCATGACCGACCGCCCCGGCGTGTTCGCCGGCGGCGACTGCCAGATGGGCGCGGTGACCGTCATCCAAGCGGTCGGCCAGGGAAAGCTCGCGGCCAAGGCGATCGACCGCTACCTCGCCGGGGACGACATGGCCCGCGTCGCGGCGGAGATCACCGAGGAGGAGCGCGTCCCCGAGCTCATCGACATCGTGCCCTACAAGCCCGAGGAGCCGCAGGTGCGGATGCCATTCCTGCCGTTCGAAGATCGAGTGAAGAGCTTCGAGCTCATCGAGCTCGGGTACGACAAGGCCGCTGCCGAGAAGGAGGCCGAGCGCTGCCTCCAGTGCGTGTGCCCCGACGCCGGGGAGTGCCACCTCCAGCGCCTGTCGCTCGAGCACGGCCTCACCGAGAATCGGTTCCACCGGGCCGAGCCGATCGACTACCACGACTACGAGTACGACTTCAGCCACGACTTCATCCTTCGGGACCTGAACAAGTGCATCAACTGCACGCAGTGCGTGCGCATCTGCCGCGACGTCATCGGCGCGAACTGCTACGGACTCATGGGCGGCGGGTACGACTCCATCGTCACGACCCCCTGGAACGTCTCGCTCAGCTACACCGACTGCGTCTCCTGCGGGGCCTGCGCCGAGACCTGCCCGACCGGCGCGCTGATGATGCGCGAGCGCGATCTGCAGACCTACGAGCTCGACGTCGTGCGCTGCATCTACTGCGGCGACTGCGTCGAGGTCTGCCCCCACGGCGCGCTCGGCGAGACGCCGAACTTCGAGCTCTCCACCTATCGCCGCTTCGGGGTCACCGTCCTGGCGAAGGAGGAGCTCGCCTCGGCGAAGAACTGGAAGCCGTCCGAGGAGATCCCGCTCGACGAGCACAACGACATGCGCCCGCCGGAGATCCGGCCGCCCGGCCCGCCCCGCTGGAGCGCCTGATCGGCCACGCCCGCTGACCCTCCGCGAACGGCTGGTCGCGCGCGTCCGGGCCCGCGGGCCGCTGACCTTCGCCGACTACATGGATGCCGCGCTCTACGACCCCGAGGGCGGCTACTACACGACCCGGGTGAACATCGGGTTCGAGGGTGCGGACTTCCTGACCTCGCCGGAGCTCGGCCCGGCGTTCGGCCGGGCGCTCGCGCGGGCGGCGGTCGACTGCTGGACCGCGCTCGGTCGCCCCGCGGCCTGGGATCTCGTCGAAGCGGGTGCGGGCCGCGGGGTGCTGATGCGCGATCTCCTCGAGGCCCTCGGCCGGGAGCGGGTCGATGCCGCGCGGGCAGCGCGGCCGGCGATCGTCGAGGTGTCGCCCCGGCTGCGGGAGCGGCAGGCGCTCGCGCTCGAGGGCCAAGAGCTCCGGTGGGCCTCGGTCGCGCACAGCCTCGCGCCGATCCACGGACTCGTGCTCGCGAACGAGGTCCTCGACGCGTTCCCGGTCCATGTCCTGGTGCGGACCGAGCAGGGGATCCGCGAGGTTCACGTGGCCGAGGAGAATGGCTCGCTGGTCGAAGCGCTACGCGCCCCAAGCCACCCGGACCTTCGCTGGGCGGTGCCCGACGCGCTTCCGGTCGGTGGGCGCTGGGAGGTGAGCCTTGGCGCCGAGAGCTGGGTCGCACAGATCGCCGCGGCGCTCGCCCGCGGCTTCCTGATCATCGTCGACTACGGCGGCGACGAGGCCGAGCTCCTGTCGCGGGGGGGCGCCGGAACGATCCGCGGCTTCGCCCAGCACCGGCTGCTCACCGACGCGTTCGCCGCCCCCGGCGAGCACGACCTCACGGCGAGCGTGAACTTCACGGCGATCCGGCGCGCCGCCGAGGGCGCCGGCCTGGTCCAGATCGGCACGACGAGCCAGCGCGATGCGCTCCTGGCGCTCGGAGTCCGGGAGGCCTATGGCCGCCCGGCGTCCCCGCTCGACCAGCTCCGCGCGGCCAGCCGGCGCTCGGCGGTCGACGTGCTGATCGATCGCGGTGGACTCGGGGCGTACCGAGTCGTCTGCTTCGCCAAGGACATCGGCCCCTCGGGCCTTCGGATGTTCGCGCCGACGGCCGGCGGCACGCGCTGACGCGTCGCTAGACTCGCCCTGATGCGGGTGCGCGTCGGCTGCGAGTTCACTTGGGAGACCGAGGATGAGGTCCCGATGCTCATGCTCGTCCGCCCGCGGATCGACGCGGAGCACGTCATCGTCTACGAATCCACCTGGATGGACCCCGAGGTGCCCCTGCGTGAGTACACCGATGGGTTCGGCAACATGTGCTGGCGGTACCTGACCCCGGTCGGGCGGTCGACCGTCCGGTATGACGCCCTCATCGAGATCCCGCCGACGCCCGATCCGATCCTCCCGGACGCCGCGCTCCATTCCGTCGACGATCTCCCCGACGAGGCGATCGTCTTCACCCTGCCGAGTCGCTACATCGAGTCGGACCGGCTCCTCGATGTCGCCTGGGATCTGTTCGGCGGTACCCCGCGGACCTGGCGGCGGATCCAGGCGATCTGCGATTGGGTCCACACGAACATCGAGTTCAAGAGCGGATCCTCGACCTCCGTGACGACGGCGTTCGACATCTACACCCAGCGGGCCGGGGTCTGCCGCGACTTCGGCCTCCTCGCGGTCGCCTTCTGCCGGGCCATGAACATCCCGGCGCGCTACACCTTTGGCTATCTCCCGGACATCGCGATCGAGCCGCCCGACGTCCCGATGGATTTCCACACCTGGTTCGAGGCCTACGTCGGCGGCCACTGGTACACGTTCGACGCCCGCCACAACACCCCGCGAGTCGGCCGGGTCGTCGTCGCGCGCGGCCGCGACGCCGTCGACTGCGCGCTCTCCACGGCCTATGGCTCGGCTCGCTTGGCGAAATTCACGGTCTGGTCTGACGAGATCAGCGCGGAGCGACCGGGCGGCCCGCTGCCGGACGAGGACGCGGACGCCGCGGAGGCCGCCGCGCGAACCCGGCGGTGAGCACGCGGCCGGATTGGTCGCGGGTCACGCGCGCGACCTATCGGGTCCGCCAGCATTACCGCTACGAGTACACCGGCGCCGTCTGGGACCTGCACCAGCGTCTGGTCATGATCCCGCCTGACGTGCACGGGGATCAGCGACTCCTGCAACACGACCTCGCGATCCGCGGGACCGAGGGAGACCACCGGATCGCCTGGGAGCGAGACGTCTTCGGAAATCGGGTCGCCCGCGTCGTGGCGAACCGCGTCCCGGTCGCGGTGGACTTCGAAGCGACCTACCGCCTCGAGCGGCGCCGGATCGGTCCCGGCGCCACCGCGCCGGCCCCCTGGGCGGATGCCACCGGCCGGCTCGAATACGTCCGGCCGACCGCGCTCACCGCGCCCGACCGGCGGATCATCGATCAGGCCGAGCAGATCGGGCGCCGGACCGCCGATGGGCACGAGCGCGCCGAGCGGGCCCACGAGTGGACCGGCCGGGCGATCGACTACCAATTCGGCATCACCGGCTACACCACGCCCGCGGCGATGGCGCTCCACCTCGGGAAGGGCGTCTGCCAGGACTACGCCCACATCCTCCTCGCGCTGCTGCGGATGTTGAATATCCCGTGCCGCTACGTCTCTGGACAGCTGCTCGGCGAGGGCGCACCGCACGCCTGGGTCGAAGCGCTCATCGAAGCGGCCGGGGGCGCCGTGGATGTCATCGCGTACGACCCGACCCACCGCCGCCGCGCACGGATGGATTACCTCACCGTCGCCGTCGGCCGCGACTACGCCGACGTCTCGCCGACCTCCGGGACCTACAGCGGCCCGGCCGCCGGGCGGATCTCGTCGACCAAGCGGGCCGAAGCGGTCGAGATCGAGGTCGCGCCGGGGCCGGCGGAGGCGGTCGCATGACCGGCACCGAGCACCTGCCGGCGCCGACCATGCCGATCTACGACCCGGGGGAGTTCTGGGACGAGATGTTCGAGCGCCCGGGCGTCGTGCGGCCGCACTACCGCGCGCTGGCCCAACGACTCGCAACGCTGTCTCCCCAGGACGTCGGTCGGCGCCAACGGGCCGCCGACCTGTCGTTCCAATCGAGAGGCATCACCTTCGCGGTGAACCAGGACCCGAGCGGCCTCGAGAAGACGATGCCCTTCGACCTCATTCCGCGGATCATCCTTCCATCCGAATGGCGGACGATCGAGCGCGGGCTCGAGCAGCGGGTGCGGGCGCTCAACCTGTTCCTCCACGACATCTATCACGAGCAGCGGATCCTCCAGACCGGACTGATCCCCCCGGAGCTCGTCCTCGGTGCGCGCGGCTACCGGCGGGAGCTGCGGCACGTCGAGATCCCGCTCGGCGTCTACACCCACGTCGTCGGCAGCGATCTCGTCCGAGACGGGACCGGCCAGTTCTACGTGCTCGAGGACAACCTCCGCGTCCCGTCGGGCGTGTCCTATGTCGTGGAGAATCGGCGAGTCCTGAAGCGCATCTGGCCGCAGCTCTTCGCCGACCACGCGGTCCGCCCGGTCGAGGGCTATCCGCAGGAGCTGCTCGGCGTGCTGCGTGCCGTCGGCCAGGGGATCGCCGACGAGCCCACGATCGTCCTTCTCACTCCCGGGATCCACAATTCCGCCTTCTTCGAGCACGCCTTCCTCGCCAAGGCGATGGGCATCGAGATGGTGCAGGGCAGCGACCTCTTTGTCGACGACGCCTCGGTCTTCATGCGGACCACGAGCGGCCGACGGCGGGTCGACGTCATCTATCGGCGGGTCGACGACGAGTTCCTCGATCCGCTCGGCTTCCGCCAGGACTCCCTTCTCGGCGTCCCCGGGCTGCTCGCGACCTACCGGATGGGGCGGGTCGCGCTCGCGAACTCCATCGGTGCCGGCGTCGCCGACGACAAGGCGGTCTACGCCTACGTCCCGACGATCATCAAGTACTACCTCGGAGAGGATGAGATCCTGCCGAACGTGAAGACCTACGTCGCGCACGACCCGACCGAACGGGCGTACATCCTCGAGCACCTCGATGAGCTCGTCGTGAAGTCGGTGAACGCGAGCGGCGGCTACGGGATGCTCATCGGCCCGCACGCAGCGCAGCGCGACCGCGACGAGTACGCCGCGCGGATCCTTGCGGATCCCCGCGGCTACATCGCCCAACCCACTCTGGCCCTGTCGCGACATCCGACCTGGTCCATCGACCACCTCGAGGGCCGGCACGTCGACCTCCGGCCATTCATCCTGTTCGGCCGCGAGGTGACGGTGACCCCCGGCGGGCTCACTCGGGTCGCCCTCCGAAGCGGATCGCTCGTGGTGAACTCGTCGCAGGGCGGCGGTGCCAAGGACACCTGGGTGCTCGCCGACCAGCCGGGGACGGAGGAGGAGTAATGCTCTGTCGGGTCGCGGACGACCTCTATTGGATGAGCCGGTACGTCGAGCGCGGGATCGCGGTCTCGCGGCTCATCGACGTTACCCGCCACCTCGAGCTCGATGCCGGGGACGAGGATTTCTGGGCGCCGCTCGTCGGCGCGATCGACCTCGCGAGCGACGACGTACGGTATTTCCTCACCTCGGACGCGATGAACCCGGACTCGCTCGTGTCCTGCGTGCACCAGGCGCGTGCCCTCGCCCGCGGCATCCGGGACTCGATCAGCAGCGAGATGTGGGAGGAGATCAACACCCTGCACGTGTCGCTCGCGATGCCGACCTCGACCCGCCAGCTCCAGGGCGAGGCCGGGTCCTTCGCCCGTCTCATCCGGGAGCATCTCGGGACCTTCCAGGGACTGGCCGAATCGACGCTCGCGCACGATGAGCCATGGCACTTCGTGAAGTTCGGCACGTTCATCGAGCGCGCCGACGGCGTCTCGCGCCTCCTGAACCGGCAGTCGCACCTCCTTGCCGGTCAGGGCCGTTCCGTCGGCGAGGATGCGAGCGGCCCGGACACCGTCCGGTGGCTCGCGGTGCTTCGCTCGTGCGGCGCGGCCGAGGGCTTCGCCCGCTACTACTCGCTGCGGGTCGAGCCGGCGCGGGTCGTGGAGTTCCTGCTCCTGAATGCGATCTTCCCGCAGTCGGTCCGGTTCTCGCTCGCCGGCGCCTCCGAGGCGCTTGAGCGCATCGCCGACCTGCGCATTGCCGCCGGGAACGATCCCGGTCCGGCCGGACGCACGCTCGGCCGCGCGCGCAGCCTGGTGGAGAACACCGCGGTGGACGAGGTGTTCGATCAGGGCCTGGCACCGTTCCTCGCCGGGGTCCAACAGCTGATCGCCCAGGCCTCCGACGAGGTGACGGCGACCTACCTGCGCGACCAACCGCAGCCCGGCCGTCTCGTCGGGGTTGCCCGCGCGGCGATGCTCATGGCCGCGCAGCAGCAGCAGCAATGAGGGTCGAGGTCGAGCACGTCACCCGACTCGCCTACACCGCCGACGTGGTCGAGAGCGTCATGGACTGCCGGCTCGGGCCCCGGAGCGACGTGCATCAGCGGTGGGGCCACTTCGAGCTCCGCGTGGTGCCCGCGGCGGCCGTCCGTCGGTACAGCGACAGCGTCGGGAACATCGCCCACCTGGTGACGGTGGCCAAGCCGCACCGCGCCGTCGAGGTGACGATGTGCGGGGAGATCGAGACCCTGCTGCGGGACCCGTTCCGCCCCCCGCGCGAGCTTCCCCCGCCGCTCACGCCGGGCGAGCGAGCGGACCACCTCGATCCTTCACCGCTCGTGCCCCAGACACCCGAGATCGACCGGCTCGTGGAGCCCTTCCGGGCCGAGGCGGGCGACGTCTTCGCGACCGCCCAACGGCTCATGCGCCTGGTGTATGACCGCTTCGAGTACGTGACCGAGGTCACCGGGGTCGGCACGACCGTCCCGGAGATCCTCGCTCACAAGACCGGCGTCTGCCAGGACTTCGCCCACGTGCTCATCGCGCTCTGCCGTGCGCTCGCGATCCCGGCCCGCTACGTGAGCGGGTACATCGTTCGCGACGCCACGAGCGCCGCGCCGACGCGGGGGGCCGGCGCGTCCCATGCCTGGGTCGAGGCATTCACCCCGACCCATGGCTGGCGCGGGTTCGATCCGACGAACGATCTGGTGGCCAGCGAGCACCACGTGAAGATGGCCGTCGGCCGCGACTACCGGGATGTCCCGCCGACCCAGGGCACCTTCCGCGGCATCGCCGAGGAGACCCTCGGAGTGGAGGTCGTGACGCGGGTCCTCGCCTAGCGATATCCTAAAATACCCGCGCATCGGGGGCTTAGCTCAGCTGGTTAGAGCGTCTGCTCGACAAGCAGAAGGTCAGTGGTTCGAGCCCACTAGTCCCCACCGTCCCACCCGTGCCGGCTGGGGCCGTGAACACGACCTCGCCGCAACGGAGTGGCAAGCGGCCGGACGACCGCTGGCACTCCGCTGCGTTCGGCGGCCTAGCCCTCGGCGACGACCTCGTAACGCTCGACACCGGTTATCTGGTTGCCGGCTGTTGCGGCCAGCTCTCGTAGCTTCTTCGCGGACTCTTCGCTGGCCTGTACGTCTGCTTCGCTCGCGAAGACCGTGACGCTGAACCCTTCACCGGTCTTGCGGTCCAGCAGCCAGTAGCCGTGTTTGAAGCCGGCAAGCTTCTTGGCGCCCGGAACGACGTTCTCCTTGATGTTGCGGATGCCCTCATCGATGCGCCCTGGCTCGCCCTTGAACCGTGTGACTCGTGCGTGCAACAGTTGCCTCCCCTGGCCGATCGTGGCCGGCGACGACGCTACTCCTCTACCAGGATTGCGACAAGCGGCAGATCGGATGGCGTCGCCATCACCCCCACCTGTCCCCACCGCGCCGCTCGGTCTCCCGCTGGAGCAGAGCGGCGACCGTCCGCGTGATCTCGTCCACATTGAACGGCTTCGGGATGATCCCTCGGACCGCACGCTCCAGCTCCATCGTGCGGACGCCGCTCACCGCGCTCACCACCAGGATCGGGGTCGGCGCATGGCCGACGGCGCGGTGCCGCTCGATGAACTCACGCCCATCCAGGACCGGCATGTCAAGGTCCAGGATGATGAGGTCAGGCTCGCGGGCGGCGCAGCGATCGAGCGCCTCCTGGCCGTTCGCGGCGAGATCGACCTCGTAGTCGTCGGCGAGGATCGCCTCCAGGACCGCCTGGCAGGCCGCGTCGTCGTCGACCACGAGGATCCGCGGCTGGGATCGGCTCACCGCCCGGATGGTACGGGCTGGGATCGACCCCTTCCGCCCTGCCGCGCCGGGCCCGATACTGCGCCCGTGGTCGCCAACGCGGAGCTCGTCGAGGGCCCCCTCGTCATCGCCGATATCTCCGGATACACCGCGTTCCTGGCCGGGACCGAGCTCGACCACTCGCGGGAGATCCTCACCGAGCTGCTCGAGCAGATCGTCCACTCGCTCGAGGAGCATCTCACCGTCGCCCAGCTCGAGGGGGACGCGGTCTGCTTCGTCGGGACGGGCGACGCGCCCGACCTGGTGCGCTGGGTCGAGGCGGCCTACATCGCGTTCCATCGCCGGCTCCGCGACATCACCAGCGGGACGACCTGCCCCTGCCGTGCCTGCAGCACCGTGCACTCCCTCACCATCAAGTTCGTCGCGCACCAGGGGATCTACGGTTGGCACCGCGTGGGCCGGGTGGAGCAGCTCGTCGGCACGCCGGTGAACGCGGTGCACCGGCTGTTGAAGAACGGCGTGCCCTCGCACGAGTACCTGTTCGCCAGCGCGCCGGTGCTCGAGCGCCTCGATGCGGCCACGCGGGACCGGTTCATCGAGCATCGCGAACAGTACGACCACGTCGGAGAGATCGCCGGCGGGTACCGCGACCTCGCCGCCCTGCGGGCGGTGGCCCTGCAGCCCGAACGCGGCGCGGTGGGTGAGGACGAGGCCCGCTCGGCCGCGGAAGCCGTCCTCGACGCGTCGGCCGACGAGAGTTGGTGGCTGCTCGCCGACGCCGGAGCGCGCCAGGCGTGGATGGGCGTCGAGCGGATCGATCTGCGGGCTGGCGCGCGCGGCACCCTCACCGGCGCGGAGTTCCACTGCAACCACGGCCCCGGCGCGACCACGGTGTTCCGGGTCATCGCGGCCGACGCGCCGCGGTCGCTGACCCAGCTGGCGAGCCTCGATGGCGTGCCGCTCGCCATGACCTTCGTGCTCGAGCCGGCGGACCCGGGAGCCGGCGGCACCGAGCGCACCCGGATCATCGGCCGCATGACCTGGGAGCTGCCGCCGGACGACCCGCGCAACGGCGAGCTGCAGGCCTTCATCGACGGCGCCGCCGCGCAGTGGCTCGACGGGATGCGCCGCGTGCTCGCCGAGCGCGGGGTGCCCGGCCAGGGGAGCCGCGCCACCGGCTGATGCCGCCGGTCCGGCTCCGCTCCGGCCCGACCAGCCCGAGCGGCCCGAGCGGGCCGAGCGGGCCGAGCGGGCCGAGCGGGCCGCGATATGATTCGCCGGCGCGAGGACACGGACCGCGCCCGCCGAGATCGGACCAGCAAGCGAGCCGGGAGGGTGAGAGCCGGCCGGTCCACCCGTCGGGACACCACCGTCGAGCGCTGACCCGGCCGATGATCGGACAGAATGAGCGCCCTGCGACCGCCGGCGGCGGAGCGGGGAAGCTGGGTGGAACCGCGAGGCATGCCTCGTCCCAGTGATCGGCACAGATCACGCCCGGAGGACGAGATGGCCAAGCCCGAGCAGCGATCGATGCGGACACCGGACCACGGGACCGACGCGCTCTATGCGCTGCGGCACTCGACCGCGCATGTGATGGCCGGCGCGGTCCTCGAGCTCTTCCCCGCGGCGAAGTTCGGCTTCGGCCCCCCGGTCGCCGACGGCTTCTACTACGACTTCGAGCTTCCGCGCGCGCTCACCCCGGCCGACCTCGTGTCGATCGAGGAGCGGATGCGCGAGATGGTGAAGAAGGACGCGGCCTTCGAGCGCAGCGAGCTAAGCGTGCCGGACGCTCTCGCGCACTTCCGCGCACAGCACCAGGACTACAAGGTCGACCAGATCGAGAAGCTCGACGAGACGGTCGAGGGCGGGAAGGTCGGGATCTACACCCATGACACCTTCGCCGACCTCTGCCGTGGACCGCATGTCGAACGGACCGGCAACATTGGACCGTTCAAGCTCATGACCATCGCCGGCGCCTACTGGCGGGGCGACGAGCACAACGCCCAGCTGCAGCGCGTCTACGGGACGGTCTGGCCGACCCAGGCCGAGCTCGACGCGCACCTCGCCCGGCTGGAGGAGATCCAGCGCCGCGACCACCGGCGTCTGGGGAAGGATCTCGAGCTCTTCGAGATCGATGACGAGCTCGGCTCCGGCCTGGTGCTCTGGCTCCCCAATCTCGCCATCGTGCGTGAGGAGCTCGAGACCTGGTGGCGGTCGGTGCATCACGCGCAGGGCTATACCCTCGTCTACACCCCGCACATCGCCAACGAACGGATCTACCAGCGCTCCGGGCATCTCGAGAAGTACGGCGAGAACATGTACGGCCCGCTGGTGCTCGATCAGAACTTCTGGATCAAGCCGATGAACTGCCCGGGGCACGTCAAGGTGTTCCAGGCCCGGACCCGAAGCTATCGCGAGCTGCCGCTGCGGATCGGCGAGCTCGGCACGGTCTACCGCCACGAGCGCGGCGGAACGCTTCACGGGATGCTCCGGGTCCGCGGGTTCACCCAGGACGACTCGCACATCTTCTGCACGCCGGATCAGGCCCAGTCGGAGATCGCGAAGGTCTACGACCTCGTCCTCGAGTTCCTCGCGGTCTTCGGGTATCGCGATCCGGTCGTCTATCTCTCCACCCGCCCGGCGAAACGCCTCGGCACCGACGCGCAATGGGATGCGGCCGAATCGGCGCTCCGACAGGCACTGGAGTGCCGGAAGGTCGAGTACCGGATGGACGAGGGCGGTGGGACGTTCTACGCGCCGAAGATCGATATCAAGGTCCGCGACGCGATCGGCCGCGAGTGGCAGGGACCGACGATCCAGATCGACCTGCAGCTGCCCGAGCGCTTCGACATCGAGTACATCGACGAGGCGGGGCAGCGCCGGCGCCCGGTCATGATCCACCGGGTGCTGTTCGGCAGCCTCGAGCGCTTCGTCGGCGGGTTGATCGAGCACTACGCCGGGAACTTCCCGCTCTGGCTCGCCTGGGAGCAGGTCGCGGTCATCCCGGTCCGCGAATCGGCACGCGGGTACGCCGACGAGGTCGCCGCTCTGCTGCGCTCGCGCGGCCTGCGGGTCCACTTGGACACCCAGCCGGGCGATCTCCGCAGCCGGATCAAGGAGGCCCAGGGTCGCAAGGCGAGCTACATGCTCGTCGTCGGCGACAAGGAGGCCGCCGCTCGCACGGTCTCGGTCCGCCGTCGGGGTGCCGGGCAGGGGGAGGAGGAGCGCGGGGTCGCGCTCGATGCCCTCGTCTCCCGCTTGATCGAGGAGCGCGATACGAAGGCCCTGCCGCACGATCTCGTCCGACCCGCGCCGGATGCCGGCTCGGAGGTCCTGTCCGCGGTGCCCGGCGCGTGACCGTCGCGCTGCGCGGCGAACGGGTGACCCTCCGGCCCACGACCCCGGGGGACGCCGGGGCGTTCGTCCGCTGGGCCGCCGATCCGAGCTTCGCCTGGCACCAGTGGGGCCGCGATCCGGGCCGCTGGCCCGACGAGGACGCCGCGCGAGCCTGGATCGCGCGCCTCGAGGGGGACCCGGCTAAGGCCGCGGCGTTCACCATCGATCACGACGGGCGACCGATCGGCTTCGCCAACTACCGCGATCTCGAGCCGAAGGCCCGGAGCGCGGAGATCGGCATCGGGATCGGCGAGCCGGGCCTCTGGGGGAAGCACCTCGGCCGCGAGGCGCTTGAGCTCCTGGTCGGCCATCTCGAGCGCGACCTCGGCCTCCACCGGATCTCGCTCCGTGTCATCGCGACGAATGACCGGGCGATCTGGGCCTACAAGCGCTGCGGCTTCCTGGTGGAAGGGGTGGAACGCGATGCGGTGCTGACCGATCGCGGCACCTACCTGGACGATGTCGTGATGGCCCGGGTCGCCGGTCGTCCCTCGCCGGCCTTCCGGCCCTGGCCGGTCACCCTCGACGGCGAGGTGGTCCGGCTGCTCCCGCTGCGGATGGAGCACGCCGCAGCGCTCCACGCCGCCGGCGATGAGGACGAGATCTGGGCCCACGTCCAGCCCCGTCCCCGCGGGGTCGAGGGGTATGCCGCGTACATCCGCCGGGCCCTCGACGAGCAGATCCTGGGGAACCACCTGCCGTTCGCGGTCGAGCGGCGTGCCGACGGCCGCATCGTCGGGACGACGCGCTTCGCCCACATCGACCCGGCGAATCGCACCACCGAGATCGGGTGGACCTTCTACGGGAGCGGGGCACGGCGGACCGCGGTGAACACCGAGAGCAAGCTCCTGCTCTTTGGCCATGCGTTCGACACGCTCGGGGCGAACCGGGTGTGGCTGCAGACCGACAAGCGGAATCAGCGGTCCCAGGACGCGATGGCCCGCCTTGGGGCGCTCAAGGACGCCGAGCTGCGGGACGAGCGCATCCTTGCCGACGGCACCTTGCGCACCAGCGTGATCTACGCGGTCATCCGGCCGGACTGGCCCGCGGTAGGAGATCGCCTGCGGGGATCCCTCGCGCGCCATGCCGAAGTGGTATCCTGACGGCCTGAACGAAACGCCTTCTGCCGGAGCGGAGTTGAGCCGATAGCTCCCGAGCTCCGCGTCAACGACTTGATCCGCGTCCCCACCGTGCGCCTCATTGGCGCCGACGGCGCTCAGTTGGGCGTCGTTCCGACCCCGCGTGCCCTGTCGCTGGCCGCCTCCGAGGGCTATGACCTGGTGGAGATCGCGCCGAACGCGGTCCCGCCGGTGTGCAAGATCCTCGATTTCGGCAAGTACCGGTACGAGGAGCAGCAGAAGCAGAAGGACGCCAAGAAGAAGCAGCGCGCGGTCACCTGGAAAGAGATCCGGATGGCCCCGAAGATCGACGATCACGACATCGACACGAAGACCAAGGCCGCGGCCCGCTTCCTCGACGAGGGCGACAAGCTCAAGGTCACGGTGCGCTTCCGCGGCCGCGAGATGGCCCACCCCGACCGCGGCCGCACCCTGCTTCTCGCCGTGGGAGACAAGCTCAAGGACCACGGGGTCATCGAGCGGATGCCGCTGCTCGAGGGCCGTCAGATGATCATGGTGATGAACCCGATCCGCCGCGATGCGACCTCCCCGGCGAAGCCGGCGGCGACCGCAGCCCCCACCGGAACCGCGGCGCCGCGTCCGGCACCGGCAGCGGCGGCCCCGCGTGCGACACCCGCGGCACCGCGGCCGGCTCCCGCGCCGGTCACGTCGCGCCCCGCGCCCGCGCCGGCGCCGATCCCGACCGAGGTACCCGCCGCGGCCCCGGTCCGTGCCG
>DATCNH010000088.1:0-2184 GCA_036565345.1 Candidatus Limnocylindria bacterium | reverse complement strand
CTGGGAATCTTCCGCCTCCGCACGCTGACCGGCGCGAACATCGTCGGCTTCCTGCTCGCGGGCAGCCTGTTCGCGATGTTCTTCCTCCTGACCTTCTACCTCCAGCAGGTGCAGCACTACTCTGCGCTGCAGACCGGCGTGGCCTTCCTCGCCACCGCCGGGACGGTCGTGGTCGTCGCGGGGATTGCGCAGATGCTGGTCACCCGCGTGGGCGTGAAGCCGATCCTCGCGACGGGCATGCTGCTCCTTACGATCTCGCAGCTCCGCTACACGCACCTACCCGTGCACGGCCGCTACGTCAGCGACTTGATGCCGTGGTTCTTCATCGCCGGGATCGGGCTCGCGTTCGCGTTCATCCCGGTCACGATCGCTGCGCTTGCGGGCGTCGCACCCCATGAGGCCGGCCTCGCGTCCGGCCTGATCAACACGTCACAGCAGGTCGGCGGAGCGATCGGCGTCGCGGTCGCCTCGACCGTGTACACGAGCCATCTGAAGACCCTCTTCAAGGCGGGCGATACGCAACCCGTCGCTCTCACCGGCGGTTTCCACTGGGCGTTCTACGTCACGACCGTGATCGCGTTCGTGGGCTTCCTTGCGGCACTGGCCCTGATCCACAAGCAGGACATCCCGGAGGGCGCGGAGGCGGTGGTCCCAGCCTAAGCGGGCTTCCAGAACTTGTAGAAGCCCGGCCCAGAAGCGGCGAACGGACCGATGAAGTCCTCGAGAGCCCGCGCGTTGTCGAGCCCGCCGCCGTTGACCGGATCGAAGCCGGCGTCGCGGATCAACTGCTCCGCGATGTCCCGTGCCTCGTCGTCCGCCGCATAGAGCTGACCAGGCCGGTCGGGCTGCTCGTCGATCTTGTCGTAGAGCACAGCGAAGTTCAGGTTGAACGCCTTCGCGACGGGCCCCTTCGTGTGGGACTTCACCTCGTCGGCGAGCGACGGGAACTCCTCGTTGCGGCCGGCGAAGGCGTTGGGTCGCATCGATGGCCACCTTGCCCTCGAGTCCGCTCACCTTCCCGAGCGCGACCCCGATCACGCCGGACGGCACCGCGACGAGCACCGCATCGGCGTTCGACACGTCGCCGCCGTCCTTGCCCAGCTCCTGCACCTCGTGCCCTGCCTTGCGCCAGCGCGCGGCCAGGCCGCCGCCGATGTTTCCTCTACCTATAACGGTGATGTTCATGCGGTCCGCAACGAGCGATGCTCGGCCACCATTCCCTGATCTAGAGTCCGCACCGATGCCGCGCGACTACCCGACCGTGCTGGAGCTCGTCGGCGGCACGCCGATCGTCCGCCTCGAGAAGCTCGGCCGGCCCGGCGGGCCCATGCTCCTCGCCAAGCTCGAATATCTGGAGCCCGGCGGCTCGCTCAAGGACCGCATCGGCCTGCCGCTGATCGAAGCCGCCGAGCGCGACGGAAAGCTCGAGCCGGGCGGCACGATCGTCGAGCCCACGTCGGGGAATACCGGGGTCGGCCTCGCAATCGCGGCAGCGATCAAGGGCTACCGCTGCATCTTCGTCATGCCCGACAAGATGAGCCAGGAGAAGATCGCCCTCCTGCGTGCCTACGGCGCCGAGGTCGTGATCTGCCCCACGGCGGTCGAGCACGACTCGCCCGAGAGCTACTACTCGGTCTCGGACCGGCTCGCGGAAGAGATCCCCGGCGCCTTCAAGCCCGACCAGTACTCGAACATGGTGAACCCGACCGCGCACTACGTGGGCACCGGCCCGGAGCTCTGGGAGGAGACCGGTGGCGAGATCGACGCGCTCGTCATCTCGGTCGGAACGGGCGGCACGATCTCGGGTGTGGGTCGCTACTGGAAGGAGCGCAGCCCGAACGTCCTGATCGTCGGCGCCGATCCCGAAGGCTCGGTCTACACGGCCCGCGACGAAACGGATCTCCACCCCTACCTCGTCGAGGGGATCGGCAAGGACACGTGGCCGAAGACGATGGACCCCGAGGTCGTGGACGAATGGATCCGTGTCTCCGACCGCGACTCGTTCCTCGTCGCCCGGCGGCTCGCGCGGGAGGAGGGCATTCTCGCCGGCGGCTCCGGCGGCACCTCGGTCGCGGCGATGCTGCAGATCGCCGAGCGGTTCGGCCCCGAGGCGCGGATCCTCACGATGATCCCCGACAGCGGCCGCTCGTACCTGTCGAAGTTCTACGACGACAACTGGATGCT
>DATCNH010000087.1:0-10632 GCA_036565345.1 Candidatus Limnocylindria bacterium | reverse complement strand
ACGGTCTCGAAAAAGCGCCGCGATGAGCTGCGTGCGTCGCTCGGGGCGCGCCAGCTCCCAGGCGGCCGCAAGGTCTTGTGCGAGCTTGATGGCCGTCGTCATCCGGCGCTCGTCCGGAGCGGCGTCCACCCGCTCGAGCTGTACCTGTCAGGCGGGGTCTGATGACGTGTAAGGAATGGGAACCACCGAGCAGACGCCAGCGACCCTCAGCGATGAGGAAGCGGGTCAGCGTGACGCGTTCGTCGACAGGCTCTTCAGCGCGTTCCTGGCGTCGGCAGACCTGCTGACGGTGTACATCGGCGACGCGCTCGGTCTGCATCGGAGTCTCGCTCACGAAGGTCCGGCGACCTCCGAACAACTGGCGACACGAGCGGGTCTCGCCGAGCGCTACGCGCGCGAGTGGCTCGAGCAGCAGGCCGTCACCGGCATCCTGAGGGTGGACGACGCCTCGCAGGCTGCGGCGCACCGGTCGTACGCGCTCCCCCGAGCGCACGCCGAGCCGCTCACCGAGCTCGACAGCCTCAACTCCATCGTTCCGCTCGCGCGTCTCCTGCCACCGGCCATGGCGGTGATGCCGAAGCTCCTCGAGGCCTACCGGAGCGGCGGCGGCGTTTCCTGGGCCGAGTACGGGGACGACCTCTGGCAGTCGCAAGGCGACTTCAACCGCCCACTCTTCCGGAACCAGCTCACCCAGGAGATCCTGCCGCAGATCGCAGACGTGCATGCCAAGCTTGGCGAGGGCGCCCGCGTCGCCGACATCGCCTGCGGTGTCGGCTGGTCGACCATCGCGATCGCGAGGGGCTACCCACGGACTCGCGTCGACGGCTTCGACCTTGACGAGCGCGCCGTCGCAACGGCGCGGAGGGCGGCGGCTGAGGCCGGAGTCGCCGATCGCGTCGACTTCCACATCCGGGACGCCACCGACCCCGCGCACAACGGGCGGTATGACCTCGTCACGATCTTCGAGGCGGTGGCACGACTTCTCGCGTCCGGTCGAGACGCGCCGCGCCGCGCGCCAGATGCTGGTGGCGGGCGGCTCGGTGCTCGTGATGGACGAGCACGTGGCGGAGTCCTTCACTGCACCAGCGGGCGACATCGAGCGACTCATGTACGCCGCGTCGATCCTCATTTGCCTGCCGAACGGCCTCGCCAAGCAGCCGGGCGCCGGGACCGGCACGGTCATGCGCCCCGACACGCTGCGTGAGTACGCGAGCGCCGCTGGCTTCATGGATGTCGAGGTCCTCGGCATCGAGCATCCCTTCTTCCGCTTCTATCACCTCCGGCGGTAGCCCGCGCAATGCTCGCCGGGGGAGATCGGTCCGCGATCTTCGATCTTCGCTCCGTCGGTGGGGCGGCGGCGGCACGCGCTGTTAGTCTTCGCGATTCATGGACAAGCCCATCGGCGCGCCCGCCGGGTACCGCATCCAGCAGATCGACCTGGCGGGCGCGGACGACGCGCTCATGCGCCAGCTCGTCGCCTTCGTGCGCGTCCTCGACGAGGAAGCGCGTCCGGAGGATCCGCCCCGTCCGGTCGCGATGATCGAGGCACGCTTCCGGACGACGTCGAAGCTCTCCCGAAGGCGTGAGTTCATCGCGACCGCGGACGGTCGCCTCGTCGGACGCGCGATGTTCAGCCGCACTCTCACCGGCTCCAACGAGCACATCCGCGAGATCGAGCTGGCCGTGCACCCCGAGCATCGCCGCCGGGGCGTCGGGCGCGCGCTCCTCGCCGCCGGGCTGGGCGAGATCGCTGACGGGGAGGCCAAGCTCGTCGAGTGGTTCACCACCAGTCGCGTACCCGCGGGCAACGCGGTCTCCACGCATCTCGGGGCCGCGCCCGGCCTGCGCATGCGCGTGAGCCAGCTCGACCTGGGAGCTGTCGACCGCGCGTTGATGCAGGACTGGGCGACGCATACGCCGGCGGGCTACCGGTTCGAGTGGATCGTGGACGAGATCCCGGCCGATCTGCTCGAGCCGGCCCTCGAGGCGTTCCGCGCGATCAACCGCATGCCGCTCGAGGACCTCGACATGGAGCCCTGGAAGTTCACGGAAGAGATCGTCCGCGAGTGGGAACGCATGCGCAAGGAACGCGGTCAGACCTACTGGCTGATCCTCGCGATCGAGACCTCGACCGGCGAAGCCGCCGGCTTCACCGACGTGGTCTTCGACCGTCGGTACCCGCATCAGATCCACCAGGGCGGGACCGCGGTCGATCCGAGGCATCAGGGGCGCGATATCGGAAAGTGGATCAAGGCGACGATGGTGAACCGGATCGTCGCCGATATGCCCGATGCCCGATTCATCCGCACCGAGAACGCCGGCACGAATGCGCCGATGCTCGCGATCAACGTGAAGATGGGGTTCGCACCGGCCTGGGAGGACACCATCTGGCAGATGCCGCTGGCCGACGCCAAACGGTACGCGGGGGGCCAGGCGTCACCGGTTCGATGATCGCGGCAGGCAGGCACCGAACGGTGGTGAGGCCCGAGGCGACGCATCCTCGGCGCCTGGCGCCCGGTCGCACGCGCTTCCGACGGGTGCGCGGTCTATTGTTGCAATCGTCGGTATGACCATTTCACTGAGCCGAGAAGACCTGGCCGAGGCGAAGATCCTGGCCGAGATCGAGCCTGCCGTCGGCAAGCTCGTCGACCGCCACGTCGCCGTCGCCAAGGAATGGTTCCCGCACGACTACATCCCCTACAGCCTGGGCCGGGACTACGACAAGGAGCCGTGGACCCCCGACCATGCGCGACTCTCGGGCGTGGCCCAGACCGCGTTCGAGGTGAACCTCCTCACCGAGGACAACCTCCCCTCCTACCACCGGCTCATCCACACGATGTTCAGCAAGGGCGACGGTGCCTGGAAGAACTGGATCGGCCGCTGGACCGCGGAGGAGGGCCGCCACGCGATCGTCATTCGCGACTACCTCGTGGTCACCCGCAACATCGACCCGGTGCTGCTGGAGCGCGAGCGGATGCAGACGATGCTCCAGGGCTACGACCGCCCGATGGGGGCGCTGCGTGGCCTGGCGTACACCTCATTCCAGGAGCTCGCGACCCGGATCTCCCACCAGAACACCGGAAAGTATTCCGACGACCCGGTCGCCGACCGGATCATGCTCCGCGTCGCGCAGGACGAGAACCTGCACATGATCTTCTACCGCGACGCCCTGACCGCCGCATTCGAGGTCGCGCCCTCGGCGGTGATGCAGGCGATCACCCGCGAGGTCCTCACCTTCGCGATGCCGGGCGCGGGGATCAACGGCTTCGTGCGCAAGGCCGCCAAGATGGCCGACGCCGGAATCTACGACCTGCGGATCCACCACGACGACATCCTGATGCCGCTGCTCCGCTACTGGAAGGTCTTCGAGCGCACCGACCTCGATCCGGAGGCCGAACGATCCCGCGAGGAGCTCGCGGCGTTCATCGCCAAACTCGACGCGAGCGCCCGGAAGTACGACGAACGGCGGGCGGCGCGCCGCGCCCGAGAGGCCAGCACCGCCGAATAGCGCGGCCGCCTATCGTCTTCTGCGGTGATCGACGCACTGCCCACGATCGAACGGGCCGGCCAGCTGCTCCGGCGCCGCGACGCCTCCTCGATCGAGCTCACCGCCGCCTGTCTCGGCGTCATCGCCGAACGCGGCGCCGGTCTCGGCGCGTTCATCACCGTCACCGCGGAAGCGGCGCGCCTGGTCGCGGCGACCGCCGACCGCGAGCTCGCCGCAGGCCAGGACCGTGGGCCGCTGCACGGGATCCCGGTCGCGCTCAAGGATCTCTTCGATCAGGAGGGCGTGACCACGACCGCCGGATCGGGGCTGCTCAGGAACAACATCGCCGCGCGTGACGCGGCGGTCACCGCCCGACTGCGCTCGGCCGGCGCGGTCCTCGTTGGGAAGACCAATCTCCATGAGTGGGCCTTTGGCGTGACGACCGACAACCCGCACTTTGGACCGGCGCGGAACCCGTTCGCGCCGGACCGGATCCCCGGCGGATCGAGCGGCGGGAATGCGGTGGCCCTCGCCACCGGGATGTGCTTCAGCTCCATCGGAAGCGACACCGGCGGCTCGATCCGGATCCCGGCCTCGCTCTGCGGGATCGTCGGGCTCAAGCCCACTTGCGGCAGGGTGAGCCTGCGCGGCGCGATCCCGCTCTCCTGGACCCTCGACCACGCCGGCCCGATGACCCGCAGTGTGCGCGACGCGGCGATCACCCTCGCGGCGATCGCCGGCCACGATCCGGCGGACCCGAGCTCGGTGGATCGGCCGGTCGCGGACTACCTCGCCGACCTCGAGCGCGGCGTGCGCGGGATCCGGGTGGGCCTGACCGTTCCGTACTTCTTCGCGCAGGCCGACCCGGAGGTGGCCACGGCGGTGCGCGCCGCCGTGGCAGTCCTCGAGGCGGCCGGTGCGAGCGTGACCGAGATCACGCTTCCCCGCACCAGCGAGCTGCGCGAGACCCAGCGGACGATCCTCGGCGCCGACGCCGCGGCCTTCCACCGGGAGCGGATCGCCGCGCATCGCGACGGCTACGGCGTCGATGTCGCCGCCCGGATCGACGCCGGGCGCGCGGTGACCGGCGCGGACTACGCAGCCGCCCGGCACACCCGCGATGAGCTCATCCGCGCCTTCGATGAGGTGTTCGGCACGATCGACGTGCTCGCGCTGCCGTCGACGCCGACCGTCGCACCGCTGCGGGAGGGTGCGGATGCGGTCGCTGCGGCCGCGCGGCTCACCGCCTTCACCTCCCCGTTCAATCTCACCGGGCTCCCGGCGATCTCGGTCCCCTGCGGCCGCGATCGGGGCGGGCTCCCGATCGGCCTCCAGCTCGTCAGCCGCCGGTGGGATGAAGCGTTGCTCCTGCGGGTCGCACGCGCCTATGAGCGAGAGACCGAAGGAGACCGGCCGCAAGGATCGTGACCGCGGCCAGGCGGAGCGCCTGCGCGATCGGCTCCCCTGGATCGCTCGAGCCGAACAGGAGGACATAGAGGAGCACGCCGAGGGTCGCGAGCACCAGCCCGCAGCCGCAGCCGGTCAGCGGACGAGCTGAACGATCAGCGCTTCCCGCACGCGCACCCGCCGCCGTCCTGGCTCGGGTTGCGCACGGTGAATCCGCCGCCCATCAGCGCGTCGACGAAATCGACGGTCGCGCCCTGGACGTACGGCAGGCTCTCCGGGTCGACGACGACGTCGATCCCGGACCGCTGCATGACCGCGTCGTCGGCTTCGGCGGCCGCATCGAGCGCGAGGGCGTACTGGGTACCGCAGCAGCTCTTGCCCGACACATACACCCGGAGCACGCGCTGGTCGGGACTGGCGGCCAGGAGGCCGGATAGCTTCTCGGCGGCGAGCGGGGTGAGCTCGATCATGTCTTCCTAGGATACGCTCGGCAGCGATGACCACGGTGGGCCGCGACGAGGCGCTTGCGCTGCTCTGTCGCCACACCCAGGGGGACAGCCTGCGCAAGCACGGCCTTGCGGTCGAGGCCGCGATGCGGCATTTCGCGCGCCGGTCCGGCGCACAGGACCGCGAGGAAACGTGGGCGATCACCGGGCTCTTGCACGACTTCGACTACGAGCAGGATCCGGCCGGCCACCCGCAGAACGGACGCCCGATCCTTGAGGCGGCCGGGCTATCCGAGGAGATCGTGCGCGCGATCCAGAGCCACGGAGACCACACCGGGGTGGCCCGTCTCACGCCGATGGAAAAGACGCTCTATGCGGTCGACGAGGTCTCGGGGTTCGTCACCGCGGTCGCGCTGGTCCGCCCGAGCCGACGGGTGGCGGATGTCGACGCCGCCGCGGTCCGCAAGAAAATGAAGGACAAGGCCTTCGCTCGCGCGGTGAGCCGCGAGATGATGCTGGCCGGAGCGGAGGACCTGGCGATCCCGTTCGATGACCTGGTCGCCGAAGTGGTCACCGCGCTCACCGGGATCGGCGATCGCCTCGGCCTCGAGGGCGTCCCCGCCTCGAGCTGACCCGCGCGCGCCGCCAGCGCGGCGCGGTTCGGTGCGCCGGTCTCCTCGCGAAGCCGCCGCAGGTGCGTCTTCACCGTGGTCGGCGCGATCCCAAGACGCGCGCCGATCTGCTTGTCGGTGAGCCCGCTCGACACGCCGATCAGGATCTCCCGCTGCCGCCCGGAGAGTGCCGTTCCGCTGGGATGGGTCGCTGGTGGGCCGGCGCGCCCAAGGAGATAGCCGAGGTAGAGCGATAGGGCGATCGCGAACAGACGAAGCATGCGCTGGTGTATCGGCTCGGGCTTGCGGGCGATGGATCCGCGACGTGACGGGCCGAAGGGTCAGCTCGCGGCTTCGACGTCCAGCGAGACCAGCTCGGGAGCGCGGAGCACCGACAGCTGTCGGATCACGCCGCGCGGGATGATGTGGAAGTCGTTGTGGCGGTAATCCTTGCCGGCGTTGGTGATGTCGTAGTCACCCACGACGACGACGTACTCGTCGGTCTCTTTCCAGAGCAGGCCGCAGGTGAGCTTCCGAAGCCGGTACGCCTCGAAGTCGTCGGGGAGCGCGGTGCGGGAGTAGGCGGTGATGTCTTCCCATTCGACCGCGACGAGCGGAGCGCTGAAGCGATCGTCCACCGTGCTCCCTTTCCTGACCGGCCAAGCGACTGTTCGCTCGGCGGTACAGCCGGTCCTGATCTCGGACCCTCTGCGTACAGGAACGGACGATACGAAGCCGCGTCGCGGTGTCAATGGCCCGGCGGTACGGGAACGGCCGATTTGATACGACACGGATGCGCCGCGGCGCGGATGAGGCTCGCTCGTCCGCTCGCCCGGCGCGCCGGCGATGCAGGTGGTCAGCTCGCCTGCCGGCCGCGGGCGATGAGCTCGGCGACCTTCTGGCCGCCCTTCTTCCCGATCTCCTCGAAGTGCTCGTGGCCGTACTTCTCGGACACGGCGTCGCCGCCGATCTTGCCGATGCGGCCGTAGAACCGCGGACCGTAGAGCTCCTTCACGCGCTGCCCGCCCTGTTTGCCGATCTGCTCGTAGAAGTCGGCGCCATGTCGCGCCGCGGTCGTGCGGCCGCCCTTCTTGCCGATCTGCTCGTAGAACTCCGGCCCGTGTCGCTGCGCGGTGGTCGCGCCACCCTTGCGGCCCGCTTCGGCCACCGTCATCGCGCCCTTGCTCTTCGTCACCGCAACAACTCCTTGCGTTCTTGGCGTCTTTGTCTTGATCTGGGTCTTGGTCTTGATCTGGGTCTTGATCTGGGTCTTGATCTGTCACCTGGCATCCCGCGCCCGAGCTCGACGAACGCCGGGCGCCTGCATGGCGGGCGTGCAAGTTCCATACCGACGCTCGCTCGGCTGCTCTCCCACCGACCGGGTGCCGGGGCTGGGGGCTGGGCGTCAACGCTGACCGGCCATCAGCGAGCGAATTGCATGAGCAGCATGCACAGGTCCGGACAGGCCAGGGCGCCCCTCGTCGCGGCGGAGAGATCGAGCGTTCGACCGGCGATGTAGGGGCCGCGGTCGATGACCGGGACGGTGACCGAGCGACCCCCGTAGCTCAATACGAGCAACGTGCCGCAGGGGAGCGACTTGTGCGCCACGCCGACGATCTGCGGGCTGTAGATCTGCCCGCAGGCGGTGCGGTTCCCATAGAACCCCGGTCCATACCAGGACGCGAGCACGTACGAGCCGCCGGCGACGGCCTGGCGCGGCGGCGGTGCGGCGACCGGCTCCGGCGCAGCTACCGCCACCGGCGCGGTCTCGACGCCGAGCACGGCGGCGGCGGTGTCGGGCGCCGAGAGCGTCGGGACCGCGATCGCGTCGGCCGTGAGCGTCGCGAGTGCGGCGGTCGGCCTGGCCGGGAACGCCGCCGATGAGGCGTCCGCCCGGGTGCGCTCCGCGGTGAGCATCGTGATCGTCAGAAGCGCGGTGAAGACGAGCGCGCCCGCGCGGGCGAGCGTGATGTGCAGACGCATGCCTTGGAACCCCCCACCTGATCGCGCCCCGGCCCACCCGGCCGTCCAGACCCTCCGGGGCGACCAGTGGTCTGGAGCAGATCGGGTTCCACGACCTGTCTTTGGACGAATGCAATGTCCGTCCGGCGGACATCGCGTGCGGAGCGAGCACTTGCTCGGCAGCCGCGCTTTCTCGCGATACGCGATACCGGTCCGTTGCCGACGCTCCGCGGGCCGCGGCCCGGGCGACGATCGCGGCTATGGCGCGGGGAGGGCGACGACCACGAAACGCGGGTCGCCGGGGTTCGGCCCGGTCGAGGTCTGGAGGGTGAGGCGCTCGGTGGGCGTCGGCTGGGCCCAGGACACGTCGGTCGGAATGACCGCCGGATGCACCTCGCTCACCACGTATTTCAGAGCCTTCCGATCGGGCGTCGAGATGAAGATCTCGTCGCCGGCCCGCGCGTTCCAGAGCGTGAGGAACATCCCGGTACGCGCATGGGCGTAGAAGTACGAGTTGCTGCCGCGGCCGGGGATGGCCGTCCCGGTGAGATGGAAGGCGTAATGCTCGGGTGTCTTCTGCTGATCGATGTCCCGGACGATGTCCCCCTCGGCGATCGGGAGGTCGATGGCCAGCCGCGGAATCTGGATCCGATAGCCATCGGGGATCGGCGCACGTGGATCCGCGGTCGCCGTGGTGGAGGCTCCCGGCGTCGGTGTCGCGGTCGGCGGCCGTGCCGGGAGCGAGGCGACGGCCGTCGGATCGGCGACCGCGGCCGGGCCGGGCGCGGGCGCCCCGAGCCAGAGCCCCAGGCCGACGCCGATCAGGAGCAGGCCGGTGATGAAGGGAAGGGCCCGTCTCATGGCTGTGCGATATTCAGGATGCACGCATGATGCCCGCCCCGCCGATGCCCCACGCCACCCGACGGATCCGCGCGGCCGACGGCTGCGCGGCCGGTGGTGTCGCCGCGCTCCTGCTCGCACCCGGCTCGGACCTCACCTATCTCACCGGATACCGCATCTTCGGCAGCGAGCGGCTCACCTGCCTGGTCCTCACCGCCGCCGGGACGGCCACGCTCGTGCTCCCGGAGCTCGAGGCCCCTCGTGCCGCGGTGGCGGCCCCCGGCCTGGTGCTGGCGACCTGGGCCGAGACCGAGGATCCCTATGCGCTGGTCGCCGGGCTCGTGCCGTCGCCCGGGCCGCTGGCGGTGTCGGACCAGATGTGGGCGGCCTTCGTCCTCGGCCTGATTCGCGCCGCCCCGGAGCGCGAGCTTCGGCTGGCGTCGACGATCACTCGCGAGCTGCGGATGCGCAAGGACGCCGCGGAGCAGGCGGCCCTCCGCGCCGTGTCGGCGGCGGCGGATCGGGCCTTCGACCGGATCCGTGTACGGCCCTTCCGCGGCCGGACCGAGCGCGAGATCGCGACCGAGCTCAAGGCGCTGCTGGAGGACGAGGGGCACGACGAGGTGCTGTTCACCATCGTCGCCTCCGGCCCGAACGGGGCCTCGCCGCACCACGCGACCGGCGATCGGCGCCTCGCCGCCGGCGACACGGTGGTCCTCGATTTCGGTGGGACGCGCGCCCACTATGGATCGGACATCACCCGCACCGTGCACGTCGGTCCGGACATCGATGCCGAGACCCGGCGGGTCCACGAGCTCGTGCTTCGCGCGCAGGAGGCCGGCTATGCGGCCGCGCGCGCCGGCGCCACCGCGGCATCGGTCGACGCGGCCGCGCGGATGGTCATCGCCGACGGCGGCTATGGCGACCGGTTCATCCATCGCCTCGGTCACGGCATCGGGCTGGACGGGCACGAGCATCCGTACCTCGTGGCGGGCAATTCGGACACCCTCGACGCGGGTATGACGTTCTCGATCGAGCCGGGCATCTATCTCCCCGCACGGTTCGGGGTGCGCATCGAAGACATCGCGCTCATCGGCCCGGACGGCCGGGCCGAGCCGTTGAACCATGCCGACCGCGCGCTCGCGATCGTGGCCTGATGCGCTTCCTCATCGCCATCGCCGTCGCCGCGGTTCTCGACCAGGTGGTCTTCCTCCGGATCGCCGATTGGATCGGGGTTGCCGCACTCCTGGCACTCGCCTATCTCTCGTTCGCCTCCGCCGGAGCGGGGTTCTTCGCCGGCCGGCGGCCGGCGCTGGCCGGAGCGCTCGCGGTCTTCGCCGCCGCCCTGCTCTCCGGCGTGGTGTCCTATCTCACCCGGAGTTCGTACGCGAACGATCTTGGATCGCTCCTGCAGTACGAGCTGCAGCTTGTCGTGTCGGTGGTCCCGTATGCGGTCGCGGGCGCGCTCTCCGGCCTGCTCGGCGGACGCCTCCGGGCCGGTCTGAGCGGCATCCCGGCCGGCCGGTGAGCATGGCCCGGCTGGTCGGGGCGGTCCTGGCGACCACCGTCGGCCTGGCGTTCTGGTGGGGCCTGACCGAGCCGTTGCCGGTCCCGCCGATCGTGCTGTTCGGCGTCGGAAGCGGCGTGCTGTTCTGCGCCGGCGTCATCGCCGGGCGGAGCGGCGCGCTCGCCGCGCCGTGCGCACTGCTGTTCTCGCTCCTGCTGGGGAGCATCCTCGCGACCCAGCTCCACCAGGCGTTCACCCCCGGCTTCTCGCCGATCTCGCGGTTCGGGCCGGTGCTCGCGCTCGAGCTTCCGGCGCTGCTCATCCCGCTCGCCGTGGCGGTGGTGCTGGGAGCGATCGGCGGCCTCATCGGCG
>DATCNH010000086.1:0-9461 GCA_036565345.1 Candidatus Limnocylindria bacterium | reverse complement strand
GGGGGTGCGCCCGGCGTGGCGGCGAGCATGGCGATCCTCTGGTGCCGCGTCCGGGAGACCCACCCGACCGGCGATCACCTGCTCTTCACCGGAGAGGTGGTCTCGTATCAGGTCGATCCGGCGAAGGTCGACGCGCTCCTGCGTTTCCGGCGACGGTACGCGCACATCGGGCATGTGACGAGCGAGGAAGCACCGGAGGGATACCCGACATGACCTTGCCTCAGGAGGCGGAGCATCGCCATCAGGTCGCGCTCGCCTGCCGGGTGATGGCGGTCGCCGGACTGTTCGACATGCATGGCCACATCAGCCTGCGCGACGGCGACGTCGTCTACATCAACGGTCGCCGAACGTCGCGGATCGCGGTGACGCCGAGCGAGGTCGCGATCGTGCGGGTCGCGGACGGCAGGGTCGTGTCGGGCGAGCCGCCCGCGGAGACCCCGCTCCATCTGGGCTGCTACCGCGCGCGCCCGGAGATCCGGAGCGCGTCCCACTTCCACCCGCTGGCGGCGACCGCGTTTGCCACGGTGGGGAAGCCACTCATCACCGCGTTCAACGCCGGCGCGCCCTTCGGAAGGGCCGTGCCGGTCTACGACGATCCGGATCTGGTGCGGAATGACGATCAGGGCAGCGCGATGGCCCGCGATCTCGGAGCCCATCGCGCCGTGCTCCTACGCGGCCACGGGGTCGCCGTGGTGGCCGATGACGTCCCCAGCTGCGTGACCCTGTCGCTGTATCTCGAGGAGAACGCGAAGCGGCTCGCGTACGCGCTGACGATCGGCCAGCCCCAGCCGTTCAGCGAGGATGAGATCCGGCGCGTGACCGAGAGCCTCTGGCAGCCGTTCGTCATCGAGAAGACCTGGATCGATGCCCAGGAGCGCGCGCGCCGCGCCGGTGCCCTGACCGACCTGTGACCGTGGGATCCCCGTCCTGTTCGTGATCGTGAACAACCAGAGCTACTACAACGACGAGCAGCATCAGGATCGCGTCGCCCGGACGCGCGGGCGGCCTCCGGAGAATCGCTGGATCGGCCAGCGGATGGATCGGCCAGCGATCGACTTCGCGGCCCTGGCTCGCGACCTCGGCGCCGTCGGGATCGGGCCTGTTGATCGGCCGGAGCGCTTGCGTCCGGCGTTCCAGGAGGCGCTCGCGGCCCTCGACGCCGGCCGGCCGGCCCTGGTCGACGTCCGCGTCGGAGCCGAATAGGGGGCATCCACAGGCCGGTGCGGGTCGCGGCGCGGGCCCGGTCGGCTCGTTGAATTGTTATACCTTTCATCCAGGAGCGCAGAGGAGGAGCCGGTGTCCGACGGCGAGGGGCGTGTGTTCTTGCGCGGGCTGACTTCGGAGAGTTACGGCCTCGGCGAGTTCCGTCGACGCCAGCGCGCGGCCGACCGGGTGCGTCGCGCTGGGACCGTGGTGGATGACGCGAGCGTCGGCCACTCGGCCGATTCCGACCAGTCGCACACCTCGTGGATGCTCGCTCCGGGGGACGACCCGTTCCTGACCCAGACCCTCCAGGTGCACTTCGTCGAGCTCGAGGCCGGTGGCGCGAACCATGGACATGGCCATCAGAATGAAGCCTGCTTCTACATCCTCGAAGGCCGCGGCTACGAGATCCATGACGGCATCCGGTACGACTGGGAGCAGGACGACTTCGCGATCGTGCACACCGACTGCGTGCACAAGCACTACAACGCCGATCCCGAGGTCCGGGCATTGGCCCTGGTGATGAAGGCCAAGTGCACCTGGATGGCGATGGGAATGTGGCAGCAAGGGCGCAGCGCGCCATTCCATGGCGATGGCTATGGTCCTCGCCTGGACTGGTCCCAGCTGTGGACCCCGAGCGCGTCGGTTAAGAAGAAGGTCGTCAAGCGGAGCGACACCCGGTGGGAGGACACCCGCGACGGGCACGTGCGGATCATTTCCTCTCCTGAACGGACCGACGTGCGGACGAATAGCGTCGACGTGTATCAGCAGGAGATCGCGCCCGGGGGCACGAGCGCCAAGCATTGGCACATGGCCGATGAGGCGGTGTACGTGATGCAGGGCCGGGGCCACAGCCTCCACTGGGACGTCGAGGCCGAGATCGCCGAGAAGTACTACGCCCGCGTCACCACCGAGCCGTCGCGCTGGACCTTCGGAGCCGGCGACCTCGTCTACATCCCCCAGAACACCGTCCATCAGCACGTGAACGACGGCGACGAGCCGGTCCTCTTCCTTTCAGCCCAGAACCGGGTGTTCAAGCACCTCGGCTACGACAACGTCGTGTATCTCGAGGACGCCACGTCGAAATCGGCCACGGCCGGGTCGACCGCATGACCGGCATGACGTTCACGCCCGTCCGGCAGGCCCGCGCCTCGGGCGAGATCGTCTCGCAGATCGAGCACGCGATCTTCGACGGCGCCCTCAAGTCCGGGGATCGTCTGGAGTCCGAGCGCGAGCTCGCCGAACGGTTCCGCGTGTCGCGGATCACGGTCCGCGATGCCCTCCGGGTCCTCGAGGCCCGAGGCCTCGTCCGCGTGAAGGTCGGGGCGAGCGGTGGCGCATTCGTGAGCGAAACGAACGTCGATCAGGTCGCCGAGTCGATCTCGACCATGATCCTGCTCCGCAAGATGACCCTCTCCGGCGTGGCCGAGGCCCGCACCGTCGTCGAGACTGCGACCTGCGAGCTGGCCGCCGAGCGCGCCGATGCCAAGGCGATGCGGAACATCGAGCGGAGCGTCGAAAAGGGCCGGGCGGTCGTTCGGGAGCAGGCCCCCCACACCGAGGCGAGCATGGATTTCCACGTCGCCGTTGCCGACGCGTCCGGCAACGAGCTGTTGAAGGCGACCGTCGCGGCCTACCGTGACCTGCTGATCCAGACGCTGCATGACATGCGCGATGTGCGCTCCGCGCGGGCGACCCAGACGGCCCACGAGGAGATCCTCGACGCGATCCGGTCCCATGACTCCGACGCCGCCCGGAGCTTGATGCTCGCGCATCTGCAGGACTTCGAGAAGCGGCTCCGCCGCTGGCTCGTCACCCAGGGACACAGCGGGATCGCCACGCGGCCCCGGGGCCGGACCCCTCGCTCGCGCTGAACGGGGGAAGGATGGGCGCCACACGGCGGATCGTGGTCGCGCTCTCGGGCGCCTCTGGCGCCATCTACGGCATTCGCGCGCTCGAGGTGCTTCGGGCAGACCCCTCGATCGAGATCCACGCGATCGTGTCGAAGGGGGCCCGTGCGACGATCGAGTATGAGACCGACCGCAGCGTCGCCGACGTGCTGGGCTTGGCACACGTCCGATACGAGGAGAACGACCTGGCGGCCGCGATCGCCAGCGGCACCTTCCTCACCAGCGGCATGCTGGTCGCCCCCTGCAGCATCCGCACGATGAGCGCGATCGCCCATTCGCTGAACGACAACCTGATCGTGCGGGCCGCCGATGTTCACCTAAAGGAGCGGCGCACGCTGGTCCTGATGGTCCGGGAGACGCCGCTCCATGCCGGTCACCTCAAGGCGATGCACGAGCTGTCGCTCTATGGCGCAGTGATCCTGCCGCCGGTGCCCGGCTTCTACGTCCTGCCCAAGACCATCGACGACATCGTCGACCACAGCGTGGCCAAGGCCCTGGACCAGCTCGGAGTGACCCATGATCTGGTCCCGCGCTGGACCGGTCCCCGCCCCGATCGCGAGGCATGACCGAAGAGTCGGGCGGCCTGCGCCAAGAGCTGCTCAATCGCGGGATCCTGCTGACCTATCTCGTCTGCATCGTGACCACCACCACGGAGGGGACCCAGAACCTCCTCTTCCCGCTCTACCTGGCCGACCATGGCTACGCGCTGACCGCGATCGGCACCCTCAGCTCCGTCCTGGGGGTGTTGCGGCTCGCCTCGCGGGTGCCCATCGGGGCTCGATATCGTGGCTCGCGGGCCCGAGTTCAGCAGCTGTTCTGGCTCGTCCTCTTCGCGCTTTCCACCAGCGGCTACGCCTTTGCCCGGGGCGAGCTGGCGCTCGTCCTTCTGGTCACGGTGCTGCACGGGTTCAGCTTCGGGGCGCTCGGCACGATCAACCTCGCGGTCGCGATCGACATCAGCGGGGGCCGTCGGGCCGGTGCGGTGATGGGCTGGTACACGGCCGCATTGTCCATCGGGTACGGGGTCGGAGCTTTCGCCGCTGGAGCGCTTGCCGATCGTGTCGGGATCGACGCCGCGCTGTTCTGGCTCGGTCTCAGTCCACTGCTGGCGATCGCCGCGGTGTGGCTGACCCCGCTGGTGGCCGACCACGATCGCGCCGCTGCCACGGCCGGCCTTGGCTGGTGGCGGCGGGGCCGAACCGCGTTCGCGGGGATCGACGGCCGGGTGTGGATCGCCTTCGCCATCGTCCTGTTCCTCAACATCCTCTCCGACAGCACCGACACGTTCTTTCCGCTGTACGGCACCGCGATCGGACTGCCGGTTACGCTCATCGGCGGCTTGAAGGGCGCGCGGTCGATCGCTGCCACCGGCATTCGCTTCGCGAGCGCCGCTGTGTTCCGATTCGTGGACTTCCGGGTGGTCAACTTCTGGGCGGTCATCGTCTTCGGGGCGATCACGTTCGCGATCCCGCTCGTTGGCGGACCGTTCGCGATCGGGATCCTGATCCTGCTGTTCGCGGTGGGCGGGTTGTGCCGAGGCATCCTCCGGGTGACCAGTGCGGCGACGATCGCCGACCTCCGCCGCGAAGGGCGGGACATCGGTCTGTCATCAGGCATCTACAACGCTGGACTCGACATCGGGTCGATCGTCGGTCCGGCAGCGGGGGGGATCGTCGCCTCGGCCGTCGGGATCCCGGCGATGTTCCAGCTGCTCGCTGCCGGGGGGCTCGGCCTGTACTTCGCGGTCGCCCTCTCGACCAGATCGGGACGCTCGGCGCTGACCATCATGCCGCGCGGCAAGGTGTCCGCGCCCCGCTAGAGACCGCCGGCGGGGAAGACCAGCGACTTCACGACGACCGGAACGACCCCACTCGGCGGGACCGGCAGGCCGATGTCGATGTAATCGAGATCGCCGAGGTCTAGGCCGTCCAGCGTGATGAGCTCGCCTGGGAAGTGGAGCTCATCCCGGAGGATCGCGCCGAGGGTCGCTGCGACGTCGCCGTCGATCGCGACGATGAGCGGGCGCCGGTCGGTGGCCTGGACGATTTGCTCGCCGAGCGCTCGGATCCGGGCATGATCGGGCTCGCCGGTCCACCGTACCGCCAGGGCCAGGGCGCCGGGTCCCGCCGCGATCGGGCTTCCGAGCGGAACCACCGGTACGTTCCGCTGCGGAAGAGCGGCCCCTAGCCCGATGGTGCTGCCGGAGACCTGCACCGTGAACTGCGAGGCCCCGATGACCGTGGCCCGGATGCCATCCGGGCTGACTTCGAGTGGGGCCGGGAGTCGGTCCCGCCGCCCATCGATGGCCCGAGCGAGCTCGCGACCCAGGTCGTCGTCCACGGCCCGGCCGGCTCCGCCGAGGTATTCGGACACGCCGCCTGACAGCGTGATCCGGGCCGGCGCGCTCGCCCGCTGGAGGGGCGGAAGGAGCTGCAGCTGGGCGGGGACGGCCGCGCCGCGGGCGGCGGCGACGATCGCCGCGGCCATTCCTGCGGCGATCCGCTCGCGCTGCTCGCCGGTGAGGAGGCCGCCGAGGGTCACCGGCACGCCGAACGCCCCGGCGGTCGGCTCGCGACGGACGATCCGGCCGTGTTCGTCGAAGGCGATCAGCCGCGCGCCGACTGCGATCGCCGTCGTGGCCACGATGACCCCGTCTTCGATGCGCGCCAGCTTGGTGGTGCCGCCGCCGATGTCGAGATGCAGGATCGTCGAGCGATCGCGCCGCGACCGGGCCACGCTGCCCGAGCCATGCGCGGCGAGCGTCGCCTCGAGGGAGTGTCCGGCGCTGGCGCAGACGAACTTGCCGCCTTCACCGGCGAAGAGGTCCGCAAGCTCATGGGCGTTCTGTCGCTCGAGCGCGGCTCCGGTGAGGATCACGGCGCCGGTGTCGACATCCTCGCGCGCGAGCCCCGCATCGCGGTACCAGCCGGCGATCCGCTCCTCGAGGGCGGCTCGGTCAATCGTCTGACCTTCGGCATACGGCGTGAGGACGATGGGGGACCGGTGCAGCACCAGCCGCTCGACCACGACATAGCGACTCGACAGCGAATCGGCGAGCCGCTGCAGCCGAAGCCGGGCGAACATCGCGTGGCTGGTCGTCGAGCCGATGTCGATCCCCACCGTGCGCAGGACGACGTCATCTGGCTGGCCCTCTTCCAGGCCGCCGGCCAGAGCATCCGGATGGATCGCCTCGTCATCGTGGCGATGCGAGTGCGTCAGGCTGGCTGGAAGACCTTGTCCATCCGCGAGGGCAGCTCCCGGGCGCGCAGCTCCTCCTCGTAGATCCCGCGGATCCGCGGATCTTCGTCCTCGTATTCGATCTGTCTGCCGCCGTCCTTCACGCTCACGTCCATGCCCATAAAGGTCGCGCGCTTGTCGGCGAGCGTCGGGTAGCGGAGGCCGCCGAAGGCCACCGCGAGATAGCGGGCGGGCTCCGCGGACACGTTGAAGTGCTGGTGGAACAGCCGATCAGCCGGAGCGAACACGCAGCCGTGCTTCCAGTCGAACCGCCGGAGCTCTTTCTCGCCCTCCCACCAGTACAGGCTGTAGCCCGTCCCGGTGACCGCAAAGACGTGGAAATCGGCGCCGTGCCGATGGCCCTTCTTGTAGGTGCCCACCGGCATCTCCGACATGTGAGCGTGCATCGTCCCGTCGGCGAGGACGAACATGATGTTGCTGCCGCCGGCCCCTCGGGCCTTCCACTCCTTCAGTTCGAACGTGCGCAGGTCCGGCACGAAGTTCGTCTCCCACATGTGCCGGCCGGGACGCATCGGCAGGAAGGTGCCGTCGCCGCGGAACTGGCGCGCCTCGCCGAACCGCTCGGGGAACGCCCGGGGGTTGTTCCAGATGAAGTCCTGGTCCCGGTAGAGGTTCATCGTCAGTGGCAAGTTGGTGGTGGCCACGATCCGGGTCGGCTCGGAGCCGCTGCCGTTGTAATGGCGGTACGACGCGTTGAGCGGGATCGCGAACAGGCTGCCGGTCTGCCACTCGAAGGAATGCCGCTCTCCGCTCGGGGACTCCACGCTGGTGCTGCCTCGGCCGGACAGGACGTAGACGACCGCCTCGTACAGGTGCCGCTGGGGTGCCGTCTTTCCCCCGGGCGCGATCTCGACGACCTGCATGTCCACGAAGTCGCCGCGGCCGGTGAGGAGGGCGAACGCGCCGCTGGCCTCGAGTCGGGGCCAGGGGGCCAGATCGAGCTCCAACAGGTCCAGGCCGAAGCCCTCGTGGACCGGAATGCCCTCGTTCGCGACCCAGTCCTTGTAGGGGTCGACCAGGAATCGTGGCTCGGTCATCCCGTCACCTTTTCCGGCGCCGCCTGCGGTGCGAGCAGATGGCCCCATTTCTTTCGGGTCTCGCGCTTGGTCTCCGCGTCCGGGCCGATCGCGATGGGGAACCGGTCTCGCCACTCCCACGGCTTGGTCGCGTCGATGATCATTCTCGAGTTGTGACCCTTGACGTCCGGCGCGATCGCCGGGTCCAGGGGCCCAGACCACGCCCGGTTGATGATGTCGAGCGAGCGTTCGGGATCCGATCGGGTCACGACTGCCCACATCACGTCGTTGAGGTCGGTCACGTCGATGTCGTCATCGACGACGATGACGATACGCCCCAGATACGCCCCGACCCGGCACATCGCCGCGACGTGGCCGGCCTGGCGGGCGTGTCCGGCGTACCGCTGCTCGATCGAGACCGCGTTCAGCAGCCGGCAGCCGCCGACTCCGAAGCAATGGGCGTCGACGACGCCGGGGACGCCGGCCGCCTTGAGCTCGCGCAGCAACAGTGCCGAACGGAGGTATTCGCGGTAGCGATGTGGTTCGTAGGGCGGCTTGTTCGGGGGGACCCCGAGGATGATCGGGTCGTTCCGGTGGTAGATGGCCTGAACGTCGAGGACCGGCTCGGACCGCTCGCCCGACGCGTAGTAGCCGGTCCACTCGCCGAACGGGCCCTCCGGCAGGTTGTTGTCGTGACGCAGGAACCCGGCGAGGACGATCTCGGCGGAGGCCGGCATCGGCAGGCCGGTGACCGGCTCGGTGATGACGTCATACGCTTCGCCGCGGATCCCGCCGGCCCAGTCGTACTCGCCGACCCCTTGGGGCACCTCGAGGGTCGAGGCGATGAACAGCAGGGGGTCGACCCCGCAGACCACCAGGATCGGGCAGGGCTCCTGGCGCTTGAAGTAGGCGTCGCGGAACTGGCGGCCGTGCTTCCCGGGCGAGATGTACACCCCGACGCGCTTGGCGTCGTGGACCATCACCCGGTAGGTGCCGAGGTTCACCCAGTCGGAGTCGGGGTCCTTGAGGACGTCCACCACGCCGGTCCCCAGGTACCGGCCGCCATCGAGCGGGTGCCACTGGGGGGAGGGGAATTTCAGGACGTCGACGTCGTCGCCCACCAGGACGTTCTCCATCACTGGGCCGTCCTTCACCGTCCGGGGGGCGATCGCCCGGCCGCGCTCGGTGATCCGCAGGAACTCGTCCATCAATGGCCGCCGCTCGATGTCGACCGGCAGCCCCAGGGTCAGGGCCAGACGCCTCCGGGTGGCGTTGGCGTTGGCCAGGATCCGAAAGCCCGAGGGATATCCGGGAATGTCGTCGAACAGCACGGCCGGCGAGTCGTCGGTGTGGTGAAGCATTTCAGTGATCCGACCGATGTCCTCTTGCCAGCTCGCCCCGCGCACATCGCGGAGCTCGCCCAGGCCGCGGACCCGGTCCAGCCAGTCGCGTAGATCGCGGTACTCCACTGGTCCTCCCAAAGGTCGCGTGGCCGGACGATCGGAGCGTAGCGCGCGAATGGTCTAACCATTATATTTCGGAGCGCAGGCACGCGCCACGTAAGGAGAAGCCGCTATGACCGTCGAGGCCGCATCTCGCCGCCGCAAGAACACCATCACCCGCGACCTGTCCGGTGCTCCCGCGAGCAAGGATGACATCCGCTCGCTCCCGGCGACGATCGAGTGGCTCCGCCGCGAAGGCCTCCTCCTCGAGACCGACGTCGAGGTCGACGGCGACCTTGAGCTTACGGGCGTGCAGAAGCATTTCGACGGCAGCTACCCGGTGCTGTTCAACAACGTGAAGGGCTACCCGCACGCCCGGGCCATCACCAACCTCTTCGCGAACATGGACATCGTCAACCGGTACTTCGGCTGGAAGGACGGTCCGGACCGGACGCGGAAGCTGGCCCATGCGCTCACGCACCCGATCCCGGCCGAGATCATCTCGCAGGATCAGGCACCGGTGCAGGAAGAGGTCATCACCGACCCGAAGAACGTCAACGACGTCATCATGGCGATCCGGCACACGGTCCTCGAGTCGGAGATCACGATCGGGAGCGGCAACAGCGTCGTCA
>DATCNH010000085.1:0-24971 GCA_036565345.1 Candidatus Limnocylindria bacterium | reverse complement strand
AGCTTGGTGAGATCGATGCCGCTCGACGACTTGAGGGCCTTGCTGTGCTCGCCGCCGGTCGTGATCACCGAGCCGTCGGCCAGGACGACCTCGGCGCCGAGGACGTACGCCGACGTCGTGCCCCAGCGCACCGCATGCGGGCCGCTCGCGTTGTTGGCGACCATGCCTCCGAGGGTGCAGGCGCGCCCACTCCCGGGGTCGGGGGGGAAGAACAGGCCCGCCGTCCCGAGCGCCGCCTGGAGGTCGGCGAAGACGACGCCCGGCTCCAGGGAGACCTGGAGATTCGGGCGGTCGATCTCGAAGATCCGGCGCATCCGGGCGAAGGAGATGACGATCCCACCTCGGGCCGCCACAGCGCCGCCGGTCTGGCCGGTCCCCGCCCCGCGCGGGACGACCGGCGTGCCTGACTCGGCGGCCACGCGCATCACCGCGGCGACCTCGGCGGTCGTGGCCGGGACGACCACGACCGCCGGCGCGCGCCGTTGCCGCAGCGACCAGAAGGAGGCGTCGTAGCTGTAGGGCTCGATCGTCGCCGGATCGTCGAGGACGCGATCCTCCGGAAGGACCGCACGCAGGCGCGCGGCGAGATCGGCGGCCGGCTCGGTGCTCATCGGGCCTCGTATCCTAGAGATATCTCCATTCAGACCGCCCCGGCCGTCACCACGCGTCACGTCCGCGCCGAGGACCTGGCCACCTGCGTCTCGTGCGGCCTCTGCCTGAACGACTGTCCGACCTTCCGCGTCCTCGGAGACGAGGCGGACTCTCCCCGGGGACGGATCCAGCTCATCCGCGAGCTCGTGTCCACCGACGCCGCACCCGCCGCGACGCTCATCGGCCACCTCGATGCCTGCCTGGTCTGCCGCGCCTGCGAGACCGCGTGCCCGTCGGGCGTGCCCTTCGGGCGGATCATGGAGGGTGCGCGCGAGGTCGTGCGTGAGCGGACGCGGGAGGGCCGGCTCGCTCGCGTGGTACGGCGCGCGGGCCTGGCCACCGTGGCCAGGCCTCGGGCGCTCGCGGCCGCGACAACGCTCGGCACCCTCTACGCCCGCTCGGGTCTCCAGTGGGTCGTCCGCGCGACGGGCATACTGCCCCCTCGTCTCGCGGCGATGGAGCGGCTCCTCCCGCCGGCGGAGGGCCGGCCGTTCGCCCTCGGAGAGCGTGCCGGCGCGGATTGCGCATTCTTCGCCGGCTGCGTCATGCGGTCGTCCTTCGGCGACACCGAGCGCGCGACGGTGCGGCTGCTCCAGCGGAGCGGGCACACCGTCTCCGCCCCCACGGCCCAGGTGTGCTGTGGTGCGCTCCATGCCCATTCCGGCGACGGCGCGGGTGCGCGCGAGCTGGCCCGGCGCAACGTCGCGGCATTCGCGGACGGCAGCGGTCCGGTGGTCGTGAACGCCGCGGGGTGCGGCGCGCAGCTCAAGGCCTACGGCGAGGTGCTGGCCCCCGAGCCGGGCTGGGCCGCCCAAGCCGCCGCGTTCGCGCGACGGGTGCGGGACGCGAGCGAGGTGGTGGTGCCCGCCGATCTGGGATCGAGCAACGCGACGGGGGCGGCCATTCGCGTGGTGTACCAGGATGCCTGTCACCTTGCGCACGGGCAGCGGATCCGACAGCAGCCCCGGACCCTCCTGGCCGCGATCCCGGGAGTCACGGTCGTTCCGATCGCCGATCCCGAACGCTGCTGCGGGAGCGCGGGGATCTACAACCTCACCCATCCCGAGGTCGCGACCGAGCTCCAGCGGCAAAAGGTCCAGGCGATCATCGGGGCTCGGCCGGATATCGTCGTGAGCGCCAATCCCGGTTGCATCCTGCAGCTGGTCGCCGGCCTGCGCGAAGCCGGATCGAATACGCCGGTGGTCCATCTCATGCGCTTCCTCGACGCTCCGAGCCCCAGTCTCGCTACTCCACCTGTCAAGCCCTAGCGCGCCGTCACCCGGCCGGGCCGTGCGAGCGCCGGACCGGCGGGTGTGAGAAAATACTCGTGACCGATGAGTGTTTCCCGTTCCACCTATCGTCATCGCCTGAGCTCTGAGGATGTCCGCAAAGGCCGGATCCTCATCACCAAGGACGCTTGGAAGCTGTTCCCGGATCCAGGCGAGGCGGTCCACCTCCGGATCGGCGCCCGCCGCTTCGATGCGGAGATCCAGGCCGAGCGCTGCAGCTGCGTCCCACCGGAGCACGAGCACTACCACCTGATCTGCAAGGACCTGAAAGGTCAGAGCGGCTTCAAGACGAACGCTCTCGTGGTGATCGCGAAGGATTCCGACGGCGGCTATCGCTTCGTCGAAGAGCGCGGTTAGCCGGCGCCCCGGACGGATCGGACTGCCCAGAACTGCCTAGACTGGCCGGCATGGCGGGGCCGAGCTTCATCCTCATCCACGTCTTCGGGACCGTGCGCGACGAGCTGGATCGCGCCGATCGCGGCAAGCGGAGCTACTCCGGCTGGCTGCGCGAGTTCGTCGCCGAGACCCCGCAGCGCCTCACCGAGATCGCCCGCGTCGTCGATCTGCTGACCGAGAATGGGTGGAGCGTCTCGGGCTCGCCCTATGACTGCGACGTGATGCTCGAGCGCAGCGTCGACCGGCAGGCGGCCGAGCAGGAGCTCCGCCGGGCGGAGGTCTGGGACCGGCTGGTCCGGGTGAGCTCGCCAGACGATGACGGGCACGCGATCTGGCGCGACCACCCCGAGGGCCGGCCCTCCGGTCCACGGCGGCGTCGCCGGGTACGGCGTCCGCCGACGCGAGAGCAGGGGAGCTGACCTGATGTCCCGGATCGAGCGCTAGCTGCCTCACCCGCTCGGCGACGAGCTGACCGAGCTGCATGTCCATCTCGGCGGCGCGGTCGATCCGGCGGCGATGTGGGGGATCGCCCACGCGCAGGGTATCCGCCTTCCGACGAAGGATTACTGGGAGTTCGTCGATCTGATCACCGTCCATCCGAAGCGGCGCAAGTCCTTCGAGGACTTTCTCGCGCTGTACCACTGGACCGAGCTCATCCAATCCAGCCCGATCGCGCTCGAGCAGTCGGTCTACGCCGTCATCGGCGGCGCGTACCGCAAGGCGAACATCACCACGCTGGAGCTGCGATTCAATCCGCTCAAGCGCAACCGTGGCGGCGAGCAGGACCTCGACCACATCATCATGGCCGCCGTCCGCGGCTTGGACCGGGCGAGCCTCGAATATCCGGTCACGGCGGGCCTGATCTTCTGCCTGGACCGAACATTCGACTACGCGCTCAACGAGATCGTCGTCGAGAAGGCGATCGCCTACAAGAAGCGCGGCGTGCTGGCGATCGACATCGCCGGACCGAAGAATCCCGATTTCCACTACCGGGACTACGCGCCGCTCTACCGGCGAGCGCGCAAGGCAGGCCTCGGCCTCACCGTTCACGCCGGCGAGGATGACGACTGGCGGTCGGTCGACGAGGTCGTGACGCACCTCGAGCCAGACCGGATCGGCCACGGGATCCACGCCGCCCAGGACGCGGCGCTCTGCAAGCGGCTCGCGGAGCGTGGCATCCTTCTCGAGATCTGTCCCTCGTCCAACCTCGACACGCGCGTGGTGAAGGACATCGAGGAGCTGCGCGAGTACATCGCGGTCTTTCGCAAGCACAAGGTGCGATTCAACTTCAACACCGATGGCCCGGAGATGCTGCAGACGACGCTTCGCGACGAGCTGAAGCTCGCCGTCCGGAACAGTCTCGTCTCACAAGGCGAGCTCGCGCAATGCGGCGAGTGGGCGCGGGCAGCGTCCTTCCTCCCCCGGAAGCGGTCATGAGCGCACGGGAGCGGCGCACCTGGCTGCGCTTTCTCATCGTGGTCGTCGCCGGCGCGGCGGGCGAGACGCTCGGGTTCGCGCTTGGGCTCCCGTCAGCCGATCTCCTCGTGCCGCTGCTCTTCGGCGGGGCGGCGTACTACCTCACCGACGGGATGGACTCGCCGTTCCGTCCGCGGGGCGGCGGTCAGGCGAAGTATTGGCGCGGGCGGCGGATCGACGACAACTGAACGCGTGGCTCACGCCTTGGTCACGCCTTGGTCACGCGTTGGTCATGAGACCGGTCACTTGCCGCCTTCGGTCTCCTTTGGCGGCGCTTTCGGGGGCGCGACGACCTCGCCCGGCTTGGCCCAGGGTTTGATGCCCGGCACGGCGCCGAACGATGCGGCACGCATTCCGTCCATCTCGGCGGGATTGTCGTGGCGGAGGACGAACGGTGCGAGCGCCCACGCGATCGCGCGGAGCGCGTCGGGATCGCCGATGCGCGAGCCGAACCGATCGGTGAGGAAGCGAAGATATTCGTTCGGCCAGAGAAGCTGCTTCACCGGCTGATGCTCCGATGCGCCGGACGGCACACATCCGAGGTGGGCAAGGGTGAACTCCGACTCGACACCCGCCGCTGCGGTCCATGAGACCGCGGCATCCTGCGGATCCAGGGCCTTGTGACACACATCGCACATCAGGTCGTACTCGCTCATCGTCAAGGGAGAGGATAATCAGAACCTCATGAGCGAGCGTTATGGCAGCTGGGGCAAGGTCCTGCGCGTCGATCTCACGGGCCGCACGACGGCCGTTGAGGAGATGGACGAAGCGGCGTTCCGCCGGCATCCCGGCGGCCGGGCACTCATCGCCCACTACCTGCTCAGCGAGATGCCCGCGAACGCCGACCCGCTCGGTCCGGAGAACATCCTCGTCTTCGCCATGGGCGTGCTGACCGGAACGCCCCTGTCCGGCGCCTCCCGGCACGCCGTCGGTGCGAAGTCTCCCCTCACCGGGGGCTTCGGCGAGGCCGAGGTCGGCGGGTTCTGGGGAGCCGAGCTCAAGCGCGCCGGTTGGGATGCGATCGTCGTCACCGGGGCATCGGCAAGTCCGGTCTATCTCTACATCAAGGATGACCTGGTGGAGATCCGTGACGCGGCCCACGTCTGGGGCAAGGAGATCATGGACACTGAGGAGACGCTCAAGGCCGAGGTCGGAGAGCGTCTGGCGCGGGTGTGCGAGATCGGCCCCGGGGGCGAGCGGCTCGTGCGATTCGCGGGGATCGTGAACGACTACAAGGACATCGCCGGCCGCGCCGGCCTGGGTGCAGTCATGGGCAGCAAGAAGCTGAAGGCGATCGTGGTGAAAGGCAGCCACGCGCTTCCCCTCCACGATGCGGCGAAGGTCAAGGAGATCGCTCGGTGGGTCGCCGACACGCTCCAGGAGAACCATTGGGCATTCCACAACTTCGGCACCGGAATGGGTCTCGACGGCTACACCCGCGTGGGCGGCATGGCGGTGCGCAACTACGACGGCGGCCCGTTCGCGGAGGCCGGCGAGATCAGTGCCGAGGCGCTCGTGGATAAGGGCTACCGAGTCAAGATGGAGGCCTGCTGGGCCTGCTCGGTGCGCTGCAAGAAGGTCGTCAAGATGGAGCAGCCCTACCAGATCGATCCGAAGTACGGCGGCCCGGAGTACGAATCCATCGCGGCGCTTGGGGCGCAGTGCGGTATCGGCGATCTCGCGCTCATCTCCAAGGTGAATGAGCGCTGCAACGCGCTCGGGATCGACACGATCTCATTCGGCGCGACGGTCGCCTGGGCGATGGACCTGCGAGCGCGAGGGATCCTGCCCGACGCGGCGATCGACGGGGAGCCACTCGTCTTCGGTAACGGGAAGGCGCTCCTCGCGGCGGTCGAGGCGGTCGTCGCGCGGCGCGAGCTCGGGGACATCCTGGCGGAGGGCTCGGCGCGGGCCTCGGCAAAGCTCGGCGGCGAGGAGCTGCTCACCACCGTCCGCGGCCAGGAGCTCGCGATGCACGACCCGCGCCAGCGGACCGAGTATGGCCGTCAGGTGCGGATGAGCTACGCCACCAGCCCGACTGGCGGCGATCACATGAACTCGAACCTTCCTTCCCGCAGCGTGAAGAACACGGTGGGGATGTGCTTCTTCCTGCGCTACGACGATCCGAAGATGGTGGACATCGTGAATGCCGTGACCGGCTGGGCGCTGGACCAGGACGCGCTCCTCGACATCGGCGAGCGCAGCCTTACCCTCGCGCGGTTGTTCAATCTGCGCGAGGGGTTCGATGCCGGAGACGATCGTTTGCCGGCCAAGGTGACCGCGCCCCATGTCGCCGGCGTCCTCTCGAAGGTCCGGCTCGACGATGCCGACCTTGCGGCGCAGGTGCGTGCCTATTACGGGCAGCGCGGCTGGGACGAGGAAGGCCGACCGCGGGCAGAGACGATCGAACGCCTCGGTATCGGTGCCTACGCTCGCGGGTAGCGGCTAGTCTGCTCTCGCCGTCGGCAGACCGGCGTCCTCCCATCCGGCGAGCCCGTCCTGCAGCACGAGCACCCGGGCAGGGTCATAGCCGTCCTCTTCGATCATCCTGACCGCCAAACTGGCGGCGCTCTCATCCTCCACTCAGGTTCAGTAGAGGACGAGGGTGCGATCGCGGGGTAACGGGGAGTCTTCCCCGTGCGAGCGACGGGGATGCGGAACGTCCCCCACGATGTAGCCGCTGCGGCGGGCCGTGGGCCGGCGGACGTCGACGAGGTCGACCGCCTCGCCCGCTTCGCGGCGGGTCCGCACTTCGTCAGCCGTGATCCGAGTGACCTCGCGCCAGTCCATTCCCCGAGTCTGGCGCACACCGCGGCCGTGCGCTTCCGGCCCTGGCCGAGCGCGACGGCCCCCCTTCTGGGATGATGCCGCCCATCGCGGGAGGTCGGATGTGGGATTGTTAGACGGCAAGCGGGCCCTCGTCATGGGCGTGGGCAACCAGCGCAGCATCGCCTGGGGGATCGCCACGGCGTTCCAGCGCGAAGGCGCCGAGCTCGCGTTCAACTACGCGACCGAACGGCTCCGCGAGAACGTCGAAAAGCTCGTCGCGACGCTCCCCGGGCACGAGGCGATGCCGATCCTTCCCTGCGACGTCACGAAGCAGGACGAGATCGACACGCTGTTCAGCCGGGTCGCGGAGCACTGGGACGGAGAGCTCGACATCCTCGTCCATTCGATCGCCTATGCCGCGGTCGAGGATCTTCGCGGCCGCTTCTACGAGATCTCCCGCGACGGGCTGAAGCTGGCGATCGACGTGAGCGCCTATTCGCTGATCGCTCTCTGCCGTGGCGCACTGCCGCTCTTCGAGAAGGCCGGTGGCGGCTCGGTGATGTCGCTCACCTTCAATTCGGTCGAGCGGGTGGTCCCGAGCTACAACTCGATGGCGATGGCGAAGGCCGTGCTCGAGTCCGGCACCCGCTACCTGGCGGCCGACCTCGGCCCATCAAACGTTCGGGTGAACGCGATCTCGGCTGGGCCGTTGAAGACCCTTGCCGGCAGCGCGGTGAAGGGCATCTCGGCAGCACGCGATCTGATGGAGGAGAAGTCGCCGCTTCGCCGGAACATCACCCAGGACGAGGTCGGTAACGTCGCGGTGTTCCTTGCCAGCGATCTGTCGCGTGCGGTGACCGGTGCCACGATCTTCGCCGACAACGGATTCAACATCCTCGGGGTCGCCGACTAGCGGAAGCGGAAGCCCTGCAGCCAATGCAGTTCGGCGCCGATGGTCGTCGTGGGGCCGTGGCCGGGGTAGACGGTCGTCTCCGGCGGTAGTCCGGCGACCCGGGCAAGGCTCCGCTCCATCGCCGCGGTGTCGCCGCCGGGAAGGTCCACCCGACCCACGTTCCCGGCGAAGAGGACGTCGCCAGAGAAGAGCAGCCCGGCGGCGGGCAGATAGAACGATGTCGATCCCTCGGTATGCCCGGGGGTGTGGAGCGCCTGGAGCTCGAGATCGGCGAGATAGGGGAGCGGCCCCTCGTCGATGAGGTCGTCGGGCACCGAGCGCGGGAACTCGTTAATGACCCGGGGCCGGGGAGCAGTCGCCGGATCGAGGCGATAGGCGTCCGCGCGATGGATCGCCAGGCGCGCGCCGGTCGCGGCCTGCAGCGCCGCGTTGGCGAACATGTGGTCGGCATGTCCATGGGTGTTGATGAGCTCGATCACTCGCAGACCGCGATCGCGGATCGTCGCCAGCGCTTCTCGCTCACCCTGCGACGGGTCGATGAGGATCGCGTCGCCGCGCCCGTCCGCGATGACGTACATCCCGTTGTCGAACGGCGCGACGCGATGGGCGTAGACCTGCATGCGTCGAGCCTAGCGGGCTAGAGTTGTCCGCATGCGTGAGACTCCCGTCGAGAACACCGCGCCGCCGGTCGGGGTGTCCCAGGGCCGCCCCGCGGTGCTCGGCAGCAAGCACATGGTGAGCTCGAGCCACTACCTCGCGTCCCTGGCCGGCCTCCGGATGTTTTCGGCCGGCGGCAGCGCGATCGATGCCGGGGTTGCCGCCGGGATCGCGCTCAACGTGCTCGAGCGCCACCTCACCGACTTCGGTGGCGTGGCCCCGATCATGGTGTTCCGCCCGGGGATGGCCGCGCCCGAGACGATCGACGGCCTGGGTCGCTGGCCGGCATCGCTCGACCTGGCCGCGTATCGCGCGCGTCATGGAGACGACATGCCGATCGGGATCCCCCGCTCGGTCACTCCCGCGGCTGCCGACGCGTGGCTCACCGCGCTCGCCCGACATGGGCGGCTCACCCTCGCCGAGGTGCTCGGCCCATCGATCGAGCTCTGCGACGGTTTTCCCGTCTATCCACGTCTTGCGAGCGCGATCGACCGGCTGCAGGAGCGCCTGCGAGAGTGGCCGGCGAGCGCCGCCATCTTCATGCCGCAGGGTCGTGCGCCGCGGGTGGGTGAGCTGCTGGTGCAGCGCGATCTCGGCGGCCTCTTCCGCCGGCTGGTCGCGATCGAGTCGGCGAATGCCGGCCGCGGCCGCGAGGCCGGGATCATGGCCGCGCGCGATGCGATGTACACCGGTGACATCGCACGAGAGATCGTCGAGTTCATGCAGCGTCAGGGCGGGGCGATCTCGGCCGAGGACCTCGCGAGCTACCGCGTCTCCGTCGCGCCACCGGTCCACACGACCTACCGCGGGATCGACGTGTACGCCTGCGGCCCGTGGTCGCAGGGTCCGCTCGTCCCGATGACGCTGAATCTCCTCGAGGGCTACGACATCGCATCGCTCGGCCCGGGATCGGTGGGCTATCTGCATCGGTTCGCCGAGGCGATGAAGCTCGCCTGCGCCGACCGCGAGGGATTCTTCGGCGATCCGGATCAGGTCGATGTCCCGATCGACGGCCTGATGAGCAAGGCGTATGCGGACGAGCGCCGCCGGCTCATCCGCGACGACCGCGCCTGGCCCGCGCTGCCGCCTCCGGGAGACCCCTGGCGGCACGAGGGACGCAGCGGCCCCGCAGGTTACGTCCCCCATGCCGCGAGCGGCGTCGGCGCGCCGGATACGTCCTACGTCTGCGCGATGGACGCCGAAGGGAACGCCTTCTCGGCGACGCCCTCGGATCCGGGCCTCGGCGCGCCGCTCGTGGATGGCCTGGGGATGATCGTGTCGACCCGCGGCGCGCAGTTATGGACCACGCCCGGGCATCCTTCGGCGATCGCGCCGCGCAAGCGGCCCCGGCTCACTCCGAATCCGGCGCTCCTCATGCAGGGCGGCGCGGCGCTCATGCCCTTCGGGTGCCCCGGCGAGGACGCCCAGTGTCAGGCGATGGTCCAGGTCGTCTGTAACGTCGTGGACTTCGGGATGAATCTCCAGGCTGCGATCGAGTCGCCCCGCGCCATCTCACGGAGCTTCCCGTGGTCGTTCCATCCGCACGCCTACGAGCCCGGCGTCCTCACGGTGGAGGGCCGGATCGCGCGCGAGGTCCGCGATGACCTTGCCCGGTTGGGTCACCGGATCGTCGATCTGCCCGACTTCACCCCGGCCGCCGCGGGCGTCTGCGCCATCCGCAGGCTCGACACCGGCGCGCTCGAGGGCGGGGCGGACCCGCGGCGGGAAAGCTACGCGGTCGGCTGGTGATGGAGGAAGCAGCAATGGACAGCACCGCTCAGATCGAGCGCTGGCGGGACGAATTTCCGATCACCGAGCGCCTCATCTATCTCAACAACTGCTCGCTCACGCCGCTCCCGAAGCGCGGTGCGGCGGCCCTCGCCGAGTTCGGGCGCACCTGGACCGATCTGGGCGGTCGCGCCTGGTTCGAGCACTGGGTCGGCGTCCTCGACGCGCTCCGCAGCGAGTTCGCGCAGGTGCTCGGCGCTGCCACCGACGAGATCGCCCTCGAGCCGACCGCGTCGTCGGCGCTCGTCACGATCGCCTCGACCTTCGACTATCGGAAGCGAAACAAGGTCGTCATCGCCGATATCGATTTCCCGACCGATGGGCACACCTGGCTGGCACTCCAGCGTGCGGGCGTCGAGGTGGAGTTCGTCCGCAGCCCCGACCGCGTGACGGTGCCGCTCGAGCTGTTCGAGCGTGCGGTCGACGATCGCACCGCCCTCGTCTGCACCGGCCACGTGTACTACACGAGCGGCGCCATCCAGGACGTCGCGTCGCTGGCCGAGATCTGTCACCGGCGCGGCGCCGCGCTCGTCGTCGACGGCTATCAGTCGATCGGCGCGTTCCCGTTCGACGTGCACGCTTCGAACGTGGACTACCTCGTCGGCGGCGCGCTGAAGTGGCTCATGGGCGGCCCCGGGATGGCGTTCCTCTACGCACGCCGTGACCGTATCGCCGCCGCGCAACCGACCGCCCTCGGCTGGTGGGCGATGGCCGATCCGTTCGCCTTCGACGTCGAGCACATCGACCTCGCCGCGAGCGCACGCCGCTTCGAGTACGGCACCCCGGCCGTCGCCGCGGCGTACACCGCTCGCGCCGGCCTTTCACTTCTGGCCGAGGTCGGGATCCCGACCGTCCGACGGCGCCATGTCGAGCTCTCGCAGCAGCTTGTCGAGGGCGCGCAGGCCCAGGGCTGGGAGCTCCGTTGCCCGGCCGATCCCGCGCAGCGCACGCCGATCGTCACGCTCGCGCATCCCGATCCGGCCCGCGCCGTCGCCGCGCTTCGAGCCCAGGGCTGCATCGTCGATTACCGGCCGGGGATCATCCGCCTCTCGCCGCACCATTTCAACACCGCGTCGGAGATGGATCGCACGCTCAAGCTCCTGGCGGCGGTGCGTGAGGCGATGCCGGCCTAGGGGTCGGTCACCCGCGCACGGGAACGGATGGTCCGGACCGCGACGACGAGATCCCGGTCGTCAGTGCCGGCGTCGGCGTCCGACCCGGCTGCGAGGCGCTCGCCGGCAAGGACATGGGCCGCGAGCCGGTCGGCGGAGATGAGCGGGTCGGCGAAGTTCGCCGGATCCTGATCCACGCCATGCTCGTCGCGGACGCGGCGTCGCGTCTGGGCCCACCGAACGATCGCGTCGCGGTCGGCGACCGGGAGCGCCGCATAGGCGCCAAGGTCGTTCAGGGCGATGCGGTACGGCCCGAGACGCCGTTGCTCGGTGCCGCGCGGGTGCTGCACCGCAAGGGCGATCTCCTTCGGACCGATGCCGCCGCCCTCGCCTTCGCCCACGGCCTCATGCTAGGAGGATGCCGCCACCGGGATTCTCCGCGGCGACCGCCCTGGACGCCCTTCGGGCCGGGACGCCCCTGCAGGACATCGCCGACGGCCAGCCCACCGAACGGATCGTCGGGGCGGTCGGCGATGCGCTGACCGGCCTGCGGCTCGGGATCTCGGCCACCGACGAGCCGGGCCTCCGCCGGATCGCCGGACTCGACTCCTGGTCGATCGCCATGCTCATCGGTCACGCCCTCCTCTGGGACGAGGCGGCCCACCGCATCGCCCGGTCGCTCGCTCAGGGCGACCAGCCCGCGGGCGTCGACCTGCCATACGCGATCGCCGGTCCGGAGGACGCCAGCCGCGAGACGCTCCTGGCCGGGATCGCGGGCGCCCAAGCGCGGCTCGCCCAGACCCGGGTCCTCGCCTCCGGTGGCCCGACCTTTCCTCACGCCGAGCTCGGCCCGCTCGACGCGCGCGGCTGGCTTCTCTTCATCGCGATCCACGGCGCCGCCCACCTGCATCAGGCCGCAGCGATCGTGCGGGCGCGCTAAGCGGCCGACCTGGCAGCAGGTGCGTCGTCGGCCGCGCGCGCCAGCCGCGCCCTATCGTTGGGTCCGATGTCGATGGAGGATTCCGCCGCCGAGCGCGACGTGCTCGTGCTCGCGAAGACCGTCGCCGCGGATCAGTTCCCGGTCGAGCGGCCGGGGATTCTCGGCGTGGACCGCGAGTCCGGCCTCACCGTGCGGCTCTCGCCCTTCCCCTGGAAGAACACCGACACCGACCCGCCGATCCTCCGCTGGTCCTGGATCCATCTCCGCACCGCGCCGGCCGACCGCGACCCCCGGCCGGAGTCACGGAGCGTGAGCGGAGAGATCGTGGCGACCGCGTACCTCGATCCAAAGGATGCCTGGCGCCTGCGCTGGCCGTTCGTCCGCCCGCATCGCCACGGCTCGCTCGAAGCGCTCCAGGATCTCGCTCGCGGGGGCGTCTCGACCGTCGGCTTCATCCGGCCCAAGCCGACCGCCGACATCCTCCAGCTGCCGCTCCGCCTGCGCTTCGGCTGCGACAGCGACGAGTGCACCACCATCCACGAGCTCCCGGTGCTCGATTGGGAGCTGCACGAGATGGCCCGGCTCAGCCGTGAGCGGTACGGCGCGCAATGGGCCACCAGGTTCCGCGAGACCTGGGGCCGGGGCTTGTTCGGGAAGTACGACGTGCACCTGCTCGTGTCGGCTTACGCGCAGTCGCCGGCGAGGTTCTACGTCGCCGGCCTGTTCTATCCGCCGAAGGCCGCCGAGGACTCCCACGAGCACGCCCACCATCTCGCGCATCGTGCGCACATACCCGCAGCAGACACACCTTCCTAGCAGGGATCAATTAGACCTTGTGGCTGAAGCGCTGCGGCACGTCGGTCCGCTCGGTCCCGAGCTCGCTGGCCTTGCCGTGGTGGCCATGCGGAAAGATCCGCAGCAGCAGGTAGGTCCCGGTCGCGGGATCCTCGGTCCGCTCGATCACGAGCGACGGGCCCCAGCGTGAATCGAAGGCGTCGCCGGTCGTCGGCGTCGGTGTGCCCGGGTCGAAGCCTTCCCGGTCCCACTGGAGGACCGCGTAGCCGCGCACGACCCGCTCCTCGTCGCCGCCCTCGTCGGGCCGCCACAGGTGCACACCGTCGTGCTGGCGCTGGCAGACCGCGGGCGAGCCGGAAAAGATCGTGACCCATTTGTGCACGTCGGCGTCCTTCGACTGCGCCCCCTGCGGATACGCGTCGCGGTGAAGCGCCTCGCCCGTGGTGCAAAGATACGAGAAGAGCACGAGCGCATTATGAAGCGATGGACGGGGTGATGATCGACGCGGCCGGTCTGCGCCTGCGCGTGATCGAGACCGGTGCCGGCGATCGGGCCGCGGTGCTGTTGGTCCATGGCGTCGGTGGCTGGGCCGAGAACTGGGCCGAGGTGATGCCCCTCCTGGCCGCGGACGGCCGACGGGTCGTGGCCTTCGATCTCCCCGGGTTCGGTGCGAGCGAGCGGGCGGACGCGCCGGACTACTTCGGTGTCCCGTCCTTCTACGCGACGGTCGTGGACGCGGTGCGTGCGCGGCTCGGCCTCGGGCGTCCGCACCTGGTCGGGCACTCCCTGGGCGGCGGTATCGCGTTCGTGAGCGCGGTGTCGCACCCCGAGCGGTACCGCTCGCTCACCCTTGTCGCACCCGGTGGCCTGGAGAACGACGTCGCACTGTTCCTGCGCCTGGCGAGCCTGCCGGGTGCGTGGCTCGTGGCCGGGCTCGGCGATCGCCGCAAGAAGGCTCATCGCCTCGTTCGGACCTGCTTCGTCGATCCGGCCCGGGTGCCGCCGCATCTGCTCACCGAAGCGGAGCGGTATGCCGGGAGCTATCGCGAGTCCCATCGGGTGATGCGCGCGGTCGCGACGATCCGTGGGCTCCGGCCCGCGGTGCGCCGACGCTGGATCGCGCGCTCGCCGGAGTATCTCGGTCCCGCGCTCGTCGTGTGGGGCCGTGGCGACATCGTCGTGCCGGCCGATCACGCCGCCGCGGTCGCGACCGCGCTCCCGCAGGCGACCGTCCGGCTCATCGCCGGCGCCGGCCATCTGGTGATGGCGGAGCGCCCGGACGCGTTCGCTGCGGCGGTGCGGCCGTTCCTTGCGGCGGCCGAACAGGCGCCGGGCGCCGCTCGTACCATGGGCCTCGACGTGACCGACGGTGTGGCCGATGAAGACCCGTAGCCGTCTCACCAGCGGCGTCACGACCCCGACCGCGCACCTCCGTCTCTCGGCCCAGGACATCGTCGACGACTACCGGCTCGCCTTCCGCAGCCGCGTCGCGAGCGTGTCCGGCCGGCGCGAGGTCCTGACCGGCAAGGCCCCCTTCGGCATCTTTGGCGACGGCAAGGAGGTCGCGCAGCTGGCCCTGGCGAAGGCTTTCCGGGCCGGCGACTGGCGCTCGGGGTACTACCGTGACCAGACCTTCATGTTCGCCACCGGCATGGCCGATCTTCCGCAGTTCTTCGCGCAGCTGTACACCAACACCGACGTGGCCGCCGACCCGGCCTCCGCCGGACGGCAGATGGTGAGCCACTTCGCCACCCGGACCCTCACCGCAGATGGCCGATGGGCGAACGTGGTCGCGGCGATGCAGTCGGCCTCGGACCTCTCGCCGGTCGCGGCCCATCTGCCGCGCTTGCTCGGGTTGGCCTACGCGTCCAAGCTCTACCGCGACGAGCCGGCGCTCCGTGACGCGGCTGAGGGCTTCTCGGTACACGGCGACGAGATCGCCTTCGGCACGATCGGGAACGCCGGCACGAGCGAGGGGCTGTTCTGGGAAACGATGAACGCGGCCGGGGTCCTCCAGGTGCCGCTGCTCGTCTCGGTCTGGGACGATGGCTACGGTATCTCCGTCCCGAGCGAGCTGCAGACGGTGAAGAGCTCGATCTCGGCGGCGCTCGCCGGGTTCGCCCGCGACAAGACGGCCAATGGCTTCGAGATCAGGGTGGTGCCGGGATGGGACTACGTCGCGCTCTGCGACACCTATGTGAGCCTGGCCGAGCAGGTCCGCCGCGACCACGTCCCGGCGCTCGTCCACGTCACCGAGATGACCCAGCCCCAGGGCCATTCGACGAGCGGAAGCCACGAGCGCTACAAAAGTAAGGAGCGCCTCGCATTCGAGATGACCGGCGATCCGATCACGAGGATGCGCGAGTGGATGATCCGCGAGGAGATCGCCTCCGCGGACGAGCTCAACGCCCACGAGCGCGAGGACCGGACGGCGGTCGAGGAGATCCGGGTGGCCGCCTGGGAGGCGTATCAAGAGCCGATCCGGAAGGAGCTGGCCAAGGCCCGTGCGCTCATCGAGCGCGCCGCCGCCGAGATCCCCGATGCCGGCCTCACGCCGCTCGTCGCCGAAGTCGCCGACCCCGCGGAGACGACGCGCCGGGTCATCGCCGCGGCGCTCGCACGCGCGGCATTCGCCGTGCGGGGCCGCCAGGGCGCGCCAGCGGCCGATCTGCGCGCGTATGCGGCGCGGTATCGGACCGAGAACGATGCGCGCTACGGCGCGCATCTGTACAGCAGCTCGAGCGAGTCGCCTCTTCGGATCGATCCGGTCGCGCCGGTCTATTCCGACGGCTCGGAGACCGTGGATGGCCGGGTCGTGCTGCTTCGGAACTTCGACGCCTCGTTCGCCCGCGATCCGCGGCTCTTCGTCATCGGAGAGGACGTGGGCAAGCTCGGCGATGTGAACCTCGTGTTCGAGGGCCTGCAGGCGAAGTACGGCGCCCGCCGGTTCACCGACACCGGCATACGCGAGGCGACGATCCTGGGGCAGGGCATCGGCGCGGCCCTGCGGGGCCTTCGGCCGATCGTCGACATCCAGTACCTCGACTACCTCCTCTACGCGCTTCAGCTCGCGTCGGACGATCTCGCGACGCTCCGCTACCGCACCGCCGGCGGCCAGAAGGCGCCGGTGGTCATCCGGACGAAGGGGCATCGGCTGCAGGGCATCTGGCACACCGGCTCGCCGATGTCCGTCGTGATGAACGCGCTGCGTGGCATCTACATCGCGGTGCCGCGGAACATGGTCCAGGCGGCGGGCTTCTACAACACGTTCTTCCGCTCCGACGACCCGGCGATCGTCGTCGAGGTGCTGAACGGCTATCGCCTGAAGGAGCGGGTGCCGGACAACCTCGGCGAGTTCTGCCTGCCCCTCGGAGAGCCAGAGGTCCTCCGGGAAGGGACCGACTGCACGCTCGTGACCTATGGCGCCTGCTGCCGCATCGCCCAGGACGCCGCGATCGACCTGGAAGCCGCCGGCATCTCGCTGGAGATCATCGACGTCCGTACGCTCAACCCGTTCGATCTGGCGCATCGGATCGTCGATTCGCTGCGGCGGACCGGTGCCCTCGTGGTGCTGGACGAGGACGTCCCCGGCGGCGCCTCCGCCTTCATCCTTCAGCAGGTCCTGGAGGTGCAGTCCGGATTCGAATATCTCGATGCCACCCCGCGGACGCTGACCGCGACAGAGAACCGAGCGCCGGTGGGTGTGGACGGCGATTACTTCTGCAAACCGAACCGCGAGCAGGTCGTCGCCGCGGTCTACGGCCTGATGCGCGAGCGCCGGCCCAGCGAGTTCCCGAGCATGGGGCCTGACGGCGGGTGACCGAGAAGAACAACGTTCAGGCGGTGCACGACACGCTGCTCGACGAGTTCCGGCGCGACGAGCGGCTCATCATCCTGGGTGAGGACGTCGGCGTGCGCGGCGGGGTGTTCCGGGTCACCGAGGGGTTCATCGAGGAGTTCGGCCCCGACCGGGTCATCGACATGCCGCTGGCCGAGTCGGCGATCGTCGGCGTGGCGATCGGCGCGGCGATCGCGGGTCTCATCCCGATCGCCGAGATGCAGTTCGCCGACTTCAGCGCGCCGGCGTTCGAGCAGATCGTGGATGAGGCCGCCCGCATCCGCTACCGGTCGAATGGCCAGTGGGGCGTTCCCCTCGTCATCCGGATGCCCTGGGGCGCCGGGGTCCACGGGGCGCTCTACCACTCGCAGTCGCTGGAGGCGATCTACGCCCACGTACCCGGGCTCAAGGTCGTCGTACCGAGCACGCCTCGGGATATCACCGGGATGCTCCGCTCGGCGATCCGCGATCCTGACCCGGTCATCTTCCTCGAGCACAAGGCGACCTATCGCGCGGTGAAGGGCGATGTCCCGGAGGGGGACTTCACGATCCCGCTCGGTCCGGCGGATCGGAAACGCGAGGGTACCGACCTCACGGTCTACGCCTACGGCCTGATGCTCCACCGCTGCCTGACCGCCGCCGAGACGCTCGCCGCTGAGGGGATCTCGGTGAACATCGTGGACGTCCGCAGCCTCCGGCCGCTCGATGGCGAGACGATCCTCCGCGAGGCCCGCCGCACCGGGAAGTGCCTCGTCGTCTATGAGGACAACCGTCTGTTCGGCGCCGGCGCCGAGATCTGCGCGATGATCGCCGAGGAGGCCTTCGACGCCCTGGACGCGCCGGTGATGCGGCTCGCCGGGCCGGAGGCGCCGGCGACACCGTTCAACGCGGTCCAGGAAGACGCGTTCCTGCCGAACGCGGAGAATATCGCTACGAAGATGCGCGAGCTCGCGGCGTACTAGCGCCGACCAGGGGGAGTCGAATGGGAACCTTCGAGCTGAAGATGCCGAAGCTCGGTGAGTCGGTCACCGAGGGGACGATCGGCAAGTGGCTGAAGCAGCCGGGCGACGCGGTCGAGAAGTACGACCTCATCGTCGAGGTCCAAACGGATAAGGTGAATACCGAGATCCCGTCGCCGGTCGCGGGCACATTGAAAGAGGTCAAGGTCGCCGAAGGCGACACGGTCCCGATCGGGGCCTTGCTCGCGACGTTCGAGACGGCTGAGGCTGCTGTCGCTGCTGCGCCGCCGTCGTCTGAGGGTGCGTCCGCGCAGGTGCCGGCGGCGGTGCCGCCGGGCAGCTCGCCCGCTCCTTCCGCGCAGCAGAGCGGTGCGTCGGTGCCGCGGGCTCAAATCCCGGCGGCACCGCCGCCGGCACCTGCTCCTGAAGGCAAAGGGACGCCGCCGCCGGCACCTGCTCCTGAGAAAGAGGAGACGACGGTCGCGGCGCCTTTGGCGGGTGTGGATGTTCGGGCGACTCCGGCAGTTCGCAAGCTCGCTTCTGAGAACAAGGTCGACCTATCTCAGATCTCAGGGACGGGTCTTGGGGGGCGGGTTTCCAAGCAGGATGTGGAGCAGTACATCGCTTCGAGGGGTCAGAGCGGGGCGGCTGCGGCGGCTCCGGCTTCGGCCAAGGCTCCGGCTCCGGCGGCTCCGGCGCGGGAGCCGATGGTGGGGGACGAGGCGGTCCCGCTTACGCCGATGCGCAAGGCGATCGCGACGGCGATGGTCACGTCCAAGACGACCATTCCACATGCGGCGGCGATAATGGAGATCGACTGGACGAACGTCGCGAAGTTCCGGGCCAAGGTGAAGGACGACTTTAAGGCGCGGGAGGGGTTCGAGCTCACCTATCTGCCGTTCGCGATGAAGGCGGTCATCCTGGCGCTGCGGAACAACCCGCTGGTGAACGCGACCTGGACCCAGACGGGCGTCACGAAGCTCAAGAACATCGGCCTCGGGGTGGCGATCTCGCTCGATGATGAGGGTCTGGTGGTTCCGGTCATCAAGAATGCCGAGGACCTATCGATCACCGGGCTGGCGAAGGCGGTCCGCGATCTCGCCACCCGCGCGCGCTCGAAGAAGCTCACGCTCGCCGACTTCGAGGGAGGCACCTTCACCGTGAACAACGGCGGCACCCTGGGGACGTACCTGAGCTACCCGATCGTGAACCCGGGCCAGGCGGCGATCATGACGACCGAGGCCATCGGCAAGCGGGTCGTCGTGCTGGAGGACGATGCGATCGCGATCCGCACGATGGGCAATGTCGTGCTGTCGTTCGACCACCGGATCATGGACGGGGCGACCGCGGCGCGGTTCCTGCGCGATGTGAAGTCCTGGATCCAGAACGTCGACGCGGGCAACGTGGCGCTCTCGTAGTGGCGCCGGAGCTGGTCCCGATCGCGTTCGAGATCCCGGGCGAGGTCGAGCGACCGCGCTCCCGCGGGCGGAATGCGGTGAATCAGCGCGTCCCGATCGACCGCGCGCGGCCGGAGTGGCTGAAGGTCCGGCTGCCGATGGGGCCGCAGGTCGAGGAGCTGCGGCGGCTCATGCGCAGCAAGTCCCTCCATACCGTCTGCGAAGAGGCCCGCTGCCCGAACATGGGCGAGTGCTGGGGCGCCGGCACCGCGACGTTCATGATCCTCGGTGACACCTGCACCCGGACCTGCGGATTCTGCGCGGTGAAGAGCGGCCGACCGACCGAGCTTGACCTCGCGGAGCCGGCGCGGGTCGGCGAGGCCGTCGCGCGGATGGGCCTCCGGCACGCGGTCGTCACGAGCGTGAACCGCGACGAGCTCGTGGACGGCGGTGCGGCGATCTTCGCCCAGACCATCCGCGAGATCCGGGCGCAGTCGCCGGAGACCACGATCGAGGTGCTCATCCCGGATTTCCGCGGTGTCGTGGAGGCGCTCGACGTGGTCCTGGCCGAGCGGCCGGAGATCTTGAATCACAACACCGAGACGGTCGAACGCCTCTATCCCCGGGTCCGCCCGCAGGCGCGCTTCGACCGATCGCTCGCGGTCCTCCGACACACCAAGGCCGCCGCGCCCGAGCTGGTGTGCAAGAGCGGGATCATGGTCGGTCTGGGCGAGACGCGAGACGAGGTCCTCGACACGATGCGCAAGATCGCCGAGCAAGGGACCGACATCCTCACCGTCGGGCAGTACCTGCGGCCGTCTCCGGATCACCTCCCGATCGAGCGCTACTGGACGCCGGACGAGTTCGCCGAGCTGCGGGAGCGCGGTATGACGATGGGCTACGACCATGTCGAGGCCGGCCCACTCGTGCGGAGCTCGTACCACGCCGAGCGGCATGTGGGGCTCGGTGGCGCCTAGCCTCCACGCGACAGCGCTCGGCCGGGTCGGCTATCTCGACGCCTGGCGGCTGCAGGAGGCGGTCGCGGCCCGCATCCGCGCCGGTGGTCCGGAGCGGGTGCTCCTCCTCGAGCACGAGCCGGTCTACACGATCGGCCGCCGCGGCTCCCTCGATCACCTCACCGCCACGCCCGACGAGCTGCGGGCCGCCGGCGCTTCCGCGTACCGCGTCGATCGCGGTGGCGACATCACCTACCACGGGCCGGGGCAGCTCGTGGGCTACCCGATCGTGTCGCTCGGTGAGCATCCCGATGTCGTCGGCTATGTCCGGGCCCTGGAATCCGCGCTCATCGCGGTGCTCGGCGATCACCGGATCGCCGGCCGGACGGTCGAGGGCAAGACCGGGGTGTGGGTCACGATCCCGGACGGACGTGATGCGAAGATCGCGGCGATCGGCGTGCGGGTCACCCGCGGGATCGCGATGCATGGGTTCGCGCTCAACCTATCGACCGACCTTGCCGCCTTCCGCCGGATGATCCCGTGCGGATTCGTGCACGAGGTCGCGTCCTTCGAGCGCCTGGGGATCCAGGTGCCACTGGACGTCGTCGCTCGTGACGTCGCGGTGCGTCTGGCCGAGGCCCTCGGGCGCGAGCTGCGCTGGGATGACGCCGTCGCCGCGCCGACCGACGACGAGATCCCGGCCGGCGCGCCGGTGCGTGAGGCGGAGGACCTGCTCACCGCGGACGCGGCGTAGGCGGCGGGGCCGTGCTGATCCGCGAGGGTCCGGCGACCGAGCTCACCGTGGCGACCCGGATCCTTGCCCACGCCGGCGCGCTCTCACCCGATGGCCGCGTCGCCCTCGTCGCCGGCGAGGTCGTCTACACCGCCGGGCGGGGGGTCTCGCTCCACACGATGACTCCGTACGACGTGGTGGCGGTGCGTCTTGGCGATGGCACCGAGCTCTGGGGCGATCCGCCGGAGGATATCGAGCGCTACCTCGCCGCGTTCCGCGCCGCTCCCGCTGGCCGGGCCGCGGCCCTGGCGGCGGACGGATCGGTGGTCACCGCGCCGACCGTGCGCGAGTGCGTGGCGCACCTCCTCGGCCGGCCCTGGCTCGAGGCCGAGACCGCCGCCCGCGCATCCGGAGCGCTCATCGGCGCTTACCCATCGGGCCAGGCGGAGTAGCCGGGGCCAGGTCCACCGGTCAGCCTGGCGGATCGAGATCCGGCGGCGTGCCGCCCTCTCCGCGCTCGTATGCCGTCTGCATCGCGACCTTCTTCCGCCGCTTGCGCTTCTCGAACGGGCCGCGCACGTCGAAGCCGAGCTGATACTGGGTCGCGGCATGCAGCAGGGCATCCGACGGCGAGAGCCCGAGGACGCGAACCAGGTCGTCGTACAGCCGGTCGAACCGCTGGCGATCCTCATCGGTCCGCACGACATCGGGATAGGCCGGGGCGTGCAGCGTGGTCACCGCGCCTCTTTCTGCCCCTTCCTCGCGCTGATCGCGCGGATGAACGACTCGACCGGGATCGCCGGAAGCGACTCGATCGACAGCGTGCCCCGCGCGCCGAGGCTGACCGAGAGCCGGGCGATCGCCTCGGCGTCCTTCGCCTCGACGATGTTCACGAAGTCGTAGCGGCCGAGGGTCGCGTACTGCGCGATGACCCGTGCCCCCTGCGCCTCGATCTCCTTGTTCACCTCTTTTATCCGTCGCGGGTTCGCCTGCAGCGTCTTGACACCGGATGAGCTCACCTTTGTCAGCAGCACGTACGTCGCCATGACCTGACCTCCTCGTCGCGACCTACGATCAGGATATGACGCGCTTCACCCGCGGCGAGGCGGAGGCGATGCTGCCGCAGCTCCGCCCTCTGATGGAGGACATCCGGCGGCGGAAGGCGTCCTACGACCGGCGTCCGTCTGCTCCGCTGGCCCGCGAGCTCGAGGCGCTCGTCGCCAAGGTCACCGCGCTCGGGGTGCAGGTGAAGGATCTCGACGCCGGCCTCATCGATTTCCCGAGCATCAGACGAGGTGACGAGATCCTGCTCTGCTGGAAGCCCGGCGAGGGCGAGCGGATCAGCTGGTGGCACGACGCGCAGGCAGGCTATCGCGGCCGGCGCCTGATCGAGGATTGACCGCCTCCGCCGCCGGGCCCGCGGCGGCGCTACTTGTTGAAATACACCTTGTTGATCTCGATGTAGTTCTTCCATTTGTCCGGGACCGCATCCTCGGGGAAGATCGCGCTCACCGGGCAGACCGACTCGCAGGCACCGCAGTCGATGCACTCGTCCGGATGGATGTAGTACATGTTGTCCGCGTCGGTGGTATAGATGCAGTCCACCGGACACACGTCGACACAGCTCGCATCTTTCACGGTCACACACGGCTCGGTGATCACGTACGCCATTCGTCGATGGTCCTCACAAATCCATAGCGTCCGGAGCCGCGTGCGCGGTCATCCAGGCCCTCCGAAGGCTATCATCACCATCAGGTGAGCGAAATCACGGAGACCGCGGAGTTCCCGCTCCCGGCCGATGTCACCGCGGAAGAACGGGCCACGGCGCTTCGCGAGATCGGGCGGCACGCCGAGATCGTCGGCGAGGAGCCGCGCCTCATCCGGTTCCGCGGCCGGATGCTCGGTCAGACCGGCCCGATCTGGCACTTCCAATACACCCGCGTCTACGCCGTCGCGAAGGGCTTTCTCGTTGCCGGGCACGACCTGCGCGAGGGGATCGTGGTCCGCCACGCGGACACGCTGGACCGGGCCACCGACGGCTTCGGCAACGACGGGGTCCGCGAGTTCATCGAGGACGAGCTTCGTTTCCGCGGGCTCCTTCCCGCGGGTGCGGCAGACGCCGCGGACTGACGAGCGTGCCGACCAGTCGCGAGCGGAAGGCCTCCCGTCCCCCGAAACGGGTCATCGGCGGCGAAGTCATCGAGGCCGCCCAGGCCCGGTGCGACGATCCGCCCGATCCCCGGCTCCTCAAGGGGATCGAGGAGTTCAACGCCGGACGATTCTTCGAGCAGCACGAGACGCTCGAGACGATCTGGCGCGAGACACGCACACCGATCCGTGGCCTGTACCACGGCATCCTCCAGATCGGGGTGGGATTCCATCACTGGAGCGATGGTAACCACCACGGTGCGGAGACGCTCCTGGCCGAGGGCATCGAGCGGCTCCGTCCGTTCGCTCCGGCCTGCCAGACGGTCGATGTCGCCGCGCTCATCGCTGACGCCGGAGCGGCCCGTGCGACGCTGCTGCGGCTCGGACCGGAGCGGATGGGCGACTACGACCTCGGATCCGCACCGCGCGTACGGCGGGTCGCGGGAAACTAGGCGGGAACGCCCTCGGTCTGATCCCAGCCGGCAAGCGTGTTCGGCGGTAGATTCAATGCCTCGACCCCCCGGAGGTCGGGGATCACGTCGCGGAGGGCCCGCTCGATGCCGCTTTTCAGCTGGAGCGACGCGACGAGCCGGCTGGTCCGCGGGCGGGTGAGCGTGACGGTGATCTGGGCGATCCCGTCCTCGACGGCGAGGAGCGTCACCTGCCCACCGCTCCGCTCGAGGTACGGCCGCATCTGGGTGAGCTGGGCCTCGACCGCGCTGTTCAGATCAGCCATCAGGGAGAGTCTAGGAAAACCGACGCACCTCGGTGCGGCGTGAGGCGTCCGAGCCCGGGTCGGCCGCGGTCAGGCGACGCGGCGGCGCTTCCCGGACACGTAGTCGATGAGCACGAACTCGCCGAGCTTCTCTGGTTCGACGTAGAACGCCCGGCCGGTGTTGATCTTGGACATCCGGTTCACGAAGTCCACGAGGTACGCGCTGCGGGCGAGCATGAAGGTGTTGATCGTGATCCCCTCGCGGGTGCAGCGGACCACCTCGCGCAACGTCTCGTCAAAGGTCCGCCGCGTGGGCGGATAGGCGAAGTGCGGCGTCGGATCACCGGCCTCGAAGTGTGCCGTCGGCTCCCCGTCGGTGATCATGAGGATCTGCTTGTTCTTGCCCCGTGACCGGGACAGCAGGGTCCGCGCGGTCTCGAAGGCATGCTGCATGTTCGTGCCGTACACGTACTCGTTCCAGGTGAGGCGGGGGAGGTCGGCCGGCTTGAGCTGGGTCGCGTAGGCCGAGAAGCCGATGATGTAGAGGTCGTCTTTCGGGAAGGTCGAGCGGATCAGCGAATCGAGGGCGAGGGTCACCTTCTTCGCCGCGAGGAAGCAGCCCCGGAAGAGCATCGAGCGCGATACATCGACGAGGATCGCCGTCGCGGATTGCGTGACCAGCTCGGTGCGGTACACCTCGAAGTCGGCGGGGTGCAGCTTCACCGGCGTCCCCGCGCCGCCGCGGAATACGGCGTTGCGCAGCGTGCCCGGAAGGTCGAGCAGGAACGGATCGCCGAACTCGTACGTCTTGAGCTCGTCCGTCGGATCGCCGCCGCGCCCGCGCGCGTCCGCGCGATGCTTGCCGAACGCGTCGCGCTTCAGCGTGGAGAAGATCTCCTCGAGCGAGCGCTGGCCGATCTTCCGGATCCCGCGCGGGGTGAGCTCATAGCGTTCGCCGTCCTTGCGGATCAGGCCCGCTTCCTCGAGGAGCTCGCTCATCTTCTGCAGCTCCTCGAGCGACTGACGGGCCTTCGTGCCCGCGAGGCGCTCGACCTGCTCGGGATCCAGCTGCGTCAGGTCGCCCTGGTCGCGCGCGCTCCGCACGACGTCCTCCAGATCCGAGAGCTGGTTCATCTCGTCCATGAGTCCGAGCGCCTCGGCGAGCGTGAGCGGGTCGTCACCTGACAGGTCGTGCTGGTAGCCGTCAAGCGGCATGAGCTGCCCGAGCGTGTCGGCGAGCTCGCTCATCGCGGACTGCAGCCCGGGGTCGTCGAAGGCCGCGCCGAGCAGCTCCTCGAGCTGCTCGCGCATCTCGCCCGACATGCTGTTCCAGAGCGAGCGCATCGCCGCCATGCCCATCGCCAGCTGCTTGAGCAGGTCGTCCCAGTCCTTCGCGTTGCCGGCCAGCTCTGGGTATTGCCGCTGGAACGCCTCGAAGT
>DATCNH010000084.1:0-55941 GCA_036565345.1 Candidatus Limnocylindria bacterium | reverse complement strand
AGCGCAGCCGCGTCCGTCAGGGACGCGCCGGCCCAGTGGACGCACGGGACGCGCAAGCGAACGAGGCGCCCGCCAGCCACCGACGCACGCACCTGCCCTGTCGTGCGACAGGCGACGAGCCCCGACGCACGCACCTGCCCTGTCGTGCGACAGGCGACGAGCCCCGACGCACGCACGTGCCACTCGATCAACAGGTCACGAGCCCCCGACGCGCGCACGTGGCCGCGTCGGTCAACGGGCTTCGCAGCGAGCCGGCACTAGATCCCCTCGCTCGTGCAGCGCGGGCAGCGGGTGGCCACCCGGAGGATCGTCTCGCCACAGCGTGGGCACGGCTTGGTGTCCGGCGAGGCCGGCGCCGGCTCCAGGAGCTTGCGGCCGATGAGGAACACGACGAAGGCCACGATGACGAACACGATCACGGTGTTCAGGAAGGACCCGTAGTTGATCGTGGCCGCGCCCGCATCCTGCGCCGCCTTCAGGCTCGGGTAGGACTTCCCATCGAGGCTCCAGTACAGGTTCGCGAAGTCGACGTGGCCGAGGAGCAGTCCGATCGGCGGCATGATGATGTCCTTCACCAGGGAGTTCACCACCGCCCCGAGGGCGACGCCGATGATCACCGCGAGCGCCAGCGCCAGGGTGTTCGTCTTGAGCAGGAATCCCTTGAACTCGTGCCACATTCGGCTTCGTTTCCTCAAAAGCGGTCTTCAGCCGACATTCTGCCCGTCGGCTGGCCGGTCCGCCGGCGAGCGCGTCGTCGACACCGTTGACCCGCTCCCGGGGTCTTTGGTAGGCTCTTAGCACTCTCGCATGGAGAGTGCTAAGCAGCATGGATCAAGCACAACAGCGCAGCAATTCGGGCGGCCGCAGCCCCGCCGGTGACCTGCCGACGCTCGGCGAGCGCCAGCGGGAAATTTTAAGGGCGGTCATCCGGGAGTTCATCGCCACGGCCGAGCCGGTCGCCTCGGGAGCGCTCGTCCGCCGCTACCGGCTGGCCGTTTCGGCCGCGACGGTGCGGAACGAGCTCGCCCTCCTCGAGGACCTCGGCCTGCTCACGCACCCCCATACCTCGGCCGGACGCGTCCCGACGGATCTGGGGTACCGCTACTTCCTCGAAAGCCTGATGCCGGAGGCGATGCTGCTGCCCGATGAGCAGCTCACGGTGAGCCACCAGTTCCAGCAGGCCCAGCGCGATACCGCGGAGTGGCTGCGCCTGGCCGCATCGACCCTCGCGCGCCTCTCGGCCGAGGCGTCCATCGTGACGCCGCCGTCAGGGATCCGCGGCCTGCTGAAGCACGTCGAGGCAGTGCCGATCCAAGAGCGCCGCGTCCTCCTCGTCGCGGTGCTCGAGGGCGGCGCGGTCCGCCAGCAGCTCCTTGAGCTCGCGGTCCCGGCGACGGTCGACGAGCTTCGGGCCCTCGGGAGCCGGCTCACCGACGAGCAGGCCGGGGCTGATGCCGCGCGCCTCCGGGGCGCCGCGGGCCGGGAGCGGGGGACCGCGGCCCAGATCGTCGGCGCGCTCGCCGGGATCCTGGCCGAAAGCGACGCGGCGCGCGCGCGCGACGTCTATTACGACGGCATCCAGAACATCCTCGCCCAGCCCGAGTTCGGTCAGGGTGACCGGATCCGCGAGATGGTTGGCATGCTCGAGGACCGGACGCGCCTCGCCGAGCTCCTCCCGCCGGAGCTGCGCGACGGCGAGGTCCACGTCGCGATCGGAAATGAGAACCGCCTCGAGACGCTCCGGGGCTGCAGCCTCGTGTTCGGCCGCTATGGGACACCGGGTGGCGTCATCGGGTACGTCGGCGTCGTCGGCCCCACTCGGATGGATTACGGCCGGTCGATCGGCGCGGTCCGCTACGTCGGCCGGCTGATGAGCGATCTCGTGCGCGTCGTCGAAGGGAACTGAAGATGGACGATCAGACCAAGCGCGCCGAGGAGCTCCTGGCGGAGCGCCTCAGGATGAACAAGGACCGCAAGCCGAACGGCGCGGCCGCTCTGGACGAGCCGGTGACGGAGTCCGGCACGCCGGCCGAGCCGGACAACTACAAGGCCGATCTGCAGCGGATGGCCGCGGACTTCGCGAATTACCGCAAGCGCAACGACGCCGAGCGGGCCGAGTTCGCGAAGTTCGCGAAGGCCGACCTGATCGTGAAGCTGCTCGATGTGCTCGATGGCTACGACCGGGCGCTCACCACGGTGCCGGAGGAGCTCCGCTCGCAGCCCTGGATCGAGGGCATGTGGCTCGTCGAGCGCAAGCTTCGCCAGGTACTCGAGGCTGAGGGCCTCGTGGCGGTCGAGTCGCTTGGCCAGCCATTCGACCCGCGCCTGCACGAAGCGGCCGCGCATACCGAATCGGCCGAGCCCGAGGGCACGGTCATCGAAGAGTTCCAAAAGGCGTATCGACTGCACGACCGGGTCATCCGACCCGCGCTCGTAGCCGTGGCGAAAGCCACCACAAAGGAGAGCTAGCCATGCCAAAGGTCATCGGCATCGATCTTGGGACCACCAACTCCGCGGTCGCGTACATGGAGGGCGGCGAGCCGACGATCATCCCGAACGCGGAAGGCGGGCGGATCACTCCGTCGGTCGTCGCGTTCACCAAGAGCGGTGAGCGACTGGTCGGCCAGGTCGCGAAGCGCCAGGCGATCACGAATCCCGAGAACACGATCTACTCGATCAAGCGATTCATGGGCCGCCGCTTCAGCGACCCCGAGGTCCAGCGAAGCCAGACCCTCGTCCCGTACAAGGTCGCCGAGGGCAGCCACGGCGCCGTCGACGTCGTGCTGGCGGACGGCAAGCACCTCTCGCCGCCGGAGATCTCTGCGATGATCCTCCAGAAGCTGAAAGCCGACGCCGAGGCGTTCCTGGGGGAGAAGGTCACCCAGGCGGTCATCACCGTCCCGGCGTACTTCGACGACAACCAGCGCCAGGCGACCCAGGATGCCGGGAAGGTCGCCGGCCTGGAGGTCCTGCGGATCATCAACGAGCCGACCGCGGCGTCGCTGGCCTACGGCCTGGACAAGAAGAAGGACGAGATCGTCGCGGTGTACGACCTCGGGGGCGGCACCTTCGACATCTCGGTGCTCCAGCTCGGGGAGGGCGTCTTCGAGGTGAAGGCGACGAACGGCGACACCCACCTCGGCGGAGATGACTTCGACCAGCGGGTCATCGACTGGCTCGTCGAAGAATTCAAGAAGGACCAGGGCATCAACCTCAAGGGCGACCGGCAGGCCCTCCAGCGCCTCAAGGAGGCCGCCGAGAAGGCGAAGATCGAGCTGTCGACGACCCAGCAGACCGAGATCAACCTCCCGTTCATCACCGCCGACCAGTCCGGCCCGAAGCACCTCGTGCTCACGCTCACCCGCAGCAAACTCGAGCAGCTCGTCGGCGATCTGGTGGAGAAGACCCTCGGTCCGGTGAAGCAGTGCCTCGCCGACGCCGAGGTGAGCGCCCAGAAGGTCGACGAGGTCATCCTCGTCGGCGGCATGACCCGCATGCCACTCGTCGTCGAGACAGTGAAGAAGCTGTTCGGCAAGGAGCCGCACAAGGGCGTGAACCCGGACGAGGTCGTCGCGATCGGCGCGGCGATCCAGGGCGGCGTGCTGAAGGGTGAGGTGAAGGACGTCCTCCTCCTCGACGTGACGCCGCTCTCGCTGGGCATCGAGACCCTCGGTGGGGTCGCGACGAAGCTCATCGAGCGGAACACGACCATCCCGACCTCGAAGTCCCAGGTCTTCACGACTGCGGCCGACGGCCAGACCCAGGTCGAGATCAACGTCGTCCAGGGCGAGCGCGAGCTCGCCGCCGACAACAAGAGCCTCGCGAAGTTCATCCTCGACGGCATCCCGCCGTCTCCGCGGGGCGTCCCGCAGGTCGAGGTCTCCTTCGACATCGACGCGAACGGCATCGTGAGCGTTCGGGCGAAGGACAAGGCGACCGGCAAGGAGCAGCACGTCACGATCACCGCGACGAGCGGCCTGGCCAAGGACGAGATCGATCGTCTGGTGAAGGACGCCGCGGCCCACGCCGACGAGGACAAACGCAACCGTGAGCGGATCGAGGTCCGCAACGACGCCGACAACCTCGCCTACCAGTCCGAGAAGGCCCTGAAGGACGCCGGCGAAAAGGTCTCGGCCGACATCAAGACCGACGTCGAGACGAAGGTCGCCGCGGTCCGCGACGCGATCAAGGGCGACGACACCGACACCATCAAGTCGGCGACCGAGGCGCTGCGCGCGTCGGCGCAGAAGATCGGCGAGGCGATGTACGCCGCCGATCAGGCCGCCGCCGCGTCAGCCTCCGCGGAGCCCGAGGGCAAAGATCTCGGCCAGGCGAAGAAGGAGGACACCATCGAGGGTGAATTCACCGAGAAGGTCTAGCGCGTGCCGCGCGCCTGCTCGCTGATGCCACCCCGATAATCTCCGGATGGCCAGGACCGACTACTACGCCGCCCTCGGGATCGCACGCGATGCGTCGGAAGACGACATCCGGAGCGCGTATCGGAAGCTCGCCCGGCAGTATCACCCCGACGTGAACGCCGCGGCCGACGCGGCCGAGCGGTTCCGCGAAGTCACCGAGGCCTACGAGGTCCTGTCCGACGCGCAGCGCCGGCAGCGCTACGACATGTTCGGAAGCACCGACGGAGCCGTCGGCTTCGGCATCGACGATCTGTTCAACACGTTCTTCGGCGGGGATACCCGCCGCCGGGAGCGTGGGCCGATGCGCGGCGCGGACCTGCGGATGCAGGTCGAGATCGAGCTCATCGATGCCGTCCGCGGCGGCGAGCGGACGATCTCGGTGCCGCGCCTGGAGGCCTGCGAGCGCTGCGGCGGCGACGGGGCGGAGCCCGGCTCCAGCGTATCGACCTGCCAGACCTGCGGCGGCCGCGGCGAGGTCCGCCAGGTGCAGCAATCGGTCTTCGGCCGGTTCGTGAACGTCTCCACCTGCCCACGCTGCGGCGGGGCGGGGAAGTCCATCGACAAGCCGTGCGCGGCCTGCCGCGGCGAGGGCCGCCAGCGCAAGCAGCGCGAGATCGCCCTCACCATCCCGCCGGGCATCGACGACGGGCAGCAGCTGCGGGTCGCCGGCGAGGGCGAGGCCGGGATGCGGGGCGGCCCGTCGGGTGACCTCTACGTGCTCATGCGACTGCGCGAGCACAAGCGATTCCGCCGCGAGAACGACGATCTCCTCCACGTCCTTCGGGTCTCGCCCGCGCAGGCGGCGCTCGGTGACGAGCTCAGCGTCCCGACGATCGAGGGCGACCTCGCCAAGGTGAAGGTCCCCGCCGGCGCCCAGCATGGGCAGGTCGTCCGTCTCCGCGGCAAGGGGGTGCCCCACCTCCACGGCGTGGGGCGCGGCGACCAGCTCGTGTACCTCGATGTCGTGATTCCACGGACCCTCACCAAGGAGGCGAAGGCGCTCTACCAAAAGCTCCATCACGCCACCGGCACTCCCGACCAGGACGCCGATGACGACCGCAATGTCTTCGACCGGATCAAAGACGCCTTCGTCTGAGCCTGGCTCCGCCGCCGCACTCTCCCGCCCGTTGCGCTGGATCGAGATCGCCGTTCCGGCCCACGCTGAGGCGGTCGAGGCGGTCTCCGAGATCCTCACCCGGGTCGGCTACAACGGGATCGCCGTCGAGGAGCCGCTCGAGCCGTCCGCCGACGCCGAGCATCTGGTGAAGGCGTATCTGATCCACGATCCCGCAGCGCGCGGCCGGGTCCGGCGGGTGCGGGAAGCGCTCGGCCACCTCCAGGCGTTCGGGCTCGGCCCGATTGGTGCTCTTCGGGTGCGGCGGGTCGAGGACGAGGATTGGCTGGAGTCGTGGAAGGCGTCGTTCATCCCGCTGCGGATCGGCCGGTTCCTGGTGCGGCCGACCTGGTCGGACGCGGACCCCGGCGACGCCATCGTCCTCGAGCTTGACCCGGGAATGGCCTTCGGCACGGGATTGCATCCCACGACCCAGCAGTGCCTGCGGGCGCTGTCGATGCTCGATGTCGCGGGCAAGCGAGTGGCGGACATCGGCACCGGATCGGCGATCCTCGCCATCGCCGCGGCGAAACGCGGCGCCGCCGCCGTGGTCGCGGTGGACATCGACGAGGTCTCGATGCGCGCGGCGACCGAGAATGTCGCGCGCAACGGCGTGGCGGTGACGGTGGGGCGGGGCAGCGCGGCCGACGTACCCGGTACCCACGACCTCGTCCTCGCGAACATCGTCGCGCCGGTCCTCCGGCAGATCGCACCGGACCTCGCGGGGTGTACCGCGCCGGGCGGCATCCTGGTGACCGCCGGGATCATCGCCATGGCGGAGGACGAGACGGCGGCCGCGTTCGCGGCGGCCGGCTTCCACGCGGACGGCCGCGAGCAGGACGGCGAGTGGGTGAGCCGGACCTTCGTTCGCGGAGCGGACGCCCGGTGAGCCACCGATTCTTCGTTGAGGACGAGCCCGGCGAGGACGCGGTCATCCAGGGCGACCAGGCGCGCCAGATCGCGACGGTCCTTCGCCTCGCTCCGGGCGAGCGCGTCATCCTGATCGCCGGCGGGCGCGAGCACGAGGTCGCCCTCGCGGCCGTCGGCGTGGGCCGGGTCACCGGTCGCGTCGTCGCGCGACGTTCGGTCACGACCGAGCCGCCATTCGCGCTGACCCTTGCCGTCCCACTGCTCAAGGGGGACCGCAGCGAGGAGATCATCGAGGCCGCGAGCCAGCTCGGGGTCACGCGCTTCGTGCCATTCGTCTCCGCCCGCTCGGTGGTGAGGGACCTCTCCGCGCCGAAGCTCGATCGCTGGCGGCGCATTGCGCGCGAGGCGGCCGAGACCGCGCGGCGGGGCCAGAGTCCGGAGGTCGAGCCGGCCGTCAGCCTGGCCGCGCTCCCGGATCGGCTCGACGGCACGCTGCTCGTCTGCTGGGAGGAGGCGGCCGAGCCGCAGCTCGGTGAGCTCCACATCGCCCAGGCGTGCTCCGTCGTCGTCGGTCCGGAGGGCGGACTGAGCGCGGCTGAGGCCGGCGCGCTCGTCAGCCGCGGCGCCCGGACCGTCTCCCTCGGACCTCGCAACCTGCGGGCCGAGACCGCGGCCATCGCCGCGGTCGCCCTTGTGGTCTCCGGGATGAAGGGCCGTCCGCCGGCCGACAGCTGAGGACGCTCAGATCCCGACGAGGCCCCGCTCCTGGAGCTCGCTCCGGTCGTAGAGCAGGCGGTTCGCGACGATCCGTCCGGCCGGCGCGCCGGTCGCCAGGTCCGCGTGCAGCCCGGCGGTGAGCCGGCGCAGAACGACGAGGCCCAGGACCGCGAGGCCGGCGACGACCGCCGGGCTCGACCCCTCCTGCTCCCGGATGACCGCCGGGAACACCGCGAATGACAGCAGGGCGGCCAGCGGCAGGAGCCGGGTCGAGCGGGGCACCGTCAATAGCCGGAGACCCGCTGCGGCGAGGAGCGGGACCATCATCGCCACGAAGGCGACCGGGTCGACGGCGAGCGCGAGCCCCCACCCGGTCGCGTTCGCCCGCCCGCCGTCGAAGCGGTGGAAGACCGGCCAGGCCTGGCCGCAGACCGCGGCGATCCCGCAGCTGAGCTGGACCGCCGGTGGGAGGCCGGCCGCGGCGGCCAGGAGCACCGCGGCGGGGCCCTTTGCCGCGTCGAGCAGGCCGCCCGCGATGCCCCAGCCCAGCCCGACCGCGCGGGCGAGGTTGCTGCCCCCGAGCTTGCGCGACCCGGCCCGCCGCAGATCCACGCCGTTCGCCCGGGCGATCCAGTACGGGAACGAGATCGAGCCGCCCAGGTAGGCGAGGGCCACGGCGACCGCTCCCATTCCTCCGGGACTGTAGGCGAGCGGATCCCGGATCTGGCTCCGGGCGATCGGCCATCGATAAAGATACGCGTATCCATACCGGGCGGCCGGGGCGTCGCCGCGCTATCATTCGGGCGTCGGCACGCCCGTTGGGCGGCCGGCTTCGTCTTGTATGACCGAAGGCGGGGTGATCCCAACCGAAGATGTCCGAAGTGATCATCGGCGAAGGCGAGTCGTTCGAGGCCGCCCTCCGCCGTTTCAACAAGAAGATCCAGCAGGCCGGCATCCTCGCGGAGGCCCGCCGCCGCGAGTACTACGAGCGGCCCGCCGCCCGCCGCAAGCGCAAGGAAGCCAAACGTCGCAAGCGCTAAGGCGCCCGGCGGAGCCCCCGCGCTGAAAGCCCGTCTCGAGCAGGACCTCCGCGACGCCATGAAGGCGCAGGACGTCGTCCGGCGAGAGACGCTGCGCCTCGCCCTGTCCGCGGTCCACAACGAGGAGGTCGCCAGGCGTGCGCCGCTCGACGACGCCGGGGTGGAGGCGATCCTGCGCCGGCAGACCAAGATGCGCCGCGAATCGATCGAGGCCTTCGACAAGGGAAACCGGCCAGAACTCGCGGCGAAGGAGCGGGCCGAGCTCCTCATTCTGGAGGCGTACCTGCCGCAGCAGCTGGACGCCGACGCGATCCGGCCCATCGTCCTGCGGATCGTGACCGAGATGGGCGAGATCGGCGAGATCGGCCCGAAGGATCAGGGCAAGGTGATGCAGAAGGTGATGGCCGAGCTCAAGGGCCGGGCCGAGGGCGGCACCGTGTCCGGGGTGGTCGGTGCGGTGCTCACGGAGCGCGCACAGGCCTGATGGCACAGGCTTCCACGATCACGATCCTCATCCCCGACCCCGACGAGATGATGTTCGTCTCCGGAGCGAACGAAGCGAACATCGATCGCATCGAGCACGAGTTCGGGGTGAAGATCGTCTCGCGCGGCGCCGAGCTCCGGATCACCGGTGAGCCGGCGCCGGTGGCGCGGGTCGGCGAGCTCATCGGCGCGATGCGCACGCTGTCCGGGCGCGACGAGAGCCTGCGGAAGCCGGCGCTCGAGCGGCTCATCGAAGGAGCGAAGGAAGCTCCGGTGCCGCCGCCGGAGCAGCTGCGCGACCACATCGCGACGACGATGCGCGGCAAGCGCATCGTGCCGCAGTCGGAGAACCAGCGGCGCTACGTCGAGGCGATCCGCCGGAGCGACCTCGTCTTCGCGACCGGCGTCGCCGGGACCGGCAAGAGCTACCTCGCAGTCGCGATGGGCGTCATCGCGCTCCGCGAGCGCAAGGTCGCGCGGCTCATCCTCACCCGGCCGGCGGTCGAAGCGGGGGAGCGGCTCGGCTTCCTCCCCGGCGATCTGCAGGAGAAGATCGACCCGTACCTCCGTCCGCTCTATGACGCGATCTACGAGCTCATGCCACCGGAGCGCTTCGCGCGGGCGCAGGAGCGCGGCGAGATCGAGGTCGCCCCCCTCGCGTACATGAGAGGAAGAACGCTCTCCGAGTCATTCATCATCCTCGACGAGGCGCAGAACACCACGCCGGCACAAATGAAAATGTTCCTCACCCGCCTCGGCTACGGGTCGCAGGCCGTGGTGACGGGTGACATCACCCAGGTCGACCTGGTGGAGGGCCAGCAGTCGGGGCTGAACGTCGCCCGAGCGATCCTCCGCGGGGTCAACGGGATCGAGTTCGTCGACTTCGACGACAAGGATGTGATCCGGCACGAGCTGGTCGCACGCATCGTGCGTGCGTACGAGCTGCACGAGCGGCGACCCGGTGAGCCGGCTCCAGCGATCCCGGCCGGCCCGGATGAGCGGCCGGGACGGCCGGCTGCGCCCCCGCCACTGGACACGACGCGGGAGAATAGACCCACGCCGTGATCGCGTTCGCGCGTCCACGCTCGGCCCGGGACCTCGGAGCGCTCTTGCGCTCCGATCCGCGCGTCCGCGTGCTCGGATTCGTGCTCGTCAGCGGAATGCTCAGCGGTGCCGCCCTCCTCGTGACGCCCCCGGCCGTCGTCGGATACGACGCGGCCGGAGTGGTGGCCGATCGCCAGCTGCGGGCGCCACGATCCACCGCGTTCGTTAGCGAGTCCCTCACCCAGGCCGAGCGCGACCGGGCCGCCGCGGCGGTCGCGAAGGTCTACGCCCCGGACCCGGCGGTGGTCGTCGCGCAGACCGGGCGTCTCGGCGCGGCGCTCGCGGCGATCACGAAGGTCCGCGCCGACGGGACGCAGCCGCGCGATCAGCGGCTCCTGGCCCTCACGAAGCTTGGCGAGGTGACCCTCTCAGCGCCGCTCGCGGCGGACGCGCTGGACATGCCGGCGACCGAGTACGACGCGCTCGCGAAGGACGTCGACCCTGCGCTCAAGACCCTGTTCGGCCAGGGCATCCGCCCGGAGCAGCTCGAAACGGCGCGGGCCGACGCGTCGAAGGCCCTCCCCCAGGCCTGGAGCGACCGGCAGAAGCGCCTCGGCACCGAGCTCCTCAAGCAGACGCTCGCGCCCAACCTCGCGTATGACGCCGCGGCCACGACCGCGGCGCAGCAGGCGGCTCGGAACTCGGTCTCGCCGGTGCAGGTGCAGGTCACCGCCGACGAGGTCGTCGTTCGCGAGGGTGCGGTCGTGACTACCCAGGACCTCGAGAAGCTCCGCGCGCTCGGCCTGGTGAACCCAGGCATCGACTGGAAGGGTGCGGCCGGCCTGCTCATCTGGGCGCTCCTCATCGCCGGGGTGCTCGCCCTGTTCGTGGAGCGGTACGCCCAGGAGGCCTGGGTCGACGACCGGAAGATCCTCCTCATCGGCCTCTCGCTGCTCGCGCTCACGATCGCCGGGCGGGTGGTCATTCCCGGCCATTCCGTCGCCGCGTTCTTCGTGCCGTTCGCGGCGATCGCGATGATGCTCACCGTGCTCGTCGGCGGCCGCGCCGCCCTCGCGGTGCAGATCGCGGGCGCGCTCCACGTCGGGATCATGTCGAACCAGGTCGAGCTCGTCGCGTACGTTCTCGTGCCCGCCATGCTCGGGATGGCCGCGGTCCGACGGGCGACGACCGCTCGCGAGTTCGTCGCCGGCGCGGCGTATGTCGCGCTGGGCGATCTCGGGATCATCGGCACGTTCCTGCTCGTCGGCCGGTCCGCCGACGCGTTCGGTGCGCTGCAGCTCGCCGCCGCGGCATTCGTGAGCGGCGTCGCCTCGGGCGTGTTCGCGTTCGGCGGGATGATCATGCTCGGGCACCTCTTCCGCATCAGCACGGTCTTCGAGCTTCGCGAGCTGTCCGACCCCGGACACCCGCTGCTGCGCCAGCTGCTGCTCCGCACCCCTGGTACGTATCACCACTCGCTCCTCGTGGCGAACCTGTCGGAGCGTGCGGCCGAGGTCATCGGCGCGGATCCCCTCGTCGCTCGGGTGGGCGCCTACTACCACGACATCGGCAAGATGCGGAATCCCGGGGCGTTCATCGAGAACCAGACCGGACTGAACCCGCACGACGACCTCGACCCGGCGGTCTCGGCGGCCATCGTCGCCGCTCATGTGCGCGACGGCCTGGCCCTTGCCGAGCGCTACCACCTTCCGCCGCAGATCCGCGAGATGATCCCGGGGCATCATGGGACGAGCCTGATCCGCTACTTCCACAGCCTGGCGCTTCAGCGCGGCGGCACGGTCGACGAGCGCGACTTCCGCCATCTCGGCCCGAAGCCGCGGACCAAGGAGTCTGGGATCGTCATGCTCGCCGACGGTACCGAGGCATCGGTCCGATCCCTCGCCGAGAAGACCCCCGAGCGGATCGGCGAGATGGTCGACCGCATCGTGGACGAAAAGGTCACCGACGGCCAGCTCGACGATTGCGACCTCACCCTTCGCGACGTGCAGCGGATCAAGGGAGCGTTCCGCGAGCTCCTGGCCGGGGTCTATCACGAGCGGATCCCGTACCCCGAGGACCAGATCACGCGGATCCCGCCGGCGAAGACGCCGCCGCCACTCGCCTCCGGCCGCTGAAGCTCGCGATCCGCGGCTCGGTGCCCTGCGCCGCAGCACCGCTGCGCGCCGCGATCCGGGCGGCGCTTCGGCCCTACGGTCTCCCGGCCGAGACGACGGTGACCCTCGCGTTCATCGACGACGACGAGATGCGGACACTGAACGCGCGCCATCGGGCGAACGACCGGACCACCGACGTGCTGTCATTCGGGCAGGACCTCGGCGGGGCGAAGGGGGAAGCTGCGGTGGGGCGTCTGGCGCGCGACGAGGATGGCACGCTCGATCTCGGTGACATTCTCATCAGCGCGGCGCAGGCAGAGCGTCAGGCGCGGCGGAGAAAGCACGAGACCGTCCGGGAGGTGGCCTTCCTCGTGGCCCATGGGGCGCTCCATCTCCTCGGCTTCGAGGATGAGACCCCGGCCGGCTATCGCGAGATGGTCCGCCTCGGGACCGCCGCGACCGAGATGGCTCTGGCACCATCCGGGAGTGAAACAAGCAAGTCCTAGCCGCGTTACTGGTGATGTGGGCGCCGCAGGGGTGATGCTCCGTCTCTTCTTGGCTGCGATGCTCGTCGTGGTCTCGCTGCTGTCCGGCAGCCGGCCGGCAGCGGCCTCCACGAGCCAGCTCGTCGTGCAGGTCGATGCCCTGGTGAAGTCCTTCCCCGGAAAGGCCGGCATCGTCGTATCCGATCCGAGCGCGGCGCAGCCGCTGTATGCCCACGATCCCGACGAACCGGTGATCACCGCGTCGCTCTACAAGCTCGGGGTCCTCCTGGAGGCGGAGCAGCGGGTCGATGCCGGGACCCTCCGCTACGACGACACGATCGAGATCACCCCCGCCGATATCACCGAGGATGGGTCGTACGAGCTTTCCGGCACTGTGCTCACGATCGATGAGGCGCTCGAGGTGATGATCACCGTGTCCGACAACGGGGCGGCCCTCGCGCTCTTGCACGACTTCACCCCAGCGGCGATCGACAAGACCCTTGCCGCCGCCGGGCTGGGCGCGTTCCACGTCGCGCTGGACGACTCCCAAGACAACGTCGCGACCCCCCGGGTCATCGCCCAGTACTTCACCCTCCTCGCGCGGCGACAGCTCGTGTCGCCTGCGGCCTCGGACCGGATGCTCGCGCGCCTCGAGCGCCAGCGGATCAAGGACCGCTTACCGGCCCAGCTGCCGCCGAATGTCGTCGTCGCGCACAAGACCGGAAATCTTGCCGGAGTGACGCACGACGCGGGGATCATCTACACCGCCTTCGGTCCGCGGGTCGTGGTCGGGATGACCTGGGACGCCGGTGAGGATGACGCGACACAGCTCCTGGCGAGCCTGGGCTCGCTCGTGTACGCGGCGGTCCTAGAGCCGCCGGCGAACGCGCGCTTCCAGACACCGAAGGCCGCGCTTGTGTACGAGACCGCGACCATCCAGTCGGTGTCGATCCCGGTGGCAAATGCCGGGTCGGTGGCGTGGACCGCGGAGGGCCCCGGATCGGTCGGCCTCATCTGGGAGCTTCGGAATGCTCAGCAGGTCCTGGTCGACCGCTCGCGTGCCCCGCTCGTGCTGCCCGCGCTCGCCCCGAACGCGACCGCGCCGGTCGCGATCACGTTCATCGCCCCCTCCACGCCCGGCGGCTACTCGATCACCATCGGTCTGGTGGACGCCGACGGCGCCGCGCTCGCGGCGCTCGGCGCCGCGACCGCGACGTTCGCCTTCACCGTGCACGCTCCGTATCTGGTCGGGGCCCAGATGCAGCTGCCGCGGCTCTTGCATCGCAGCGAAGCCTCCCTCCTCATCGTCCAGTACTCGAGCCTGCCGGCGGTCGGCGGCGCGCCACACACCTACACGGCCCTCTGGAGTGCGTTCGACCGAAGGACCGGCCGTGCCCTGGCGTCCGCGACGGTGCCGCTGGGAACGGTGCCGAATGGGGGGAGTGGCACGTTCTTCGCGTCGTTCGTTGCCCCGGCGCTGCGCGGACCGTACCGCCTGCAGCTCGAGGTTCGTGAAGGGGCGCAGACGGTGAGCTCGGCCCAAACGGTGATGGTCGAGATCGCGACCGCTCGGAGCTACCCCGACGACCGCGATGGTGCGATCCGGCTGCCGCTCGGGCCCGGCGGCAGCCCCCATCCGCTCGGATCCCCGCGGCCGTCACCCTCGGGAAGCCCGCGTGGCCGGCCAAGCCCCTCCCGCTAGCACGCGCGGTCGCGCTGCGGTCGGCCGCTATCGCCAGCGGCTGAGGATGTTCTCCCGCTGGAACGCGAGGCGTGCGGCGAGGAACACCAGGAGATCCACGACGATCAGGAACAGCGTCGTGTTCACGAACGACTCGTTGTTCAGCACGACCCGTCCGGTCACCTGGGCGATGCCGATGCCCACGACCGGCACGACGACCAGACCGCCGATCTGCTGTGCCACCCGCACGTCGTTCACCCGGGTCGAGATGAGGATGCCGAGGTTCACCGAGAGCAGCGTGAGCAGCGGCACCATGATCACGATCGCGAGCAGCCAGCGCGGTGCGGTCACCGCCCGCACCGCCGCGCCACTGCCGAGCAGCCGGACCGAGCTCAAGTAGATGAGGTAGGCGAGCCAGGTGACGAGGACCGCCGGGATCGTCGAGGCGAGGCTCTTCCCGAGGAGCAGCTCGCCGACGCGGACCGGCGTCGCGAGCAGCGGCTCGAGCGTTCGGGCGCTCTTTTCGCCGATGACCGAATAGATCGCGATCGTCAGCGGCACGACCGTCGGGATGAGCATGAAGAGGATGAGGAAATAGGTGGCGATGAGGCCCTGGACCGCCTCGGTGGGGTCGAGCCCAACCACCGCGGGCGAGGCGGCGTAGAGCGCCTGGACGTCCTTCTCGCTCGGCGGGTAGATCGCCGCGGTCGCCACCGCGCCGATCCCCGCGGCGAGGATGACGATCGGCGGAAGCAGGGTCATGCCCACCAGGAGCCGGTTCCCGAGCGACTCCTTCCATTCGCGCAGGCAGATCGACCGCACGATCGTGCGGCGCGTGGGCATCGTCGCGATGATGCTCATCCCTGCTCCTCCACGATCCGCAGATAGACGTCCTCGAGCGACGCCCGGCGCTCCGTGACGTAGGCGAGCTCGCCGCCGGCGTCGACGAGCGCGCGCACGATGCGCGGATTCGTGACCAGGGGCTCGGTACTGGAGACGAGGATCGATCCGTTCTCCGAGCGCACCTCGGTGACCCCGGTGACCGCACGGACGCGCGCGAGATCCTCCGGCCGCGGATGCGGTAGCAGGCGGAACTCGGTCGTGTGGCCATAGAGCTCGGCGCGGAGCCGGGCCGGGGTGTCGATGCGGATGACCGTCCGGCGGAAGAACGCGATCCGGTCGCACAGCCGGTCGGCCTCGTCGAGGTTGTGGGTGCAGAGGAACACCGTCCGCCCCTCACCGCGGATCCGTTCGATGAACTCGCGGACCGTCCGGGCGGCATCCGGATCGAGCCCGGTCGTCGGCTCGTCCAGGAACACGATGCGCGGCTCATGGAGCGCCGCCCGGGCGATCGCGACCTTCTGCTTCATCCCCCGGGAGTAGGTGATGACCGCCTCGTTCCGGCGTTCCCAGAGGCCCATGAGGCGCAAGTACTTCTCTGCCTGCGATCGTGCCGTCGCCGCTGAGAGACCGAACAGCGCGGCGAAGAAGAGCAGATTTTCCAGTGCGGTCTGGCGCTCGTACAGCCCGGGCTGCTCGGTGAGGATCCCGACCGACGCGCGGATCCGGGCGTCGTCCGCGCCGAGACGGTGGCCGGCCACCTCCGCGGTGCCTCGGGTCGGCGCGATGAGGGCGCAGAGCAGCCGGAGGGTGGTCGTCTTCCCCGCGCCATTCGGGCCCAGGAAGCCGAAGACCTCGCCTTCGGCCACCTCGAGGTCGAGGTCCTGCACCGCGGTCAGCCGGTCGAACACCTTCGTGAGACCACTCGTGCGCAGGACCACCGTCACCGGTGGAGTGTATTGGGGCCATCCCGCACAATCGGTCGATGACGGCACCCGACACCTCGCGCGATACGGAGCGAAAGCTCGAAGAGCTGTCGTTCCTTCACGAGATCACCCAGCTCGCGTCCTCGACCCGGGACTGGGACGCGATGCTCCGGGTGATCATCGACCGGACGACCGATGCGATGCAGGCCGAAGTCTCATCGCTCTATCTCCTGGAGCGCCGCGACGGGATCCTCCGCCTCGCCGCGACCAACGGCCTCGACCGACGCTCGATCGGCCGCGCCACGCTGCGGGTCGGCGAGGGCATCGTCGGCTGGGTCGCGAACGCCCGGGTGCCCCTCGCCGTCCGCGACGTGCGCAACGAGCCGCGGTTCAAGTGGGTGAGCGCGGTCGACCAGTCGCGCTTCACGTCGATGCTGTCGGTGCCGCTCGTGACCCGGGACGAGGTCGTGGGTGTCATGAACGTACAGACCGTCGACCTGCGCGACTTCGATCGCGGGGAGATCGATTTCCTGCAGACGATCGCGAACCAGCTCGCCGGGATCATCGAGATCAGCCGGCTCCGCCGCGATGCCGAGCGGAAGCTGCGCGAGGTCTCGGCATTGTTCGAGGTCTCGAACGTCCTCACCTCCACGCTCGAGCTCGATGAGGTCCTGGCGCTCGTCGTCGACCGCCTCGTCCGGGTCTATCCCGGCGCGTCGGGCGCGGTCCTCCTGCGCGGAGGAGATGGCCGGCCGGTTCTCCGGGCCCGGTCGGGCGAGCTTCCGCGCGCAGCGCTCTCCGCCGCACGGACCGCGCTGGCCGAGGCCCGTCCGGTCGTCGGCGCGGACCATCTCGCCCTTCCGCTGCTTGCCGGAGAGCGCCTCCTCGGTGCGGTCGCGCTCAGCGTGCCGGGTCAGCTGGCGTTCGCCGATCCCGAAGTGGCCTTCGTCGGTGCGCTCGCGAACCAGGCGGCGCTTGCGATCGACAAGGCCGCCCTGTTCGCCCTCGAGCGGCGGACCGGAGAGAGCCTGCGGGAACTCGAGCGTGCCCGCAGCGAGCTGGTCGCGGTGGTCACGCACGACCTTCGTACCCCGCTGTCGGTCATCCGTGGCTATCTCGATCTCATCGGCGAGCATGACCGGGACGGCCCCGCGCCGCGGGCGAGCCTTCGTCAGCCACTGCGTGAGGCCAGGCTCCAGGTGAAGCAGCTCGACCAGCTCGTTGACCGGATCCTCGAATCGGTGAAGACCGAGGGCCTCGGGCGGCCGCTTCGCCGGACCCGCTTCGACCTGCGGGCGGAGCTCATCGCGCGGCTGCGGGAGCTGGCGCCGATGGCCCGCGAGCATCGGTTGCTCCTGCCGCGGGCCGGCCGGCCGATCATCGTTCGGGCCGATCGCCGCCGCACGGTCGAGGTCATCGCCGCGCTGGTGGACAACGCGACGAAATACGCGCCTGCGGGGACTCCGATCACGGTCTCCATCGCGAGCGAGCCAGGGCGCGCCGTGGTGCGGGTGCGTGACGGCGGCCCGGGTATCCTGCCCGCGGACCGCGCCCGGGTGTTCGACCCGTTTGTCCGCGGTGCCGTCGCGGATGTTCCGGGCAGCGGTATCGGCCTGTATGCCAGCCGCCGGGCGATCGAGGCCCAGGGCGGCGAGCTTTGGTACGAGGACGCGCCCAACGGGTCAGGCAGCGTGTTCGTGGTGAGCGTTCCCCGATGACCGGGCCGCTCGCGGCAGCGCATCATGGGCGGGAGATGATCCGCTGATGCCGACGGTCCTCATCGTCGATGACGATCGGGCGATGGTCGGGATGGTCGCCGCGTTGCTCGGCGGCGAGGGATTCGATCTGCTCACGGCGTACGACGGTGAGACCGCGCTCCGCCGCCACGCCGAAGACGCGCCCGACCTGGTCATCCTCGACCGCCGCCTGCCGAAGCTCTCGGGTGACGAGGTCTGCCGGAGGATCCGCGCGTCATCGGCGACGCCGATCCTCATGCTCACCGGCGAGAAGGGGACCGACGAGCGTGCCGCCCTGCTCGATCTCGGGGCCGATGACTACCTCGAAAAGCCCTTCGGGATGCGCGAGCTTGCGGCCCGGGTGCGCGCGCTCCTCCGTCGCGCTCCGCCATCGATGAAGGATCACGCGAGCGTGGGCGGCCTGATCGTCGACGGCCGGGCCCATGCCGCGCGGATGGACGGGCTGGCGCTCGAGCTCACTCCGACCGAATTCCGGCTCCTCGCGGCCCTCGCCGCGCGTCCCGGTCAGATCGTCGACCGCCGGGCGCTCCTGAAGGCCGGCTGGCCGGATGAGCGCGATCCCGACCCCGAGTGGCTGAAGGCCCACCTCGCGCGGCTGCGGGCAAAGCTCGGCGCCGCGGGAGCGCCGCTCCCGGAGAATGTCCGCGGGGTCGGGTACCGGCTCGGATGAGCCCGCGCGCGCGCGCCACCGTCCGCATCCGCGCGCCCCGCGAGCGGGTGTTCGCGTTCCACGCCGACGCCGCGAACCTCGCCGCGGTCCTGCCGCCGGGGGTCCCGCTTCGGACCATCGGCCGGTCGGCGCTCGGCCCGGGGGCCCGGCTGCGCTTCGCGTTCGGCCCGTTCTCCGGTACCGGCGCGGTCGTGGAGTGGGAGCCGCCGTTCCGCTTCGTCGACGATCAGTCCTTCGGCCCATTCGCACGCTGGCATCACGAGCACCGGTTCGTCCGGATCGGACCGGCGGCGCCGGAGCGGGACGCGACCTGGGTCACCGACACCGTGGACTTCGCCCTGCGCGGCCCGGCGCGCGTCGTCGAGCCGCTCGCCGGGATCGTCGTGCGCGCGATCCTCGCCCAGAAGCTGCTGCGGACCAAGGCGTTGCTCGAGCGAGGCGGGTAGCTCCGGCACCGAACCGCAACCTCCGATGCCATTCCGCATCCGTCCGGAATCTGGTTCTGCCGTGCCGCCCTCCGTAGCGTTCCTCTATGGCGGAAGAGCGCGATGCCTGCGCCCTGGTGGCGATCGTCCGGAAGGATGGCCGCCCCACCGGCGGTGTCGCCCAGCTCGCGCGACAGGGCCTCATCGCCCTCGCCCACCGCTCCGGCGCCGTCGATGGCGAAGGGGACGGCTCCGGGCTTCTGACGGACATCCCCCGAGCGCTCTGGGCCGACGAGCTCGCGGCGAGCGGCGTGGACGGCGATCTTGTCCACCGCGATGGCTTCGCGGTGGCGCATCTCTTCGTCCCTCGAGATGGCGACGAATACACCGCCGAGGCCACCCGCCGGATCCTTGCCGCTCATGGCGCGCGGATCCACCACGAGCGGCACGGCACGACCCGCAGCGCCGCGCTCGGCCCACGGGGCCGCGCCGGAGAGCCGCGGTTCTGGCAGCTGGCACTCGCGGTGGATGCCGATCCGGCGGTCACCGACCGTGCGCTCTGGCGCGCGGCCGCCGCCATCGAGGCCGAGACGACCGCGACGGTCGTCAGCCTCTCGCGATCGACGGCGGTGTACAAGCTCCGAGGCGACGCCACGCAGCTGGCGGCGTATTTCACCGATCTGGCCGATCCGCGGTTCGCGACATCGATGGCCTTCGGCCACAATCGCTATTCCACGAACACGACGACGACGTTCGAGCGCGTCCAGCCGTTCCCCGCGTTCGCCCACAACGGGGAGATCGACACCATCGGCCGGCTCCGCGACGAGGCGCACGCCCTCCGGCTCCCGCTCTCGCGCGACGGCAGCGACTCGCAGGATGTGGACGCCGTGCTGCGCGGGATGACCGCTGGACTCGCCCTCGACCCGATCGAAGCGATCGAGCTGCTCTTCCCGCCGATCGTGAACGAGCTTCGTCGGCTCCGGCCCGACCTCCAGGACGCGTACGTGCAGGGCCGCGCGGCATTCGGGCCGTTCGCGCAGGGCCCGGCCGCGTTCCTGGCCCGGGTCGGCGATCTCTGCCTCTTCGGCGTCGACGCGATGGGACTGCGGCCGCTCTGGCACGTCGAGACCGATGAAGCGCAGATCTTCGCGAGCGAACGGGGGTTCATTCCCCTCGCCGATTACGCGACCGATCCGCGGCCGCTCGGGCCGGGCGAGCGCGTGGCCCTCGAGCGGCGCCGGCAGGGCTGGGTCCTCATCGATCAGGAGGGTCTGCGGGAGCGGTTCCTTGCGGCACGGCGGGCGCGCGGCGCCGCCGCCACCGGGCTCCGCGATCGCCTGGCCACCGGAGGCCCCGAAGCCATGGCTGCCGACCGGCTTCCCAGCACGCGCCTCGAGATCGGTTCACCCCCGGATGAGGTCGAGGATCTCGCCATCCGGCGCGAGCAGCAATTCGCCGCGCTCGGCTACGAGCCGGATGACCTGAAGGCCGCGGCACATATGGAGACGACGGCGAACGAGCCGATCGGCTCCCTCGGCTACGACGGCCCGCTGGCGGCGCTCTCGCCGCGGCGGATGAATCTCGCCGATCATCTCCAGGAGACCGTCGCGGTCGTCACGAATCCCGCGATCGACCGCGAGCGCGAGATCGAGCATTTCTCGACACGCACGGTCCTCGGCCCGCGGCCGGCGCTCGATCGCGGGACCGACCGCCGCTGGATCGAGCTTCGGCAGCCGATCCTCCTCGGCGGCCATGCGCCGGAAGCGCGTGTGTCTCCCGAGAGCGAGCGGCCGATTGCCCATGCCCTGGGGACCTGGCTGCTCGAGGATCTGATCGCCGATCTCGCTCCGGACGGCGCGACCTTCCTGTCGGCGGATCGCGACTGGGACGAGTCGGCGCGAGAGGCGCTCGCGCGTCTCGGCGCGGAGGCCTGCCGCGCGGTACGCGCGGGCGCGCCGCTGGTGGTCATCGGTGACCGCGGCATCTCGGCCGAAGGGCGGGCCTGGCTCGATCCGCTTCTGGTCACCGCCGCCGTGCATGGCGCGCTGCTCGCGCAGCCGGCAAGCACCGGCTCCCTGCGGCGCGATGCCTCCCTCATCGTCGCCGCCGGGAGCCTCAGAAATCTGCACGACCTCGTCGTCGCGATCGGCCTCGGGGCCGATGCCGTCGCCCCGTACCTCCTGCTCGAGCACGCGATCGCGTCCGGCGATCCGGACGCGCTGCCGAACCTCGTCGAGGCCCTGCGGAAGGGGATCGAGAAGGTCATCTCGACCCTCGGGATCCACGAGCTGCGCGGCTATGGCCGCGCGTTCTCGGGGATCGGCATCGCCCCGGAGGTCGCGAAGCTTCTCGGGGTGCGCACCTTCGCCGCAAGCGGCACCGCCGGCCTCGATTGGGTGGCGATCGAGCTGGACGGCCTCGAACGCGCGGCGATGCTTCGCGACCGGACCCCTGCCCGCCTCGAGCCCGCGTTCCGGCTGTACCCCCGGGTCTGGAAGGCGGCCCTCGCGGTCGCGAATGGGGAGACCCCCTATGCCACGTACGCCGAGCGGTTGAGCGAGCTGGAGCGGGAACATCCGGTCTCGCTTCGCCACCTCGTGGATATCGTTGCGCCGAGCGGGGCCGATGTTCCCTCGGCTGCCGCGGATGGCGTCGAAGCGAGCACTCGGACCGGCGAGCACGCCGCGCCGTTCTACATCTCGTCGATGTCGTTCGGCTCGCAGGGCGAGACCGCGTATCGGGCCTACGCCGAGGCGGCCGCGCAGCTGGACATCCTCTGCATCAACGGGGAGGGTGGTGAACTGCCCGATCTCCTCGGCCGCTATCCGCATCATCGCGGGCAGCAGATCGCATCGGGCCGGTTCGGCGTCTCCGCGCTGCTGGCGAATTCCTCCAACTACCTGGAGATCAAGATCGGGCAGGGGGCGAAGCCTGGAGAGGGCGGGCACCTGCCGGGCCGGAAGGTGTCGGCGAAAGTGGCGCTCGCACGGAACGCGGAGATCGGTGTCGACCTCATCTCGCCTTCGAACAATCACGACATCTACTCGATCGAGGATCTCGCGCAGGTGGTCCACGAGCTCAAGACCGTGAATCCGCGCGCGAAGGTCGCGGTGAAGGTCCCGGTGGTCCCGGATATCGGGATCATCGCGAGCGGCATCGCGAAGGCCGGTGCGGACATCGTCACCCTGTCGGGCTACGACGGCGGGACCGGTGCCGCACGGCAACACGCCCTTCGGCGCGCCGGCCTCCCGGTCGAGATCGGTGTCGTCGAAGCGCACCGCGCCCTCGTCGCCAACGGGCTGCGCGACCGGGTCGAGCTCTGGTGCGACGGCGGGATGAAGAGCGCCGCGGACATCGTCAAGATGCTGTGCCTGGGCGCCGACCGGGTGGGATTCGGGACGTTGGCGATGGTGGCGATCGGCTGCACGATCTGCCGTGGCTGCCAGCTGGACACCTGTCACGTCGGCATCGCGACCCAGATCGACTCGCTGGCCGAGGCGTCGGCCCGCGGCCTGAAGCGCTTCGTCCCGCAGGAGCAGGACCGCGCGGTGGAGAACCTGCGCCGCTTCTTCGGGGCGATGCGCGAGGAGCTCGCCACCCTGGTGGCCGCCCTCGGGGTCGCATCGGTGCGCGACCTCGTCGGCCGGGCCGATCTGCTGGTGCAAGCGCGCGGTGACGACCGAGTCGATCTCGCCGCGCTCCTCACACCGGTCGCCGCCGCGGTGGCGGCGCAGCCGCTGCAGGTCGCGATCGCCGCCGCCGCGGCGATCGACGGCGGCCGGTCGCTCTCGAGCGCCGACCGCTTTGTCGGGACCGCCGCCGCCGGAGGCCTGGCCCGCTCGCGGATCTTTGCCGCCGCGCCGCCTCCCCCCGCGACCCCCTTCGGCGACGGCTCGGTGGCCGGCAACGGATTCGCGGCCTACGCGACCGAGGGGCTCGATCTCGTCATCGGTGGCGGGGTGCAGGACGGCGCGGCGAAGACCGCGCTCGGCGGCACCGCCGCGATCCTGAAGGCGCCGAATGCCATCGGACGCTTCGTCGATGGCGCGGTGGGGAAGTCGTTCGCCTACGGCGCCCAGCGCGGCCGCTTCTTCGTGCAGGGCGGGGCCGATGCTCGCGCGGCGATCCGGCTCTCCGGCGCCGAGGTCCTCTTCGGCGGCGACCTCGGTGGATTCGCGTTCGAGTACATGACCGCCGGCACGGCGGTCGTCCTGGGGGATCCCGGCCGCTGGATCTGCTCGGGAATGTCCGGCGGGATGGTGTTCGTCCGCCGGGATCCGGGACGGGGCATCGACGAGGATGGGCTTCGCGAGCGTCTCGCGAAGGGCGCGAAGGTCAGCGTCGGCGCGCCGCCGGCGGATGGTCCGGCCCGACGGAAGCTCGACGAGCTACTGGCCGGGTACGCTCGCGCCCTCGCCGGCTCCGGGCAGGAGGACGAGGCGCGCACGGTCCGGCGGTTGATCGTGCACGCCGACCGGGCATTTCTGGCCATCCGCCCCGGTGGCGAGCAGGTCGATCAGACGGTGACGACCGAGTAGCGGCCGCGGGTCGCAGCGACCCCGAACGGCAACCCACTCTCTTCCGCCCCGCCACTGTCCCGCGCCCAGCAGAGCGGCAGCATTCGGCCATGGAGATCAACGCTGGCGACACCGCCTGGGTCCTCATGTCCGCAGCGCTCGTCATGCTCATGACCCCCGCGCTCGGGTTCTTCTACGCGGGCCTGGTGGGAAGGCGCAACGCGCTCTCCACGCTCACGCATTCGTTCTTCATCCTGTGCCTGGTGAGCGTGCAATTCGTCCTCGTCGGGTACACCCTCGCATTCGGCCCGGATCACGGCGGGCTCATCGGCGGCCTCGACTGGGCGGCGCTCAACGGGGTCGGCCTGGTCCCGAACACGGACTACGCGCCGGGCGTCCCGCACGAGGCGTTCATGGTGTTCCAGCTGATGTTCGCGGTCATCACCCCGGCGCTCATCACCGGCGCGATCGCGGAGCGCATCACGTTCCGGGCCTTCGTCGTGTTCACGCTGCTCTGGACGACGATCGTGTATGCACCGATCGCCCATTGGGTCTGGGGCACCGGCGGATGGCTGCGCGTGCTCGGCGCCCTCGACTTCGCTGGTGGCACCGTCGTCCACATCTCGAGCGGCGTCTCCGCCCTGGTCGCTGCCCTCGTGGTCGGCCGCCGGTTGGTGAAGACCGAGCCGCATGACGTGACGATGACGATCCTCGGCGCGGGGCTCCTCTGGTTCGGCTGGTTCGGATTCAACGCCGGCAGCGCGCTGTCGGCCGGCGGTCTGGCGGCGAACGCCTTCGTCGTGACCAACACCGCGGCCGCGATGGGCGGCCTCACCTGGCTCACCGTCTCCTGGATCCACCGCGGGCAGCCGAGCGCCCTCGGCGCGGCCCTTGGCGCGGTCGCCGGTCTGGTGGCGATCACCCCGGCCTCCGGATACGTCACCGCGTCGGCGGCGATCGTCATCGGTCTGGGCGCGGGCGTCTTCTGCTATCTCGCGGTGCTCCTCCGCCCACGGCTCCGGGTCGATGACGCGCTCGACGTGTGGGCGGTCCACGGCATCGGGGGGACCTGGGGCGCGATCGCGACCGGCCTGTTCGCCACCGTCGCGGTGAACAGCGCGGCTGCGGACGGTCTCTTCTCCGGTAACCCCGAGCAGCTCCTCAAGCAGCTCGTCGCGGTCGCGGCCACCTGGCTGTACGCCGGCGTCGCGACCGCGGTGATCGTGAAGGGCATCCAGCTCACCATCGGGCTTCGGGTCCACGAGCGGGACGAGGTCATCGGCCTTGACCGCTCCCAGCACGGCGAGATCGCGTACCAGCTCGATTAGCAGAGGAGGACCGGCATGGACATCGCAGCCTTCGCCTCATTCCTGGCCCTGATCATCGCGTGGCTCGTGCTCCCGCTTCGCGTCCCGGTCGGCCCGACCGCGGACCGTGAGCTCAGCTCGTCGGTGGAGGTCTCGGCGGCGGCGGCCGCGGCTTAATGGAGCCAACGTGACGCAGATCCACGCCAGCAGACCGGGCGTTCACGCCGTGGCCCGTCCGCTTCCGGCTCCGCCGCGGACCGCGCACGTCTCCCGCGGGTCCAAGGACACCGACCGGCTCACCAGAGCGCTCGAGGAGTGGCTCGCCGAGGTGAAGCTGCGCTACACCCTCGCGGGCGATTAGGGACTGCGCCCGCGGAGCCCTGTCGGCAGAGGCGCCCCGATCGGAGACTCCACGGTGAGGTTGGCCAGCCTGGCCAGCTTGGCCAAGTTGGCTAGGGCGGATCGCTCCGAGATCGACGAGGCCGCGGGTCGGGGGGCCAACAGCGGCGTGACCGCGTCGGCAAGCTGCCGAGGCAGCCGCTCGTCCGGATCCTGTCGCGGGTCATAGCCGCAGAGCTCCATCCCGCGCACCTCACTCACCTGCGCGATGCCCGCGAGGAGATCGCGCAGCGCAGCGAGCCCCGGGCCACCCTCGACCGGACCGACCACCGCCGGCATCTCCCGCGGATCGACCACGTCGACGTCGATGTGCACCCACACCGCGCGCCGCCGGACCGCGGCGAGCAGGCCTGGGGCGTCGGGCTGCTCCCGATCGAACGGGATCCGCAGGATCCGCGAGCGCAGGAGGTTGCCAGACTCGCCCAGGTCGAGCTGCCGCGCACCGACGAGCACGGTCCGCTCATCCGTCATCCGCCGTGCCCCGGGCCAGAGCAGCGCGGCGACCGGCCGCCCGCAGACATGGGCCAGGCACATTCCGCCGACGAAGTGCGAGGGGGTCGTGGCGAGGGTGTTGAAGTCTGCGTGCGCATCGAGGTAGATGAGGGTCAGGTCGGGCTCGACCTCCAGCGCGCCGGGAACGGCGCCCGCGACCAGGGTGCATTCGCCTCCCAAAATGACGACCGTCGCGCCGGCCCGGAGGGACAGGGTCACGGCGTCGGCGAGGACCCGGCAGGCCTCGCGCGCGGCGGTGAGCCAGCGGTCCCGGGGGTTGAACGGCACGCGGATGCGCTTTACCGCTCCGAGACGGTCGGCGAACAGCGCGCCGAGCGCGGCGGGAGCCTCACTGACCCCCGCGTACCGCTGCTCGGTGACGATGCCGGCTTCGAGCAGATGGATCGGGCGATCGCCCACGGTCAGGGGCAGTCTACCCGCACCGCTCGGGTACGCTGCCGCCGTGCGGCGGTTGCTACTTGACCCGCTCGAGCAATCCGCTTTGGACGATCGCCAAGCAGATGATCGCGATCGCGGCGAGCGGGAACTTGGACCACCGGCCGGCGACCAGCATCAGCACACCGCAGACGAGCGCGATGATCGAGAGGATGAATCCGAGCGTCATGAGTCCCTCCGTGCGCTAGCTTGCCAAACCGTCATGCAATCGGCAGGCCGAGCAGGGTTTGACCAGGCGAGGGAGGGCTTTGCCCGACCGAGCCGCAGGGCCCCCGCGAGCGAAGCAGCCGCGCAGCGGCAGCGCAGCCGAGCAGGGTTTAGGAGGCCAGGGCCCGATCGACCGCCTCGAGACCCCCGCGGAGCGTCGCGGTCGGCATACCGAAGCCGATCCGCAGGTGGCGCTCGGCGCCAAAGTGGACGCCGGGGACGAGCATCGTGCTCCACTCGTCGATGAGCCGGTCGGCGAACGCGGCGGACTCGATCGGGTAGCTGTAGCCGAAGAAGCAGACCGCGCCCGCGGCCGGTGCGACCCAGTGCAGGTCCTGGGCGTGGGCGGCGGCCCAGGCCTCGAGGATCGGCCAGCGCTCGTTCAATAGGAACCGGGCGCGTTTGAGGAGCTGCGGCCGCCGCGCGAGCGCGATCTCGGCGAGGAGATCCGACAGCGTCGCCGGCGCGATCGAGGTGTAGTCCTTGAGTGCCTGCGCTGCCGCGATGCGCTCCGGCGGCGCGACGATCCAGCCGATCCGCAGGCCGGGAAGGCCGTAGGTCTTCGAGAGTCCGCCGGTGACGATGATCCGGTCGTGGTGGCCGGACTCGGCGAAGAACGTCGCGGTCTCGCCGCCGATGCGCTCCGCGCCGCGGAACACCTCGTCGGCGAGGACCCACGCACCATGTCGTGCCGCGGTCGACGCGATGTCGAAGATCTCCGGGGTCGACAGGACCTGCGCGGTCGGGTTGTTCGGATTGCAGACGCAGATGACCTTCGTGCGGTCGTTCACCGCAGCGCGGATCGCTTCGAGATCGACCTTCCAGCCCCACTCCTCGCGCAGCCAGACCTCCCGCACCCGGGCGCCGAGCCCGCGCGCGATCCCGTGGAGCTGCAGGTAGCTCGGCATGAGCATCACGACCTCATCCCCCGGCTCGAGGAGCGTGGCAAGGGCCAGGAAATTCGCCTCGGACGTCCCGGTCGTGAGGAGAACGTGTTCCGCGGCCGCGGGTGGATGGAACGAGGCCACGAGCGCGCGCGTCGCCTCACGGCCGGGGCCGGCGGAGTAGCCGAGGCGCTCGCGGCCGAGCGCGGCAAGATCGCGCGCGGCCTCCTCGAGGGTGAGGGCCTCCAGCCCGGACTCGGAGAGGTCGAAGCGGACGGCGTGCTCGTAGGTGGACTGCATCCGCTCCATCGCGAATTCGGGCAACCGCATCGCGGCCTATCCTGTACGAAAATGTGTCGAGGGGCCCGCTCACGGGAGCCGGGCCCTTTTGGGCGTCCATTGGCAGCAAAGGAAGCAGGATGAAGCAGGTCAGAGCCGAGAAACAGGCAAGGGCGGGCTTCGCCCGACCGAGCCGCAGGCCGTGCGGGAGCCAGCCAGCCGAAGGCAGGCTGGGCCCGGGGTTTGAACAAGGTTTGAGGGCACTCTTCGGAGGCCGGGCGCCACGGGCCGAGAAGCTCATCGTCGGGTTGGGGAATCCCGGCGACGGGTACGCCGCCACGCGCCACAACGTCGGGTTCCAGGTCGCCGCGCGCCTGGCGAAGCGCGCGCGCCTGGAGTTCGCGACGAAGGCCGCCGATGCGCGCATCGCCGAGGGTCCGCTGGGGGGGATCCCGGTCGCGATCGCGCGCCCGCAGACGTTCATGAACGACTCGGGCCGATCGGTGCGCAAGCTCCTCGATCGGTACCGCCTTGCGCCGGCCGATCTCGTCGTCGTCTCGGACGACATCGACCTGCCGCTCGGGAGGCTCCGGCTGCGCGCGAACGGCGGCCCCGGGACGCACAACGGGATGCGCTCGATCGTGAGCGCGATCGGCCCCGACTTCGCGCGCCTGCGGGTCGGCGTCGCGCCGATCGACCCCGCGGCCGAGCTGCCGGACCTCGCCGACTTCGTCCTTCAGCCGTTCGCCGCCGACGAGCAGGATGCCGTGCTGGCGACGGTGACCCGGGCGGCGGAGGCGGTCGAGGTCGCGCTCCGCGATCTCCGGCGGGCGATGGATCAGTTCAATGGCTAGGCCGCCGGCACCGGCCGCGTCGCCGGCCCCGGGCGCGTTGGGGGCGGACGCCGTGGCGGCACCGGCGCGGCTCGCCGGGCTTCTCGCGCTGGCGGACCGCAGCGTCGCTTACCGCGAGCTGGCGGCGCGGGCCGCCGCGGGCGGCACGATCGCGATCGCCGACGCCGCCGCCGGGGGGCGAGCCTTCGCCTGGGCGGCCCTCTCGGCGGTCGGCGGCCGCACCGTGCTCGTCGTCGCGCCGAATGAGGACCGCGCGCGCCGCTGGCGGGCCGAGCTGGCCGGCTGGCTGGGTGACGAGCGGGTGGTGCTGTTCCCTGAGCGCGAATCGATGCCCTACGAGACCGCCGCGCCCTCCGCGAGCGCGGTCCACCAGCGGCTCCTCGCGCTCTGGCGGCTGCGCGAGGCCACGCCGCTCGTGATGGTCGCTCCGCTGCGGGCGCTCCTGCAGCACACGATCGCGCCGGAGGACCTCGCCGAGCGCGGCCGGGCGCTCCGCCCGGGCGACCGGCTTCCCTGGCAGGCGACGGCGACCTGGCTCCTTTCGCTCGGCTACGAGCCGGTCCCCGAGGTGAGCGAGCCGGGGACATTCTCGCGGCGTGGCGGGATCATCGATGTCTACCCCGCTTCGGCGGTCGAGCCGGCGCGCGTCGAGCTCTTCGGCGACGACATCGAGACCATCCGGTCGTTCGATCCGGTGACCCAACGATCGCAGGGGCCGATCTCCGAGCTGGTCGTCCTCCCCGCGCGCGAGACCCTGGTCCACCGCGGCCCCGAGCTTGGCGAGCGCCTTGCCGGATCCGGCTGGGACGCGCTGACCGAAGCGCTCGCTCCGTTCACCGCGCTGCTCGAAGGAGCGCGTCAGGGCGCGTACGTGGCGGGCCTCGACGCGTTCGCTCCGGACCTCGGCGCGGCGAGCTCGCTGCTCGCGCACCTGCCGCCGGACCGCTCGACCGTCGTGTTCGAGGACTCCGTCGAGCTGGCCCTCGCCTGGGATTCGCACGAGGCCCAGGCCGATGAGCGGCGCGAGGAGCTTCGGGCCGAGGGCCTTCCGGTCGTCGTTTTCCCGCCGCCGTATGTCCCGCGGACCCAGCTCGAGCGCGAGGCGTCGGCGCACGGCGCGATCCGCGTCGCACCGCAGGACGACGCACTTCGCCTGGGGTGGGGAAGCGCGCCCGGCTACGCCGGGCGGCTCGACGCGTTCCTCGGCGAGATCGCCGCCGGTGGGAGCGGGACCCGGGTCATCGCGTCGCCGCAGGCCGCGCGCCTGGCCGAGCTCCTCGCCGAGCGGGAGGTGACCGCGACGCCGGCCGAGACGCTTCCCGAGGCGCCGGCTCGCGGGTCGCTGGTGCTGCTCCACGTGCCGCTGGCTGAAGGGTTCGCCATCCCCGAGCTCGGCCTGCGCGTCTTCACCGACGCGGAGGTGTTCGGCTTCCGTAAGCCGCGGCACCCCGAGCGGCGACGCCGCCGTGTCGCGATGGGCTCGTTCCTCCAGGATCTGCGGCCCGGCGACCACGTCGTGCACGAAGATTCGGGCATCGCGCGCTTCGAGGGCTTCGAGACCAAGCAGATCGTCGGCGTGGAGCGCGAGTATCTCATCCTCACCTTCGCCGACGGCACACGCTGGCTGCCGACCGATCGCATCGACAAGATCACCCGCTACGTGGGCGGCGCGTCGCCGTCGCTGTCGGTCATGGGTGGTACCGAATGGCTGAAGACCAAGCGCAAGGCGAAGAAGGCCGCGGAGGAGATCGCGCGCGAGCTCCTCCGGCTCTACGCCGCGCGCGAGGCGGTGCCCGGGCACGCCTTCGGGAAGGACACCCCCTGGCAGATCGAGATGGAGAACGCCTTCCCGTTCACCGAGACCCCCGATCAGCTCACCGCGATCGAGGATGCCAAGCGCGATATGGAGAAGGGCCGGCCGATGGATCGGCTCATCGTCGGCGACGTGGGCTACGGAAAGACCGAGGTCGCGCTCCGCGCGGCGTTCAAGGCGGTCATGGACGGCAAGCAGGTCGCGGTCCTCGTCCCCACGACGGTGCTCGCGCAGCAGCACTTCGAGACGTTCAGCGAGCGGCTCGCCACCTTCCCGGTGAAGATCGCGATGCTTTCGCGGTTCCGCACGCCGGCGGAGCAGAAAGAGACGGTCGCGCGGATCGTCACCGGCGAGCTCGACATCGTCGTCGGCACCCATCGCATCATCCAAAAGGACGTCGCGTTCCGCGACCTCGGCCTGGTCATCATCGACGAGGAGCACCGCTTCGGCGTGAAGCACAAGGAGCGCCTCAAGGCGATGCGGACCGAGGTCGACGTCCTCTCGATGACCGCGACGCCGATCCCGCGCACGCTGCACATGGCCCTCTCCGGGGTGCGCGACATCAGCGTCATCGAGACTCCGCCCGAGGACCGGCAGCCGATCGAGACCCGGGTCGTCGAGCGCACCGACGACATCCTCCGGGAGGCGATCCTTCGCGAGCTCGACCGCGGGGGACAGGTCTACTACGTCCACAACCGGGTCATCGGGATCGAGCAGGAGACCGCGCGGCTGCGCGCGCTCGTTCCGCAGGCGCGGTTCATCGTCGGTCACGGCCAGATGGACGAGCGCAAGCTCGAGCGGGTGATGGTGGACTTCGCCGATCAGGACCATGACGTCCTCGTCTGCACCACGATCATCGAATCCGGGCTCGATATCCCGAATGTGAACACGATCATCATCGACCGCGCCGCGACCCTCGGACTGGCGCAGCTGTACCAGCTCCGCGGGAGGGTCGGCCGCAGCGCCGAGAAGGCCTATGCCTACCTCTTCTACAACCGTGAGGCGAGCCTGACCGATCAGGCGCGGGCCCGGCTCCAGGCGGTGTTCGAGGCGAGCGAGCTCGGCGCGGGCTTCAAGATCGCGATGCACGACCTCGAGATCCGCGGCGCCGGCAACATCCTCGGCGCCGAGCAGCACGGGAACGTCGCCGCGGTCGGCTTCGAGCTGTACGCCCAGCTCCTCGAGGAAGCGGTGAACGAGCAGCGGGCCGGCGTTGCCCAGGTCGCCCTCCCGCCGGCCGAGGCGGTGGTGGACCTCTCGCTCTCGACCGCGATTCCGGACGAGTACATCCCGGCCAGGGCGCGCAAGCTCGAGACCTACCGGCGGATCGCGATGCTGCGCGAGGTGGGTGACCTCGCCGCCCTCCGCGAGGAGCTCGCGGAGCGCTATGGTCCGCCACCCGAGCCGATGCGGAACCTGCTCTACGGGGTCGAGGTGAAGCTGCGCGCCGTCCGCGCCGGCGCTGCCGAGATCCGCGTCCGCGGCCCGGAGCTGCGGATCGTGATGGGTCGCGATCTGGCCGACGCCGACCGCACGGCGCTCCTGGCGATCTTCCCGCGTGCGCAGCATGGGCAGCGGCAGATCCGCGCCAGCGTCACCGAGGCCCGCGGAGATTGGCGTGACGCGCTGACCCGTCTCCTCGACCGCCTGGGACCGGTGCCGCGTCCGGCATGAGGATCGGGGTGGATCTGGACGATGTCACCGCCGAGTGCGCGGTGCCATATCTCCGCAAGTTCGCCGAGGAATTCGGCATCACGCTGCCGGAGCAGGACCTCGGCTGGCATCTCCTGCGGACCATCGACGATGTCCCCGACGCGGAGAAGGACCGCTTCCGGATGGCGCTCTATGACGGGGCGTTCTTCAGCGAGCTCGAGCCGTACGCCGACTGCCCGGGCGTGCTCGAGGCGCTCGCGTCCGCGGGGCACGAGCTGTACTTCGTGACCGCGCGGGCGGAGCGCCGCCGGGTCGTGACCGAGGCCTGGCTGCGGGAGAAGGGCCTGTTGCAGCACGCCCGGGCGGTGCACCTCAAGCCGCACGGCGACTTCGACCCGTCGGCGCCCCGTGGCCGCTACGACGCGACGAGCTCCGCGCGATACAAGCTGCGGATCGCCGAGGAGCTTCGGCTGGAGGCGTTCTGCGAAGACGACGAGACCATCGCCGCGGCGCTCGCCGCGATCGGGCTCACGGTGTATCTGTTCGACCGGGTGTGGAACCGTGGCCTGGAGCACCCGAACATCGTGCGCGTCGCGGACTGGACCGCGGTCGGCCGGCACCTCGGCCTGCGATGACCGTGCCCGAGACGGTGCTCTACTTCGTCCGCCACGGCGAGAGCGAGGCGAACGCCGCCGGCGTCTTCGCCGGCCAGACCGACAGCCCGCTCACCCCGCGCGGGCGCGCCCAGGCCGCAGCGGTCGCCGCCGCGCTCGCCGACCGTGCGATCGATCGGATCGTCTCGAGCGATCTGGCCCGTGCCCACGACACCGCGGTCGCGATCGCCGACGTCCACGGGCTGACGGTCGAGATCCACCCCGAGCTGCGCGAGATCGACGTCGGCGAGGCCGCCGGAAAGCGCTGGGACGATGGGTCGCTCCGCCCGAGCGCGCTCACCGCCGAGACCGACGAGTTCGTGCGCTGGCCGGGCGGCGAGTCGCTCCAGCAGGCGCTCGACCGATCCCTCGGGTGCATCGACCGGCTGGTCCGCGGCCATCCGGGCGAGCGCATCGTGGTGGTGGGCCACGGCGGGGTGACCCGGATCCTGGTCAGCCACTTCCTGGGGATCCTTCCCCGGCTCGAGCGCAGCCCGGCGACGAACACGAACGTGACGATCGTGCGGTTCGATGGCGAGCGGTACACGGTCGAGCAGCTCTTCGGTGACGCCCACCTCCCGACCTGATGCGCGGCACCGCTGATGCAGTGCCTCTTCCATCCCAGCGATGTTCGAATATGGAGAGAGACATGAACGCGATCGACTTCCTCAAGCAGGAGCATCTGAACGCCGGCGAGAAGTTCGACGAGATCGAGCAGGCGAGCCCCGAGCAGCGCGGCCAGCTCTGGACGGAGCTCAAGCCCGAGCTCACGGTCCACGAGCACATTGAGGACGAGTTCCTCTACGGGCCGCTCGGCAAGGACTCCAAGGCGAAGGGCACCCCGCTCGCCGACTTCCAGGAGCACCAGGACAAGGATGTCGCCGAGCTCGACGCGGCGATCGCCGAGCTGGAGAAGAAGGACTCGGCGGAGGACGCCTGGCTTTCCCAACTGAAGAAGGTCCACGCCGCGCTCAAGGACCACATCAAGGAAGAGGAAGGGACGATCTTCCCGGCGATCCCCGGGATCTGGCCTGCGGCCAAGCTCGAAGAGGCCGGTACCGCCATGGCCGAGGAGAAGCGGCGCAAGCTGAAGGCCGTCAGCGCGAAGTAGCACCCGACCTTGTCGCCATCGGTGGGGGCGGTGCGGACCGTGGTCCGCTACTGTTCCCGCCGATGGCCCCCACCGCGACCGACCTCGCCGTCCGGATCCGAGACATCCCCGACTTCCCCAAGCCGGGGATCCTGTTCAAGGACATCACCACGCTGCTTAAGGATGGGCCGTCGTTCAAAGGCGCCATCGACGGTCTCTTGGCGAAGATCGGGCCGCGCCGGGTCGACGTCGTCGTCGGCATGGAGTCCCGCGGCTTCATCTTCGGCGCCCCGATCGCCTATGCCCTAGGAGTCGGCTTTGTGCCGGTGCGCAAGCTCGGCAAGCTCCCGAGCGATGTCGTGAGCGTCGAGTACGACCTCGAGTACGGGTCGGCGACCCTCGAGATGCACAAGGACGCGATCGCCCCCGGCGCGAAGGTGCTCATCGTGGACGATCTCCTCGCCACCGGGGGCACCGTCGCCGGGACGATCGAGCTCGTAAAGCAGCTCCAGGGGGAGATCGTCGGCCTGGCGTTCCTCATCGAGCTCGCTGCGCTCAAGGGCCGCGACCGCCTCGCCGGGTATGACATCGCGACGCTCATCGAGGTATAAACTCACCTTCTACGCGCTAGCGGCGGAGCCCCGCTCGGTCTAGCCCCCGACCAGGGAGACCCAGGGAGGTGTCATGACCGCGGCCCCACTGTTGCCGGATGTCCAGCTCGATCCGCAGGCCCCATCCGCGAGCGTGCGCGCCTTCTTCGAGCGGGACCGGCTGCTCGCGGCGTACGCCCTGGCCGACCTGGATCCCGAGAACATCGACCAGTGCCGGTGGTGGGTCGCCCGACGCGAGGATGAGATCGTCGCGGCAGCGCTCCTGGTGGAGGTGCTGCCGTTCCGGCCGTGCTTCGCGATGGGGGAGGTGGACGCCCTCGCACAGGTCTTCCGCGACGGGATCCACGAGCCGCGCCTCATCGTTGCCACCCCGCCGCAGGGCCGCCTGGCGCTCGAGCAGACCTACCGGTTCGAGCGCTGCGACCGGATGCATCGCATGGTCGTGACCTCCGCCGCGTTCCATCCGCGCCCGTATCGCGAGGTCGTGCGGCTCGGACCGGGACACCTTGCCGACGTGCTCGATCTCTACGGGACGGCGTCGCGTTCGTACTTCACGCCGGCGCGCCTCGACCGCGAGATCTATTTCGGGATCTACGCCGGATCGTTGCTCGTCGCGGCGGCCGGGACCCACGTCCGCTCCGGGACGGTCGGGATCGCCGCGGTCGGGAACGTGCTGACGCGCCTCGCCCACCGCGGGCGCGGCCTGGCCACCGCCTGCACCTCCGCCGTCACTGCGGCCGCCCTCGAGACCCACCGCGATGTCGTCCTGAACGTCCGGCAGGACAATGTCACCGCGATCTCGGTGTACCGGCGGCTCGGCTACCGCGAGCACGCATCCTTCGTCGAAGGACCCGCCGTCCGCCGTGCGGTCTGGGAGCGTCTCACCAAGAATCTGTTCGGGAGAACGTCATGAGCAGCCTCGCCACCAGCGCATCCGATGTCACCGATCCGAGCCTCGCCGAGGCCGGAGCGCGCCGCGTCGCCTGGGCCGGCCGCGAGATGCCGGTCCTGGCCGAGATCCGGGCGCGGGTCGCGAAGGAGCAGCCGTTCAAGGGCCTGCGCATCGCGGCCTGCCTGCACGTGACCACCGAGACGGCGAATCTCGCGATGACCCTGCGGGACGCCGGCGCCGAGGTGGCCCTCTGCGCCTCGAACCCGCTGTCGACCCAGGACGAGGCCGCCGCCGCCCTGGTGCAGGAGGGCATCTCGACCTTCGCGCGCAAGGGTGAGGACCGCGACACCTACTACCGCCACATCGAGGCGGTTCTCGCGACCCGTCCCCAGATCACGATGGACGATGGCGCCGATGTCGTCACGCTGCTCCACACCAGCCGGAAGGAGCTGCTGGGTGAGGTGCAGGGCGGTACCGAGGAGACGACCACCGGGGTCATCCGTCTGCGGGCGATGGCGACCGAGGGTGTGCTCGCCTACCCGATCATCGCGGTCAACGAGGCCCGCACGAAGCACATGTTCGACAACCAGTACGGCACCGGGCAATCCGCGGTGGACGGCCTCATGCGCGCGACGAACATCCTCATCGCCGGCAAGACCGCGGTCGTCGCCGGCTATGGCTGGGTCGGGCGAGGGGTCGCCTCGCGCCTGCGCGGCATGGGGGCGATCGTCATCGTCGTCGAGGTCGAGCCGCTCCGCGGCCTCGAGGCGGCCATGGATGGCTACCAGGTCATGCCGATGGCCGACGCCGCCGAGCGCGGCGACATCTTCATCACGACGACCGGGAACCTGAACGTCATCGGCAAGGGCCACTTCGGCGCGCTGAAGGACGGTGCGATCCTCGCGAACGCCGGCCACTTCAACGACGAGATCGAGATTGGTGCGCTGGAAGAGCGGTCCTCCGGCCGCCGGACGATCCGGCCGTTCGTCGAGGAGTTCACCCTCGGCGCGCGGAAGATATTCCTCCTTGCCGAGGGACGCCTGCTGAACCACGCGGCGGCGGAGGCGAATCCTGCCGCGGTGATGGACATGTCGTTCTCGAATCAGGTCCTCGCGATCGAATACCTGCTGCAGCACGCCGGCGAGCTCGCGCCGAACGTCTATCCGGTGCCGCACGAGCTGGACCAGCAGATCGCCCGCAGCAAGCTCGCCGCGATGGGGATGCGCATCGACACGATGACCGACGAGCAGGCGACCTACGCGAACTCCTGGAAGTCGGGGACCTAGACGATGACGATGAGCTTCTTCAACGCTGACTCGGTGCTCTTCTCGAGCGAGTCGGTCACCGAGGGCCACCCGGACAAGCTCTGCGATCAGGTCTCCGACGCGGTCCTCGACGCCCTGCTGGCAAAGGACCCGATGGCCCGGGTCGCCTGCGAGACGATGACCACGACCGGCACGGTCCTGGTCGCCGGCGAGATCACCACCGACGCCTATGTCGACGTCATCGGGATCGTGCGCCGGGTCGTGAAGGACGTCGGCTACACGAACGCCCGGTACGGTTTCGACCACGAGACCTGTGGCGTCCTCACCGCGATCAAGCCCCAATCGCCGGACATCGCGCAGGGCGTCGACCGCGCCCAGGACGACGGCACCGAGCTGGGCGCCGGCGACCAGGGGATGATGTTCGGCTTCGCGGTCGACGAGACGCCGGAGCTCATGCCTCTGCCGATCACGCTCGCGCACGCCGTGGCGAAGCGGCTCGCGGCGGCCCGGCGATCCGGGGACATCCCGTACCTGCGGCCGGACGGAAAGGCCCAGATCACCGTCGAGTACCACAAGGGCCTGCCGCGGCGCGTCCATACCGTCGTCGTCGCGACGCAGCACGACGAGGACATCGACCTCGCGCGGATCCAGCGGGACGTGCGCGAGCTCGTCGTGCGCGCGGCGATCCCGGCGTCCCTTCTCGATGACCGGACCCGCTACGTGATCAATGGCACCGGCAAGTTCGTGATCGGCGGACCGATGGGGGACGCCGGGCTCACCGGACGCAAGATCATCGTGGACACCTACGGCGGCTACGCCCCGCACGGCGGCGGCGCCTTCAGCGGGAAGGACCCGACGAAGGTCGATCGCTCCGGCGCGTATGCCGCGCGCTACGTCGCGAAGAACGTCGTCGCCGCCGGCCTCGCGCGTCGCTGCCAGATCCAGATCGCCTACGTCATCGGGGTGGCCAAGCCGGTCTCGCTGAACGTCGAGACCTTTGGGACGGGCACGGTGGGCGACGAGGTGCTCCGGCGCCTCATCGACGAGCATTTCGACTTCCGCCCGCAGGAGATCATCGAGCGATTCGCGCTCCGGCGGCCGATCTACCTCCAGACCGCGGCCTACGGCCACTTCGGGCGTCCCGACCTCGATCTGCCCTGGGAGCGGACCGACCTGGCCCAGACCTTCGCCCGCGCCGCCGGGAGCCGCGCCGCCACCGCGTGACACCGCCGCGCCTGCCTGCTCGTTGTGCGGCCAAGTGGGCGACCGAAGCGATGGCCACTGGCCCAGCGCTTGCATGACCGGTGGCAGCACGACCGGAAGGCGCATTGGGCGCCCAGTGCAAAACCGTGAAGAGGGTGGATATGGCTCGTTCAGTTGCTGCACGACCAGGCGGTACGGCCTGGGGATCGGTCCTCGGCGGATGGCTTGCGACGCTCGGCGTCGCCGCGCTGCTCTCGCCCCTGGTGACCGCGGTGGTCGCGGGTCTGTCGTTGGACGAACGTTCTCTGGCGGCGGCCGTGCCGGTCATCGTCGGCGTGGGCCTGGCCTATCTCATCGGCGGGTACATCGCCGGGCGGATGGCCGGTTACCGGACCAGCTGGCATGGCCTGCTCACCGCGTTCTTCGGGCTCTTCGTGGTGCTCGCGCTCATCGTCCTCGCGGTCGCGCTCCAGCAGGGCGTGTTCGGGTCCACCGCGTACCTTCCGGACGTCCTGCCGCCCTTGGTCTCCACCGGCCTCTTCCATTCGGCCGACGCGCTCGCGTTCGGCGGTCTCCTCGGGATGCTCATCGCGATCTTCGCGGCCTGGCTCGGCGGCCTGCTGGCCCCGACCCGGATCCCCGTCGTGACCACCGCACCGCCCACGCCGGTCGTGGTCGCCGAGCCGGTCCAGTCGCCTCCGTCGCCCCAGTCGCCCCTGTCGCCCCTGTCGCCTGATGCCGTCCCGGCCGAGCGCGTCCAGCGCCGTCCGGCGGGGCGCCGATCCTTCCGGTTGCTTCCCGCCGTCGGCCGCAAGGGCGGTGAGCGGGTCGAGCGCGACGACCGCGTCGTCTGACCCTCCGGTCGACCCGGGAGGCCGGGCGATCGGTACGGAAGTACCGTGACCGAGTGACCCCCCGACGGGACTGTCCCCCCGGGGGCACTCGGCCTATCCCATGGTGGACATGCAGGTGAGCCAGGTCGCGTACGACCGCTTCGTGCTCGAGCTCCCATTCGCGGACAGCCAGTGGCGCCCGCTCGCGGATCCGGAAGTCGTCGCTGAGACGGCCGCGTGGCTCTGGGATTTCGGGCCGACTCCGCTCATCGCGGTGGTCGGGCACGACGGGGTCGCCCCGAGCTGGCTCGCCGCATTCGCTCCGCGGACCGTGGCCTGGGCTCCGGACGGCGCAGTTTCCGGAGCGGCCATCCTCCTGCCGGCCCGGTCGGACCTCGAACGGTTCCTCATCGCCGGCGCGCCGCACGCGCGCACGGCGCTGCTGTGGCCCAACCGCACCGAGGCGAAGACCTTCGAAGCCCTGGCCACGGGCGGGGCGCAGTGGCTGCGCGCCGTGGATGCCCATGCCCGGATCGGCCGGGCCGGCGAGCTCTTCGAGGTCGTGCAGGCCCAGCCGAGCTAGCCCAGGTTAGGTGGGCTCTCCGCGCAGGGTGGTGCGGACGAACGAGCCGATCCAGGCGCCCACCGCGGCGATCACCAGCACGATGACCGCCGTCGGGTTCGCCCGCAGGATCTCGATCACCAGCGTCGGCAGGCCGATCGCCAGGGCGATGCCGCCCCAGAGCTTCGGCGTGATGAAGCCCCCGGCGGCGGCGCTGAACAGCACGATGCCGGCAAGGATCCCGGTGTCGTCGGTCGTCGACGTCGCCACGAACACGCCGACCGCGAGCGCCGCCGCGAGCACGGACGTCCGGAGCGAGCTCACCCGCGGCCTCACCGGCCGTCCTCATCGCGCACCCGCCGCTCGGTCTCGGCGCCGAGCGCGACGGTGCGCTCGTGGGCGGCATGGATCGCCTTCGATAGCACGGTGCGGAGCGATCCCTTCTCCAGCTGGTACATGGCCGCCGCGCTCGTGCCGCCGGGCGAGGTCACCATGTTCCGCAGCTCGGCGAGATGCCGGCCGCTCTGTCGCGCGAAGAGCGCCGATCCTTCGACCGTGCGCAGCACCAGCTCTTCGGCCACGCGCCGCGAGAACCCCAGATGAACGCCGGCGTCGACCATCGCCTCCATGAGCAGGAACACGTAGGTCGGTCCGGTGCCGGAGAGCGCCGTCGCCATATCCACGTGATGCTCGTCGTCGACCGCGATCTGCTCACCGAGGGCCTCGAGGAGCGAGCGGGTCGTCGCGCGCTGCTCCTCGGTCACCTCCGGCGCGGCGTACCAGGCGGTCACGCCCATCGCGACCTGGGCCGGCGTGTTCGGCATCGCGCGAACGACCGCCGCGTGCCCGAGCCCGGTCGTGAGGGCGCGCATCGTCGCGCCCGCGACGATCGAGAGGACGAGCTGTTCCGGGCGGAGCGTCCCGCGGAGCTCGCGCATCACCGCCGGCAACACCTGGGGCTTCACCGACAGCACCACGACCGAGGCGTCGGCCGCGGCCGCCGCGTTCCCGGGCAGGCCACGGATGCCGAATCGCGTCGCGAGCTCGTCGCGCCGCTCGGTCCGCGGACCGGTGACCAAGATGCTCGTGGCCGGGACGATGCCCTTGTGCAGGAGGCCGCGGATCATCGCCTCGGCCATGACCCCCCCGCCGATGAATGCCAGGCGCGTCTCTGATCCCATCGCTACAGCTCCTTCGCGAACTCGACGGTCTTCTCGCGCCGATATCCGCTCCGCTCCCAGAAGGCCATCGCCCAGGTGTTGTCCTCCCAGACGAGGAGGTTCAGCTTGGGGCACCCGCGCTCCCGCAGGCGGGACTCGAGGAGCGTCACCAGCTCTCGCCCGAGCCCGCGGCGGCGCTCGTCCGGATGGACCGCGACGTGATACAGCCAGCCACGGCGGCCATCCCAGCCCGCGAGCGCCGATGCAACAAGGTGACCGTGCTCTTCGCCGAGAACGAACAGCTCCGGATCGCGCGCGCTGAACGCGCCGAGCGACCGGTCGTCATCGCCCGGCCGGATCGCGACGCCGCAGGCCAGCCAGAACGTGCGGAGGCGATCGCCGTCGCCATCGCGGTACGGGCGGATCTCCATCGTCTCCGAGCCTAGTCGGCCTAGGCGAGAGCCGGGTGAGCGACAGGGGACCGGGCGGCATACTGCCGTGATGCGCATCGGACGGTACGAGATCGAGATCTTCAGCGACGGGACGTTCAAGCTGGACGGCGGGTCGATGTTCGGCGTCGTCCCGAAGGTGCTCTGGAGCCGGGACAAGCCGGCGGACGAGCTGAACCGGGTCGAGATGGACATGAACTGCCTGCTGATCCGCGACCCCGACGGGCACGTCGTCGTGGTCGAGACCGGGGCCGGCACGAAGCTCAGCGAGAAGCAGCGCGGGATGTTCGGGATCGACCGTCCGCCGGCGCTCCTCGGCGAGCTCGCCCGGCGCGGCGTGCGGCCGGAGGACGTCACCCTGGTGGTGAACACGCACCTCCATTTCGACCACTCCGGCGGCAACACCCGGCGGGACGGAGACGTGCTCGTCGCGACCTTCCCGCGCGCGACGTACGTGTTCCAAAGACTGGAGTGGCTCGACGCGATGGCCGCGAACGAGCGGACCCGCGCCTCCTATCTCCCCGACGACTTCGCGCCGCTCGAGGCGACCGGCAAGGTCGAGCTGGTGGACGAGGCCGTCGAGCTGCTGCCCGGTCTGCGCCTGGACCGGGTGCAGGGCCACACCCGGGGGACCCAGACGGTCCGGGTGACCGACGGGAAGCGCACCGTCTTCTTTTCTTCGGACTTCATGCCCGACCGCCATCACCTGCCGCTCCCCTGGATACCGGCGTTCGACCTCTACCCGCTCGACACGCTCGAGGCAAAGCGCACGATCCTCGCGCGCGCCGTCGAAGAGGACTGGATCGTCGGATTCACCCACGATCTTCCCCGTTTCGGTCGCGTCGCCGGCGGGCAGGGGAAGTACCGCTTCACCGAGCTCGCGGGGGACGCGGCCTGAGCCTGCCGGTCGACCGCGCCTCGACGCTCATCGTCGGCGGTGGGATCGTTGGGGTCGCGACCGCGTTCTTCCTCGCCGATCGCGGCGAGGAGGGGGTGGTCGTCGTCGAGCAGGCCACCCTGGGAAGTGGCACGACGGCCGGCGGCCTGGGCGGGATCCGCCATCAGTTCATCGACGAGCTCGACGTCCGACTGTCGCAGCTCGCCACGGCGTTCTGGCGGGACTTCGCGGCGCTCACCAGCAGCGCGCACGACTTCCAGGAGCGCGGCTACCTGTTCCTCGCCGAGAGCCCGGTCGGGATGGCCGCGCTGCGGCAGCCGCTCCCGCTGTACCACCGGCTTGGCCTGCGGGTCGAGATGATCGGACCCCAGGAGATCGGGCGCCTCGTCCCCGGCATCCGGACCGATGATCTTCAGGGCGGCAGGATCTGCGGTGCCGACGGGTATGGCGAGCCGCTCGACGCGCTCGCCGGCTTCGCCGCCGCCGCGGCGGTCGAGGGGGTCCGGTTCCTCGAGCACACCGCGGCGACCGCGCTCCTGGTCGAGAACGGTGCGGTCCGCGGGATCCGCACCGCCCTGGGGGATCTTCGCGCCGACCGCGTGCTCCTGGCCACCGGCGCTTGGACCGCGGCCCTTGCCGCGACGGCCGGCCTGCCCGTCCCGATCTGGCCCTACCAGCGGTCGATCCTCGAGGCCGGCGGCCCATTCCCGACGCTCACGCGCATCCCACTGGTGGTGGAGTGGGAATCGGGGTTCCACTTCCGCCCGCACAGCAAGCGGGGCGGCGCGGCCCAACGCTTCGCGATGCCGAATCTCACCGCCGACGGCGGCGTGGAGAAAGGTCCGGCCAGCGTGCCGGCGTCGTTCGATCCTCCGGCATTCGGGCCGGCGGTCGTTCCCGCGGCCCTCGAGCCCTGGGTCCGGGCTCGTGCGGCCTGGCGGATGGAGTCGTTCGCCGATCTGCGGATCACCGACCGCTGGGCCTGTAGCTACGAGATGACCCCCGATGACCATCCGATCGTCGGCGCGGTCCCGGGGACACCGGGGCTCTACCTGGCGGCGGGATTCTCCGGCCACGGGTTCATGCACGCGCCGGCGACCGCGCAGCTGGTCGTCGAGGAGATGCTCGACGGGAAGGCGACGACGCTCGATATCGGTGACCTCTCGATCGAGCGCTTTCGCAGCGGCCGGCGCCCGTTCACCGCGACGGTCCTGTGATCTTCCGCAGCGGCCGCCAACGGCTTGCCGCGACGGCCCGATGATCGTTCGTCGGCTCCGGGGGCTGGAGGGCGCGCGCGAGGCCACCGGCACGGCGGTGATCATCGACGTGTTCCGCGCGTTCACCACCGCGGCGTTCGCGATCGCCGCGGGCGCGCGTGAGGTCATTCTCGTCGCCGATCACGAGCAGGCCCTCGCGCTCAAGGCGGACGACCCGACGCTGTTCCTCACCGGCGAGATCGGCGGCCGGCCGATCCCGGGCTTCGACCTCGGCAACTCGCCCTCCCGGATCGAGAGGCTCGACCTGGGCGGCCGGCGGGTCGTCCAGCGGACCAGCTCGGGGACCCAGGGCGTCGTCGCCGCGGTCGGGGCGGATGAGGTCGTGCTCGGGAGCCTGGTCATCGCCGGCGCGACGGCCCGGTATCTGCGTGACCGCGCGCTTGTGTCGCTCGTCGCGACCGACATCGCGCGTCCCGACGCGCGTGAGGACGAGATCTGCGCCGCGTATCTGGAGGCGCTCCTCCTCGGACAGCCGCCCCCGTCGACCGCGGTCGCCCTCACCGGCGACGCGGAGGAGTGGCCGGACTGGTTCCCGCGGCGGGACGCCGAGCTCGCCTGCGAGCTCGACCGATTCGCCTTCGCCCTGCCGGTCGTTCGCGAGGACGGCCTCCTCATCGCCCGCCCGGTCTTCGGGTAGCCGGTCAGGTGGGCGAGCCTCACCAGGTGCCCCCCCTGCGCCTTGGGTCGCGGTGGGGCTTCGGATGGCGAAGTCGTGATCCGGGGTGCCGCGGTGGCCGTATCCTCCACGTGAATTGGCGGCGGTGTGTGGAGGGGCTCATGAATCGGTCGGTCCGGATCTTGGCGAGCGTCGCGGCGATCATCGCCATCGTCGGCGCCTGCACCGGCAGCGGTACGCCGACGGCGACCGCGGGCGGCGCGGGCGCGGCCGGGAAGCCGGTCGCCGGCGGGTCGGTCACGTTCGTTCTGGAAAATGATGTGATCGACTTCGATCCGCTGAAGTCCCGGGCCTTCGTCGACCGCAACGTGCAGTTCAATATCTACGACTCGATCGTCCGCATCGACGTGGCAGGGAAGATCATCCCCTGGCTCGCCGAGAAATGGGACACCGCGGCCGACGGGAAGACCGTGACGTTCCATCTGCGGACCGACGTCACCTACCAGGACGGGTCGAAGTTCGACGCCGAGTCGGTGAAATGGAACATCGACCGCTACATCACGACGAAGGGCTCGGCGCGCAGCGGCGAGCTCGCCTCGGTCGCGAGCGTCGATGTCGTCGACCCCGCCACCGTCAAGTTCAACCTGAAGGCACCGTTCGCGCCGCTCCTCGCGAACCTCGTCGACCGAGCCGGGATGATGGTCTCGCGCAAGGCGGTCGAGGCCGGGGGCGAGGACTTCACCCGCAAGGCGTTCAAGGCCGGCACCGGCCCGTTCATGCTCACCGAAGCGGTGAAAGATGACCACATGACCCTCGAGAAGAATCCGAGCTGGTGGGGCAAGGATGCCGCAGGGACCAAGCTTCCGTACCTGGACAAGATCGTGGTCAAGCCGATCACGAACAGCGACGTTCGCTTGACGAACGTTCGGACCGGCGACGCGCAGGTGGCGAACAACATCGCCGGCAAGGATGTCACCGGCGTGAAGACCGATGGTGCGCTCGCGTACCAGGAGAAGCCGGGCCTCGCGTTCGGCAGCCTCATCCCGAATCGCGCGCCTGGCTTCGTCTTCAGCGAGGGCCGGTACGTGAAGGCCGTGTCCATGGCCATCGATCGGAAGGAGCTGTTGGACAAGGTGTTCTTCGGCGTCGGGGTCGTCGGATATGGAACGATCGCGCCGTCGCACTTCGCGTTCGACCCGAGCTTCAAGCCGTTCGAGAAGCCGGATGTCGCGGGAGCGAAGAAGCTCGTCGCGGACGTGGGCAAGGGGCCATTGGAATTCGAGTTCCTCGTGCCGTCCGGCGATCCGGTCACGCTCCAGCTCGCCCAGCTCATCCAGGCGCAGCTCCTGAAGGCGGAGATCAAGACCAACATCGTCCAGCTCGAGTTCGCGAAGATCCTGGAGCAGCAGAGCAAGCATGAGTTCAAGGGCGTGACGCTCGTCGGCTGGAGTGGCCGGGTCGACCCGGACGGCAACACCTACGACCACGTCTATTCGAAACGGCCGTTCAACGACTCCTCCTACTCCAATCCCCAGGTCGATCAGCTTCTCGATGACGAGCGCGCGACGAGCGACACCGCGAAGCGCAAAGAGGACTTCCGCAAGGCCGAGCAGACCTATGTGGTGGACGACCCGGCGCGGATCTGGTATCGCTTCGGCGTTTCACAGCTGCTCACGGTGAAGAAGCTCAAGGGGCTCGAGCCCTATCCGGACCAGCTGCTCCGGCTCCAGTACGCCTACCTGGAGAAGTAACGTCCGCGGCGGACAGGATCGGGAGGCGGCGGTGTGACGCGCTACGTCATCCGCCGCCTTCTGCTCATGCTTCCGGTGGCGTTCCTGGTCACCATCATGATCTTCGCCCTGCTCCGCCTCGCCCCCGGTGATCCGATCACGATCTACGCCGGCGAGGAGCGCGACGAGGCGACCCTCAGCCAGCTCCGGCACGAGTACGGCCTGGATCAGCCCTTACCGGTGCAGTACGTCTCCTGGCTGACCCACGCCCTGCGTGGCGATCTCGGACGATCGCTCCGGACCCGCCAGCCGGTCACCGAGGCGATCCTCGAACGACTTCCGGCCACCCTTGAGCTCGGCGTGGCCGCGCTTGGCCTTTCGATCGTGGTCGCCCTGGTCGTCGGGACGCTGTCCGCCGTGCGCCGGAACTCCCCGCTCGACCTTCTTGCGACCGGATTCACCCTCGCCGGCGTCGCGCTGCCGAACTTCTTCCTTGGCCTGATCCTGATTCTCGTGTTCGCGCTCGTGCTGCGGCTCCTGCCGCCCAGCGGCTTTGCGCCGCTGTCGGCCGGGCCGGTCGACAACATCAAGCACCTCATCCTTCCGGCGATCACCCTGGCCACCGCGAGCATGGCGGTGAACATGCGCCAGGTCCGATCGAGCCTCCTCGACGTGCTGGATCAGGAATACATCCGGACCGGCCGGGCAAAGGGCCTTGCCGAAGGGATCCTCATTCGGCGCCACGCGCTGAAGAACGCGCTCATCCCGGTCGTGACGATCATCGGCCTCCAAGTCGGCGCGATCCTGGAGGGCGCGTTCATCACCGAGACGGTCTTTTCCTGGCCCGGCGTCGGAAAGCTCGCCGTCGACAGTATCGGCGGCCGTGACTACCCGGTGGTCCAGGCGATCGTGATGCTCTCGGCGTTCTCGTTCATGCTCACGACGCTCGTCGTCGACCTGCTCTACGCCTGGCTCGATCCACGGATCTCCTACGCGCGGCGGGCGTCATGAGCGGCGCGAGGGACCTGGTCGGCCGGAACCCCAGGATCCTCGTCGGCGGCGGGCTGGTCGCGCTCCTGGTGTTCGCCGCGCTGTTCGCCCCGTTCGCCGCGCCGTATGACCCGACCAAGGTCGATGTCTCGGTCTCCCTCGAGGCTCCGAGCCCGGAGCACCTGCTGGGGACCGACGATCTGGGGCGCGACGTGTTCTCGCGCGCGATGTGGGGAGCGCGGGTCTCGCTCGCGGTCGGGCTCATCGCAGTGGCGATCGGACTGTTCACCGGGGTCGCGATCGGCTTGGTCGCCGGCTATGCCGGAGGGCCATTCGACCTGATCTCGATGCGGGCGATCGACGCGCTCCTCGCCTTCCCGGCACTCCTGTTGGCGATCGCCATCGCCGCGGCGATCGATCCCGATCATCCGGATATCCGGCATTCGATGATCGCGATCGGCGTGGTGGCGATCCCGGTCTACGCCCGACTGACCCGCGGCCAAGTGCTGTCGCTGCGCGAGCGCGAGTTCGTGACGGCCGCGCGAACGGTGGGGGCGCGGCCATCGCGGATCGTGCTGCGGCACATCCTGCCGAATGTGACGAACCCGCTCATCGTGCAGGCCACACTCTCGATCTCCGGCGCGATCCTGGCCGAGGCGGCCCTCTCCTTCCTCGGCCTCGGGGCGCAACCACCGACTCCGAGCTGGGGGGCGGACATCAACTATTCGCAGCGATACCTGGCGAATTTCCTCTGGTGGATGAGCGTTGGTCCGGGCCTCGGCATCTTCCTCGCCGTCTTCGCGTTCAACTTCCTCGGCGATGCGCTGCGCGACGCGCTCGACCCGCGTCTGCGCCGATCCGGGTGAGTCGCCTTCCCACGGGCTAGCATCGAGGGGTGTCTCGCGTCCTGATCACCGGCATCACGGGATTCGTCGGCAGCCATCTCGCCGAGCGCCTGCTCCAGAGCGGCGACGAGGTGCACGGCCTCGCCATCGAGGAGCCGCCGTATCCCAACCTCGCCGCGATCGCGGAGCATATCGACATCCACCGCGCCGACCTCGCCGACGGGGCGAGCGTCCGAGCGGGGGTCGAGGCGGCGCGGCCGGACATCGTGATCCACCTCGCCGGGCAGGCGATCCCGTCGCTCGCGCAGCGCGATGTCGCCGGCACGATCGCGGTGAACGTCGTCGGGACGGCGACGGTCCTCGACGCGGTCGCGGGGTATCCCGGGATGCGCCTGATCTACGCCTCGAGCGCGGACGTCTACGGCGAGCCGGACCGCATCCCCGTGGGTGAGGACGTGCCGCTTCGGCCGACGAACGTCTACGCCGCGACCAAGGCCGCCACCGAGGCGCTCGTGCGCGAGTTCGGCGATCGCGGGTACAACCCGACGGTCATCCTGCGCCCGGTGAATCAGAACGGCCCGCGACAGCACCCCGGCCTGGCCGCGTCGGGCTTCGCCAAGCAGATCGCCGAGGTCGAAGTCGGCCAGGGCGACGCCGTCATCCGCCACGGCCGGCTCGACGCGGCGCGCGACTTCCTGGACGTGCGGGACATGGCGAGGGCCTATGCCGCCGCGCTGCGCCTGCAACCCGATCGGACCGAGACCTACAACGTCGGCACCGGGGTCGCGGTGACGATCGACCGGGTCCTGCGGATCCTCGTCGGGCTGGCGCGCGTTCCCGTGCGCACCCAGCTGGATCCGGAGCGCGTCCGGCCGGGCGATGCGACCGCGGTGGCGGTCGACGCCGCGCGCTTCCGCGCCGCGACCGGCTGGACGCCCGAGATCCCCTTGGAACGATCGCTGTCCGACCTGCTCGATCATTGGCGGGCCCGGGTCGCCCGCCCCGTCGCCCACCCGTAGCGGCCAAAGAAAGAGGACCAGATGCCCAAGATCGTGTTCGGGACCGATGGCTGGCGGGCACGGATGGCCGATGCCTACACCTACGACGCGGTGCGCGTCTGCGCGAATGGCGTCGCCGAATGGGTGACCGCCCACGGGGGTGCCGATCAGGGGGTCGTCATCGGCTTCGACCGGCGCTTCTCCTCGGAGTTCTTCGCCCAGGCGGCGGCCGAGGTCGTCGCCGCGCACGGGGTGCACGTGTATCTCGCGAGCGAGGCGTCTCCGACCCAGTCGTTCTCCTGGGCGACGATGCGCAAGAAGGCAAAGGCCGGGATCGTCATCACCGCCAGCCACAACCCCTGGATGGACAACGGGTTCAAGGTGAAGGCCGAGACCGGCGCGGCCGCCGGCCCGGACATGCTGAAGGAGATCGAGGCGATCATCCACCCGCTCGAGGAGACTCCCGAGAAGGTGGCCCGGATGCCGTTCGCCGAGGCGCAGCAGCAGGGTCTGGTCGACATCTTCGATCCGGCGCCGGATTATCTCTCGCACGTCGGCCAGCTCTTCGATCTCGAAGCGTTCAAGGGCGCCGGCTACACCATCCTCTGCGAGCCGCTCTACGGCTCGGCCGGCGGCTACTTCCCGCGCCTGCTCGGCGGGGGCCGGACGAAGGTCATCGAGATGCATGGCGAGCGCAATCCGTACTTCGGCGGCGTGAACCCCGAGCCGATCCGGCCGAATATCGACGAGTTCCTGCGGCGCATCCCGCTCGAGGGGGCCGACGTGGGCCTCGCGGTGGACGGCGACGCCGACCGCGCCGGCCTCGGTGACGAGAAGGGCGAGTTCGTGACGACGCTCACGCTCTACGCGCTCCTCATGTGGTATCTCTGCGAGATCCGCGGCCTGCGCCAGCCGGTGGTGAAGACCGTGAACATGACGTCGATGGCCGACCGCCTCGGAGAGAAGTACGGGGTGACGGTCTACGAGGTTCCCGTCGGCTTCAAGTACATCGGGCCGAAGATGCAGGAGACCAACGCGATGTTCGGCGGCGAGGAGTCCGGCGGCTTCGGCTTCCAGATGCACCTACCCGAGCGCGACGGGATCGTCGCCGATCTGTTCATCCTGGACTTCATGCTGAAGACGAAGAAGACCCCGTCGCAGCTCGTCGCCGAGCTCATGGATCTCGCCGGTCCGTCGTTCTACCTGCGGCGCGACCTGCATTTCGATGCAGCCACGTACGGAGCGACGAAAGAGCGGATCATGGGCACCCTGGGCGGCGCGAGCCCGTCGGCGATCGCCGGGCACACCGTCGCCCGGACGGTGCAGCTCGACACGAAGGATGGCACGAAGTTCTTCCTCGACGACGGGTCCTGGCTGCTCGTCCGCCTCTCCGGCACCGAGCCGCTCGTGCGGGTCTACGCCGAGACACGGTCGCAGGCCGAGATCGAGCCGATGCTGGACGCGGGCGAGAAGATGATCCGGGAGGCGAAGCAGTGACTGACCAGACGAGTGTCATCGAGAGCGTGGAGGCGATCCGCGCGGCCGATCCGGGGAACATGCTCGACCGGATCAAGGAGCTCCCGCAGCAGATCCGCGACGCCTGGAAGATCGCGCAAGCGGCGACCCTGCCGCCGCATTTCGGCGACGTGCGCAACATCACCGTCCTCGGCATGGGCGGCTCGGCGATCGGCGGCGAGTTCGCCGGCGCGCTGCTGCTCGATGAGCTCAAGGTGCCGCTCGCGGTGCACCGGGACTATGGCCTGCCCGCATACGTCGGGCGCGATTCGCTCGTCATCGCCTCGTCTTTCTCGGGCAACACCGAGGAGACCCTGTCGGGACTGGAGGAGGCGCGGAAGCGCGGTGCCCGCATCATCGGGATCACCACCGGCGGCCGGCTCGCCGAGCAAGCGAAGACCTACGGCTTCCCGCTCATCACCTTCGACTATCAGGCGCAGCCGCGTGCGGCCCTCGGCTACTCGCTGGCGATGGTCCTCGGGGTGCTCTCCAAGCTGGGGTTCGTCAAGGACGTTGGCCCGCAGATCGATCAGGCACTCGCCGATCTTGCGAAGCTGGAAGAGCGGGTCCATGAGGGCGCGAAGACGAACGACGCGAAGAAGCTCGCGGCCCGGCTGCAGGGCAAGATCCCCGTCGCCTTTGGCGCCGGCGTCATGGGGGTGATGGCCCGCCGAGTGAAGGATCAGTGGAACGAGAACGCGAAGAACTGGGCCGCGTACGACGTGATGAGCGAGCTGAACCACAACGCCGTAGTCGGCTTCCCGCATCCGCCGATCGCCCGGGACGCACTCGTCGTCCTGCTGCTCCGCAGCGCGCGGGACAACGCTCGCCACCAGGTGCGCTTCGAGGTCACCCGGGAGCTGCTGGACCGGGCGGGCATCGCCCACGAGACGCTCGAGCTCCCGGGGGCGTCGCTGCTCTCAGAGGTCCTGCAGCTGGTCCTCTTCACCGACTACGTGTCGTTCTACGTCGCGCTCCTCAATGGCGCCGATCCATCTCCGGTGAAGTCGATCGACTACCTGAAGGACCGTCTCGCGAAGGCGTGACCGCGACGTTCCGCCACCCGCCGGAAGCGGCATTCACCCACTGCCCGCGGGATGGCACGGTGCTCGCTCCGACGCGGATCGACGGTCGCGATCGGCCTGCCTGTCCACGATGCGGGTTCGCGGACTTCATGCACGTACAGATCGGATCGAACGCGCTCGTGGAGCGCGATGGGCAGGTACTTCTGCTCCGGCTGAATTACGGCCCGCGCTCCGGGCACTGGGCCCTTCCGGGCGGCCTGGTCGAGAACGACGAGACCCTGGAGGCCGCCGCGATCCGGGAGACGCTCGAGGAATCCGGCTTCGAAGTCGCGCTGGACGGGCTGCTTGCGACCTGGATGCGCCCGGGCTTCCCGATCCTCGTCGTCACCTATCGCGCGCACATCACCGGCGGCGCGCTGCGGATCGCCCCGGATGAAGCCTCGGAGGGCGCGTTCTTCCCCAAAGCCGAGCTGCCGCCCCTCGCCGAGATCGCCTGGCCCTCGACCGTTCACGGCCTCGATGCCTGGAAGGCGTTCGAGCCCGCGCGACCGTAGGGATCGTCGGCACCTCGCCGCGGTACGCTCATTAGATGCTCATCCACCGGCACGATGCGGCGTACTCGCCCGACGAATGGCGCTCCTTCCTGGCCGGACGGAGCTTCGGCGAGCTCGTCGCCGGCGGCCGGGATCGGGACGTGCCGGTGATCGTTCCGACCCACTTCATCTATGACGGCGAGACGACCGTGCGCCTCCATCTCGCCCGACCGAACCCGGTGTGGGCCGCGCTCGAGGAGAACCCGTTCGCGATCATCTCGGTCTACGGCGACTACGCCTATATCCCGACGGGATGGAACGCGAACGCCGGCGTGCCGCCGGAGCACGGCATCCCGACGTCCTACTACGCCGCGGTCCAGCTCACCGTCCGCTGCCGCGTCGTCGACGAGCCGGGGGAGCTCGCCGCGCTCCTCGGCGCGCAGCTCGCGCACTTCCAGCCGGAAGGGGGCCACGCGACCGTCGTGCCCGGCACGGCGCCCTACGGCCCGCAGCTCGCGGCGATCCGGGGCCTGGTCTGCGAGATGGTCGAGGTCCGCGCGAAGTTCAAATATGGCGGGAACAAGACCGTCGAGCATCGCGAGCGTATCGCCGCGCACCTTGCCGAGCGCGACGCGCCGTTGGATCACGCGGTGCGCGCCCAGGTCCTCAGGCGGATCGCCGGACCACCCAGCCGCTAGATCCGCAGCGCGTCGGCACCCGCGCTTCCGGACCATCGCTACCGAAACCGGTAGCGGGCAGACGGCTCGTATGCTCGCCCCGAATACGGCGCCGCCTGACGCCGATATGGAGCGGGAGGATCTGATGAACTCAAGCCTCATCTCCAAGATCGAGAAGGCCACCCGGTACGCGAAAGAGCCCCAGCGGGTCCAGCTCCGAGCACTCGAGGTCGACCTCCGCGGAGACAACGATTCGCATACCGTCCGTCTCGCCGGCGACGAGTGGTCCTGCGGCTGCGATCACTTCCAGGTCCACGGCCTCTGCTCGCACGTCATGGCGCTGCAGAAGCTCTTCGCGGTCCACCTCAAGGAGAGTCTCCGCTTCACGCAGGAGCGCATCCCCGCAGCGGTCTAGTATCGGTCCAGCGCCTTCCGATCCGGTCCTCGCGTCCACCGCGTCGCGACCCACAACTGAATACGCGGATCTCCAGCGAAGCCGGTGCGATTCCGGCAGGGTCCCGCCACCGTAAGGACACACCGTCCAACTCGGGTCGCCTGGTCATCCGCTCGCGGCCGACACACCTTCGCGAGAAAGGGTGAGCCAGAGAATGCCTAAGCGCATCGCGTTCCTCATCGCATCGATCCTCCTCATCGCGTCCTGCGGCGCCACCGGCACGGCCGGGCCGAATCCGATCCCCTCCGCCACCGCGAGCCCGAACCCGTCCGCCGCGGCCGCCTTCCCGGCGAGCGTCACCGACTTCCAGAATCGATCCGTCGCGATCTCCAAGCGCCCGGAGCGCATCGTGTCGATCGGGCCGTCGAACACCGAGTTCCTGTTCGCCCTCGGTGCGGGCGAGCGCGTCGTCGGAGACGATGACTTCTCAGACGAGCCTGCGGCGGCGAAGGCCAAGGAGCATGTCGGCGGGGTGAAGGTGAACCTCGAGAAGGTCGCGTCACTCCGGCCGGACCTCATCGTCACGGTGAAGTTCTCTGATGGGACGGTCGAGGCGCTGACCCAGCTGGGCGCGGCCGTGCTCGTCGTGGACCCGCAGGGGCTCCCCGATGTGGCGAAGACCGCGGTCCTGCTCGGACAAGCGGTCGGTGCGGACGGCCGGGCGCTCGCCGCGGACATCCAGAAGCAGCTCGATGCGGTGAGTGTGAAGACCCGATCCGCGGCGAAGCCGCGCGTGTTCCACGAGGTCGACGCTTCGGACCTGACGAAGATGTATACCGTCGGCCCCAGATCGTTCATCGACGACCTCATCACGGTCGCCGGGGGCGTCAACATCGCCGCGGGGGCGAAGACGCAGTACCCGACGATCTCCGCCGAGGAGGTGGTGAAGGCCGATCCGGAGGTGGTCATCCTCGGTGACTCCGCCTATGGGACGACGGTGGACCAGGTCGTCGCGAGGCCGGGCTGGTCGGCGATGAGCGCGGTGAAGAGCAAGCGGGTGTATCCGGTGCCGGGGAACCTCTTCGGCCGGCCCGGCCCGCGGGTCGGTCTCGCCGCGCTCGAGTACGCGAAGCTCGTGCACCCCGAGCTCTACCGCTGACCGGAGCGCTCGTCGGGCGGCCGACGGCGACCTTCGCCGTCCTCATCGCGCTGCTTCCGGTGAGCCTCGTGCTCGCGGTGATGGTCGGGGCGGTCCCGCTCTCGCCACTGGACGTCCTCGCCGCCCTGGGCGGCGGGGGCGATCCGGTCACCGGCGTCATCATCCGCGAGCTCCGCGGCCCGCGGGTGCTCGCGGCCGCCCTCGTCGGAGGGTCCCTCGGCGCCGCGGGAGCGCTCCTCCAGGGCCTGTTCCGGAATCCACTCGCCGACCCCTACGTCACCGGTACGTCCGCCGGCGCGGCCCTCGGCGCGGTCGGGGTCATCGCCCTCGGCGGAGCGCTCTCGGCCACGGTCGTGCCGCTCGCCGCGTTCGCCGGCGCGCTCGTCTCGGCGCTCCTGGTGTGGCAGCTCGCGCGCCTGGGGGGCCGGACGACGGTGCTCACCGTGCTCCTCGCCGGGGTCGTCCTCACGTCCTTCGCCGGAGCGCTCGTCACCCTGCTCCTGGTGTCGAGCGATCGCCTTGCGCTCCGCCTGCGAGCGATCGTCGACATTCTCTCCGGCGGCGTGGCCATCCGCGCGCCGGGCGAGCTCGCCGTCGCCGGGGTCGTCGTGGCCGTGGGCCTCACCCTCGCCCTCGCGCTCGGTCGCCGCATCGACGCGTTCGTGTTCGGCGAGGAGACCGCCGCAGCGCTCGGCGTCGATCCCGAGCGCACCACCGTCGCGGTCATCGGCGCGTCCGCGCTCCTGACCGGCGCCGCGGTCGCGCTCGCCGGACTGGTGGGCTTCGTGGGCCTGGTCGTCCCGCACGCGCTGCGCCCGTTCGTCGGGGCGACGCATCGTCGCCTCGTGTTCGCCTGTTTCCTCGGCGGTGCCTGCGCGCTCGTGCTCGCCGATCTCGGCGCGCGGATCATCCTGGCGCCGGCCGAGGTGCCCGTCGGCGTCATCACCGGCCTGATCGGTGCCCCCTTCTTCCTCGTCCTGCTCGTGCGTGCCGGGCGGAAGACGACGGCATGACCGAACTCGTCGCCCGCGCGGTCGTCGCGGGGTACGGCACGCGACGGGTCCTGCGCGGCGTGGATCTTGACCTCCGTCCGGGCGCCCTCACCGCGCTCGTCGGGCCGAACGGGGCGGGCAAGTCGACGCTGCTGCGCACGCTCGCGGGGATCCTGCGGCCGGCCGCCGGCAGCGTGCGCATCGATGGACGCGACGTGGCGACGATCCCACGACGCGAGCTCGCCGGCCGGATCGCGGTCGTCCCTCAGTCGTTCGACACGCTGTTCCCGTTCACCGTGCGCGAGATCGTGTCGCTCGGCCGGAGCGCCCGGCTGTCGCTCTTCGACCGCCCGGGCGCGGCGGATGCGCGCGCGATCGAGCGGGCGCTCGATGAGCTGGACCTCCTGCCGCTGGCCGGCCGGCGGCTGGACTCGCTGTCCGGCGGCGAGCGCCAGCGGGCGGTGCTCGCGATGGCCCTGGCGCAGGAGAGCGACGTGCTGCTCCTCGACGAGCCGACCGTCCACCTCGACCCCGGCCATCAGCGGTCGACCGTGCTCTTGGTACGTGCGCTCGCCCGCGCCCGCGGCCTCGTGCTCGTCACGGTCCTCCACGACCTCAATCTGGCGGCGCTCGCCGACCGGATCGTCGCGCTCGTCGACGGGGCGGTGGGCGCCGATGGATCGCCGGACGCGGTCCTCGCGTCCGAGCCGGTCGAACGGATCTTCGGTCCCGGGCTGCGGGTCGCCCGCGTGGATGGCCGGCCCGTCGTCATACCTGACACCGCATCGTCTTGACCGGGCCCAACTGGGCCTTCTAGCATCACATCACGCGAGCCTGAGCCAGCACCGCGACGGCGCCGCGATCGATCTAGAGGACGCGCGCTGCCTGAGGAGAGGGTCCCGATTGGTTCGTAGCCTGCTCGCGATCGCGCTTGTCATTGTCTGCCTGGGGCTTCCGGCGGCTCCGGCCGCGGCAGGCCAGGCTGCCCCCTTCGCCCCGGGGATCTCGCCGGCGCTCTGCACCAACGGGGTCGGCGCCTCGGTCCCGCCGCCGGCGAATCCGGCCATCGGCCGTTCCGGCGTGCACGCCACCTTCTACGGTCAGAGCGGCTACCCGGTCCTCTGCGCCGGCGCGACCTCCGTCGCGACCGTGGCGTTCCTGAACAGCGGCTCGCTGGGCTGGTACGGCAACGCGTATCTCGGCACCTGGGGGCCCGATCCCGGACAGGACAAGGCCAGCCCGCTCGGCGGCGACGGCACGCTGGGCACACCCACGACCGGCTGGCCGCGCGCGAATCGGATCGCCCTCCAGCCCACGGCGTACGTCGGTCCGGGTCAGGTCGCGTGGTTCCAATTCACCGTCCAGGCGCCGGTCACTCCGGGCATCTACCGCCTGGGCCTGCGGCCGCTCCTCGAAGGCCAGCAGTGGCTCGACGACTACGGCGTGTTCTGGTACGTCACGGTGAAGGCGGATGACGATCACGTCCCGCAGCTTCCCGCGCCGGTCGTCCCGCCGCCTCCTCCGCCACCGCCGCCGCGTACCTACGCCCCGGCGGTGCTCGCCGACGGCACACGGCAGATCCGGGTGCCGTCGCTCATGTATCACTACGTCTCCTGGCTGCCGGCGACCGATCCGAACATGTCGATGCGCCGCAGCCTCACCGTGAGCCCGACCGACTTCGAGGAGCACCTCCGGTACCTCCGCGACCAGGGCTACAACGGGATCACCACGCGCGACCTCTGGTGGAGCCTCGATCAGACGGCGCCGCTCCCGGCGAAGCCGGTGATGCTCACCTTCGACGACGGCTACGCCGACGCCTACTCGGTCGTCCTGCCGTTGCTGAAGAAGTACAACTTCGTCGGCGTGTTCTTCGTCACCGTGAACAGGGTCGGCACGAGCGGGTACATCACCCGCGACCAGGTCCGCGCGCTCGCCGATGCGGGCATGGACGTGGAATCGCACGCGATGGACCACATCAGCATGAACACGTCCTACGCGACGCAGCGCTACCAGATGTGCACCGCACGCCAGTACCTCTCCGACTGGACGGGCACCGACGTGCGCCACTTCGCATATCCCTCGGGCGACTTCAACGCCGACTCGTTCCCCGCGCTGCAGTCTTGCGGCTA
>DATCNH010000083.1:0-18446 GCA_036565345.1 Candidatus Limnocylindria bacterium | reverse complement strand
GCGGTCCGCAGGACGCAGTAGCGGGCTCCGAGGACGGCGGCAAGCACGTCCTTCGTCGTCGTCTTGCCCATGCTCCCGGTGATTCCGACCATCGGGATCGGATGCGCCGCGCGCAGCGCCTCGGCCAGGCGGCGCAGCGCGTGCGGCACGCTCCCGACCTGGACGAGGAGCGCATCGTCCGGCGTGTCCTCCGGCACGCGCTCGACCACCGCCGCAGCGGCGCCCTTCGCGAACGCGGCCGCCACGAACGCGTGCCCGTCACGCTGGTCGGAGAGAGCGAAGAAGACCTCGCCCGGCCGGATGTCCCGGCTGTCGTTCGTGCCGCCCGGGAAGCCGGTCCCCGGATCGACCGCGCCGCGCACGACGCGCCCACCGCTCGCGGCCACGAGCTGTTCGAGCGTGAACACCGTCCTGATGCTAGTGTCCCGCGTCGCAACGGGCTCGGCGATCCGCGGCCCGGGCCGCCGAGGCCAAGGAGCCGAGGAGCACGCGAGGGAACGCATCCGGAGATGCGTGACCGAGTGCACGGACGAAGGCGACCCAGGCATCGGCGGTGCCGGGCCGATGGAGCGACAAGCGCGTTGCGACGCGGGACACGAACGTCAGGGCTTGCGGTCGGGCTGGATGCGGGCGTAGCGGAGCAGGTCCTGCGCGACGCCCTTGAACATCGCCGTCGCGGTGACCGTGCCTAGCAGTCTCGACTCGGGCCGCTCGAGGACGATGACCGTGACGAACTGCGGCTCGTCGGCGGGCAGGAAGCCCGCGAACGAGCTGATGTACGCGTCATCGACGTACCGGCCGTCGGCGCTCGCGATCTGCGCGGTACCGGTCTTTCCGCCGACGCCGAATCCGGGGATCGCGGCGTTGCGGGCGATGCCGTTGTCCACGGTGGAGACGAGCATCCCGCGGACCGTCGCCGCGGTCTCCGGCGAGACGACCCGTCGGATGGCCGTCGGCGCGGTGCGGTGCTCCCCGTCCGCATCGCGCCGACTGGCCACCACGTACGGGCGATAGAGGGTCCCGCCGTTCGCGAGGGCGGAGTACGCGGCGGCGAGCTGAAGCGGCGTCACCGACAGCCCCTGTCCGAACGACGCGGTGCCAAGGTCGACCGGATACCACTCGGCGAGCGGGCGGATCGTCCCGTTCACCTCGCCGGCGAGGTCGACCCCGGTGAGCGCTCCGAACCCAAAGGCGTGGAGATAGTCGTCGAGCTTCTGGGCTCCGAGCTTCTGCCCGACCCAGGCGGCACCGGCGTTGAGCGAGCGCTCAAGGATCTGCGTGACGCTCGTCGCCCCATAGGCCTTCCCGAGCGCGTTGTTCAAGCGGCGTCCGCCGACGATCGCGTAGCCCACGTCGTTGTAGGTGTCGGTCGGCTTCACCAGACGCTCCTCGAGCGCTCCGGCGATGGTGAAGGCCTTCATCGTGGAGCCCGGCTCATAGGTCCAGCCGATCGCGCGGTCCCGCAGGGCCTCCGGGTCGGCAACGCGGACTCGGGCCGGGTCGAACGAAGGTGCCGAGGCCAGGGCGAGGATCGCCCCGTCGCGCGGATCCATGACGACGATCGTCCCGCCGGTCGCTTTCTCCTTCGCCATCGCTGCGGCGAGCTCGCGATCCGCGGCGGTCTGCGCGACCAGATCGATGGTGAGCGTGAGGTCAATGCCCGGCTTCGCCGCCACCGCCTGACGGACCCCGAGCGCGAGCTCGCGGTTGGCCGGGTCGCGGTCCACGACGAGCCGGCCATCGACGCCGCGGAGGGCCGCGTCGTACCGCCCCTCGATGCCGTAGACGCCGGCTCCGTCATCGTTGACGAACCCGAGCATCTGCGCAGCGATCGTGTCGTTCGGGTAGACCCGCTTGGGCTCCGTCTCGAAGCCCAGCCCGGGAATGCCGAGCGCGGCGATCGCCGTCGCGGCCGGCTCGGGCAGCCGCCGCTGCAGGTAGAGCCAATCGGCCTTTGAATCGAGCGCCGCCTGCAGCGGGCCGGGGGCCCGCCCCAGGAGGACGGCGAGCGAGCGTGCGGCCGCGGCGTGATCGGGGACTTGCGCCGGGATCGCATAGAGCGATCGCAGCTGCACGGTCGTGGCAAGGAGCGCGCCGTTCCGGTCACGGATGATCCCGCGCTGAGCGGCCACCACGAGGTCGCTGCGCACCTGATCGGTGGCGCCCGCGAGGAGATGGGCCCGGCCGGCCGTCTGCCAGTACACCAGGCGACCGGCGAGGACGAGCGACGCGATCGCGAAGAAGGTGAACAGGACGCGCAGCCGCCAGTGAGAGACCTGCACCCTTCCTCCAACGCAATGCAACGCATCGCGCCACTTCCGCCGGTACCGCCGCCACGCCATCGGTGGCCAGGGATCGCTGGTCGCGCGCGGGGGTCGCGAGGTCGGTCGCTAGCGGGTGGCCGCACTGGGCGGGGCGGCGGCGATCACGGGGACGTAGCTCGCGCGAGTCATGCCGAGGCGTGCAGCCCCGGCAGCGATGCGCGCCGGAGAGTCGAGCTTGGCGATCTGGACTTCAAGGAGCGCGTTCTGGCGGCTCAGCTCGTCGCGGGTCGCGGTAAGCCGCTGGGCCTCGTAACCGGTCGCCGAGACGGCGGTGGCCTGCGAGAGATAGAGGACCGCGAGCAGGAAGCCAAGGATGATCGCGGCGGCGGCGGCCGCGAAAAGGCGTAGGTCCCAGCTCGCCGCGCTGGCTGCGCGTGCGGCATGGCGCCGCTTCGTCGGTGCGGCGGATCGCGCGGTCACGGCGGGTCGCCGTCGGACGGCATGCGCGCCCCGCCGCACCGCAGGCGGGCGTGCCGGGATGGTCCGGATCGCCTGGGAGGCGATCATGAGGCAAGCTTCTCGGCGACGCGGAGCTTTGCGCTGCGGGCACGCGGGTTGCGCGCCGTCTCCGCGGCAGCCGCCATGAGCGGCCGACGAGAGACGACGCGCAGACCCGCGCGATGCCCGCAGACGCAGGTGGGGAGGTGGGGAGGACAGACGCAGTCGCGCGACTCGCGGGCGATGAACTGCTTCACCGCCCGGTCCTCGAGCGAGTGGAACGAGATGACCGCGAGGCGGCCACCGGGACGCAGGAGCGAGGCGGCGGCGGCGAGCCCGCGCGCGAGGTTCGCGAGCTCATCGTTGACGGTCATGCGGATGGCCTGGAAGACCCGGGTCGCCGGATCGATCTTGCCGGCTCGGGCTCGGCCGCCGGTCCGGCCGGCCTTTACGCCGTAGACGAAGCGGCCGAGGTCGTCGGCGGTGAGGAAGGGAGCCTGAGCCCGCCGGCGCACGATCGCGGCGGCCACGCGGGCGGCCTCCGGCTCCTCGCCGAGCTCCGCGAAGATACGACGCAGCTCGCCCTCGTCCCAGGTGTTCACGACCTGCTCCGCCGTGAGTGCGCTGCCGGGATCGGCGCGCATGTCGAGCGGTCCGTCAGACCGGAAGCTGAAGCCGCGGCTCGCGTCGGCGAGCTGGATCGAGGAGAGCCCGAGATCGAGGAGGACACCGTCGAGGTCTCTGAAGCCATGCGCGCTGGCGACGGCGTCGCAAACCGCGAAGTTCGCGTGGACGAGGACGGCGCGACCGCCGAAGCGGTCCAGCTCCCGTCTCGCGACCTGGAGAGCCGCAGGGTCGACGTCGAGCCCGAGAAGCCGACCAGACGGCGCGGTCCGGTCAAGGATCGCGGCAGCGTGCCCGCCACCGCCGACCGTGCCGTCGAGGAAGCGGCCACCTTCGCCGGGAGCAAGCCCGGTGAGTACCTCGGCCAGAAGAACCGGCTCATGGGCCTTGCCGACGCCTGCCGCATCGTCCGCCCCACTAAATGCCAAGGGTGGCGAGGCTCTCGCCGATGGAGCCTTCGACTTGCGCCAGACGCGTGTGCCAGCGGGTCGGATCCCAGATCTCCAGGTTGCGCGATGCGCCGATGACGAGCGCATCGGTCCGGAGGCCGGCGTACTGCCGCAGGTGTGCCGGGACGGTCAGGCGCCCCTGGGAATCCGGATCGGCGTCGTGGGCGCCGGCGACGATGAAGTGCACGAACTGCTGGACCACCGGATCGGTGCGGGGTCGGGTGCGGATCTCGGCGTTGATCGCCTCCCACTCCGAGGCCGGGAAGATGGCGAGGCACTCCCCCATCCAGCGCGTCACGACCGCTCCTTCCCTGAAGCGGGGACGGAACTTTGCGGGGATCGCGAGCCGACCCTTTTCGTCCAGCGTGTGGGCGAATTCGCCGGCAAAGAACGTTTCCAACTTGCCTTCCGCATCCGGGCCCAGTTGGTTCCCCACTGGTCCCCACTAATCACCACGAGATCGTACTTTCACTCCACACGAGGTGAGTGTCAAGTGATGCGGACCCAAAAAAATAGGAGGACACCCGACTGAGACCGCTATCGAATGCGCGTTCTATTCAATCGGACGCGCGGCGAGGCCGCTGCGCCCGACGGCGCGACCCTAGATCGGCCGAACCCGATCGACGAGATCCTCGACGCGTCGCTGGGCCCGATCGATGATCGATTTCGGGCGGCCGGCCTCGTGCTCGCCGAACCATTCGAGGACGGATGCGCCCCAGGTGAAGCCGCCGCCGAATGCGACGAGGAGGACCTTGTCGCCTCGACGGAGTCGGCCGGATGCCGCGGCCTCGCTCAGCGCGATCGGGATGGACGCGGCGGAGGTGTTCCCGTAGTTCTGGATGTTCACGAACACCTTTTCCATCGGGTAATGAAGCCGCTTCGCCACGCCCTCGATGATCCGGATGTTCGCCTGGTGCGGGATGCAGATCGCGATGTCCTGGAGGGTCAGCCCCGCGTCGGCGATCGCCTCCTCGGCGGCGTCGGCCATCGACTTCACCGCGAGCTTGAAGACTTCGCCGCCCTGCATCGAGATGAAGTGCATTCCCTGCTCCACCGTCTGGGCGGTCGCGGGGTGCCGGGTGCCGCCGCCGCGGACCATGAGGAGCTCGCCCTTCGAGCCGTCGCCGTGGAGCACCGTCGATTCGATGCCCACTGACGCGTTCGACGCCTCGACGACGACCGCGCCCGCGCCGTCGCCAAAGAGGACGCAGGTGGTGCGGTCGTGCCAGTTCAGGAGGCGCGAAAGCGTCTCCGCGCCGATGACCAGGGCGTTCTGATGGACGCCGGACACGATGAGGCCGCGGGCGATCGCGAGGGCCGAGACAAAGCCGGTGCAGGCCGCCTCGACATCGAACGCCCCGGCCTTGTCCGCGCCCAGGGCGGTCTGGACCATGCAGGCCGTCGCCGGGAACAGGTAATCCGGCGAGCACGTCGCGACGATGACCAGATCCAGCTCCTGCGGACGGAGGCGGGCCTTCTCCAGGGCGGCGCGGCCCGCGCGGATCGACATCGACGAGGTGTTCTCGCCGTCCGCGACGAAGTGCCGCTGCTTGATCCCCGTGCGATCGCTGATCCAGGCGTCGTTGGTGTCTACGAACTTCGCCAGGTCATCGTTGGTGACGACCCGCGGCGGCGCGTAGAAGCCCCAGCCGGTGATGACCGCGTTCTGCTTCGCCACGGCTAGGCCTCCGGCTCGGATGCGACGTCCGGCCGGGTGGCCGGTCCCACCTCGGACCGCAGGTCCGGGGCGGCGCGCGGATCGGCCGCGGCTCCCCCATTCGGAGCGAGGATGGTGCTCACGGTGCCATCCCAGCTCTGAAAGAACTCGTGCGCGTCCAGGACCTCGTCGACCGAGACGACTGGCGACGTCGAATGGGCTGGCGGCGTTCCGTGTCCGGATTCCTTCACCGGACTCGCCGCGGCGCGATCGTCGTCGACGACGACCAGAAGCTTGAACGAGGTCTGGCATTTCGCGCAGGTGACGCGGACGATCCAGGCCGACTCCAGTTTCCCCAGCACGCGGATGTCCGACCGCGAATGGTTCTGCCCGCAGACATTGCAGTCATAGCCTTTCGCCTGCTCACGCAAGAACCGCAGGACATTCATCCCCAAGTGGTCATTTTAGCCGCCAGCCGAAGAAGGCGTATTGGTCGGCGAGGTCCCTCGTCTGGAGATCAAGCGGCTTGCCGACGCCGTGGCCGGCGTCCGCGTCGATGCGCACGAGGGTGACCGCTTCAGGATCGCCGGACTGCAGCTCCTGCAGCAGCGCACCCATCTTCCGTGCGTGGCCGGGATCGACCCGGCTGTCGCCCTCGGCGGTCGTGAGCAAGACCGCGGGATACCGGACCCCCGCACGCAGCTGGTGGTACGGGGAGTACGCGCGCAGCCAGCGGTACTGCAGCGGATCCTCGGCCGATCCGTATTCGGCGATCCAGAACCGCGCGATGAGGAAGTGCTGATAGCGGAGCATGTCGAGCAGCGGCACGGCGCAGACCGCCGCGGCGAACAGATCCGGGCGCTGGGTGAGTGCCGCACCGACGAGCAGCCCCCCGTTGCTCCCGCCGCTACAGCCGAGGTGGGCCGGGGTGGTCCAGCCACCGGAGATGAGCGCCTCGCCTGCGGCGTGGAAGTCGTCGAACACGTTCTGCTTGCCCGCGAGCATCCCGGCACGGTGCCAGCGCTCGCCGTATTCGCCGCCGCCACGCAGATTCGGCAGCGCGACCAAGCCGCCCCGCTCGGCCCAGAGCACGATGCCTGCGGAATAGAGCGGGGTGCGAGAGATGTTGAAGCCGCCATAGCCGGTGAGCACGGTCGGGATCGCGCCGGTCGGACGCGTGTCGCGGTGGTGGATGAGGAACATCGTCACGACGGTGCCATCGCGTGAGCGATAACGCTCCTGCTCGACGACGATGGTATCCGGGTCGAGGCCGACCGGGGCCGGCAGCGCGGCCACGGTCGTGGGATCGCCCTCTTCCGCGGCCGCGACCTGCGCGATCGCGGGTCGGGCGAAGGATTCGACGGTGAAGCCGAACCGCTCGCCGTCGGGCTCGGCCACCGGCCCGGTGATCGTGACGGAGCCGGGAAGGGGCACGGCACGGATCCGCTGACCGTCCTGGCCCCAGACCGTCAGCCGCGAAGTGGCCCGCTCCAGCGTGTGGACGATGAGGTGCCGACGGGTCACGGCGAACGACTCGATCACGTGGTCGCTCTCGGGCACGACGGTACGCCAGCGTGCCCGGTCCGGTGCGGCCGGATCGACCGCGACGATGCGGTAGTTCGGGCTGTCCAGATTCGTACGGAGCCAGACCCGCCCGTTCAGGATGGTGCCGGTGGCGAGGGCATCGGCCCCTTCGAGCACGGTACGCGGCCCATCGTCCGCGGTCCGGTCGAGGAGATACAGATCGTTGCTCACCCACCCGCGATGGGCCGAGAAGAGGACCCATCGTCCACCTGGATCGGTGTCTGCCGAAAGGATCTCATCCTTCGGCCGCCCCTCGCCGAAGACGAGAGGATCGTCCGCCGGATCGGTCCCGAGCCGGTGATAGCGGATCCGGCGGTGATAGTGCTCGTCGCCGGGCGGGACCGTGCCCGGTACGGGATTCACCGTGTAGTAGAAGCCTCCCGGCACCCAGGCGACCTGTGCCCTCGGCGTGTGCGGGATCGGCGCGTCGACGACACCGCCGGTCTCGACGCGGATAAGATGCAGCGTCGACTGTTCGTCTCCGCCCCGGGACAGGCCGTACGCCACCGTGGTCCCATCCCCTGAGGGATACCACCAGTCAAGAGACACGAGGCCCCGGGCATCCATCGTGTTCGGATCCACGAGCGCCCGGTCGACCGGGCCGGTCCGCACATGCAGGACGCTTTGGCGCTCGTCGGCCCGGCGGGCCGTGAAGAAGATGCGAGCTTCGAACGGCCGGGGCACGCCCAGCAGGCCGACGCTCATGAGCTCGGCGAGCCGACTTTGGATCGCCCGATGGTCAGGCAGGTCGTCGAGGACCTGCCGCGTCCGCACGTTCTGCGCTTCGCTCCAGGCGCGGGTCACCGCTGCCGCGCCGTCCTCAAGCGGGCGATAGGGATCGACGATCACTTCGCCGTGCAGGGTGTCGATCGCGCGGCCGCGTGGCGCGGGCGGTGCGGGCGGGAGCATCACCGGCCCAAGCCTAGGACCGCGCCGCGAAAGGTGGACAATGCCGGCGTGCGCGAGGAGGTGACGCCCGTCGATCCGGCACGCTTCGGCATCGGACGGCTGTTCGGCAGCGTCCGGGATGCGGTCCTCGTTGGCGATGCCGAGGATGGGTCGATCGTGCTGTGGAACCCCGCGGCCGAGGCGATGTTCGGGCACTCCGCAGCCTAGGCGATCGGCCAATCCCTGTCGCTCATCGTCGCACCCGGCTTGCGACCGATGCATGAGCAGGGCATCGCGCGATACCGCGCGCGCCGTCGCGGCCCGATCGTCGATTCCGGAAGGCCGGTGGAGGTGAGCGCGGTCCACGCCGATGGTCATGAGTTCCCGGTCGAGCTCACCCTCGGGCGGGTGGAGCAGAGCGACCGCTTCCTCGTCGCGATCGTCCGTGACACGAGCGATCGGGCGGCGGTCCGGACCGCGCGCGACCTGGAACGTCAGCGCACGCAGTTCTTCGCGATGGCGAGCCATGAGATCAAGACGCCCATCACCGCGCTCTCGGGAAACCTCCAGCTCGCCCAGCGACATCTGCGCCGCGGGGATACCGCCCGCGCCGCGGCATCACTGGACGGGGCGATGCGGCACCTGACGCAGATGGTGCGCCTGGTCGATGACCTGCTCGAGGTCTCGCGCCTCGACGCCGCGAAGTTCGTGATCCAGCCGGCGCGCCTGGACCTCGGGGCGCTCGTCGCCGAGAGCATCGAACGGTTCGACACCGATGATGGCCCGACGGCGGTGGCCCTGCGCAGACCGCAGGAGCCGGTGTGGGTCGACGCCGATGCCGTCCGGCTCGGCCAGGTCATCTACAACCTCCTGCACAACGCCCGGAAATACAGCGCCGCTCGGCCGGTCGAGGTGCACGTTTCGCACGAGGCCGACGACGCCGTGATCAGGGTGACCGATTCCGGGATTGGGATCCCCGCGGATGAGCGGCCGAGCCTGTTCGAACCATTTTTCCGGACGTCGAATACCGCACAGCTGCCGGGCACCGGCCTCGGCCTGCACCTCAGCCGCCGGATCGTCGAGCTGCACGGCGGGCAGCTCGACCTCGAATCGAGCTCGCCCGACGGGAGTACCTTCATCGTGCGTTTGCCGCTGCCCTGAGCCGGAGCGCTCCGCACCGGAGGATCAGGCTGGGCGGCCGAGCTCGGGCCTCAGGCGGACGCGGCGATGGCCCCCGCGATCCGGCCCGCGACAAAGGTGATGAGCGCCGCCGCCCCCCCCAGGAGGGCGAGCCGCAGCGCTCCGCGCAGCGGCGGCCGGCCGATCATGCGCGCGGTGTATCCGCCGGTGAGCAGGAGCGCGACCACCGTGAGCAGCGCCGCGACCGGCGCCGCGGTGGCCACCGGAAGGAACAAAAACGGAAGCACCGGCACGATGGCACCCGAACCGAACGCGGCCATCGAGCTGAAGGCGACCGCGATGGGCGAGCCCAGCTCGTCGGGATTCAGCCCGAGCTCCTCGCGTGCCATGAGATCGAGGGCGACCTCCGGATCCTGCATGACGTGCGCGGCGATCCGCTCGGCATCCGGCCGGGGGATGCCCTTCGCGCGATAGATGACTGTGATCTCGTGCTGCTCGTGTTCAGGGTGCAGTGCGATCTCGCGCTTCTCCACCGCGATGAGCGACTCGAAGGACTCGCGCTGCACACGGACCGAGACGTACTCCCCGAGGGCCATCGAAAGGGCCCCCGCGACCACGCCGGCCAGACCCGCGAGCAGGACGACGCCCGGTGCGGGCGCGGCGCCGGCCATTCCCATGACCAGGCTGACGTTCGACACCAGGCCATCGTTCGCCCCAAGCACGGCCGCCCGCAAGCGACCCGTCGTGTCCACACTGTGCTCGCGCTGAAGCATCTTCAGCTCGCGGAGGGCGGCCTCCCGATCCGCGCCGGCCGTCACGGTCTCGGCGGGGCTGATCACGATGCCACGGAAGTGAATGCGCGCGCGGCGCGAGAGCCCATGGACCGGATGCTAACGTCCGCCGGGTCGCGGCCCGTCTGTGGATCGGCGCCACAAGACCAGCGGTCGCGGGCCGACCGGGCTGGCCACTATCCGCTTCGCTTGAGGCGTCCGGTCCGCTTGGCATAGCGCTCGGCCGCGACGAAGGCCCGGAGCCCGAGCGGGATGGAGACGACGCCCGCCAGCAGCGCCGGCCAGACCTGCGGCATGAGCGCGGCGAGATCGGTCCCGTCGAGGAGCGCACGCCGCATGCCCTCGATGACGTAGGTCGCCGGCGAGATGACCGAGAGCGCCTGCAGCCAGCCGGGGAGCACGGTCGTCGGGTAGTACACCCCAGAGACCAGCAGGACGACGGCTTGGACGATGTAGGCCATCTGCAGGCCCTTCTCGGTCCAGAGCATCGGGAACACTGCCGAGGCGATCCCAAGGCCCATGAATGCGATCGTGCCGACGCCGAGCATGACGAGCGCCGAGGATGCATTCGCTCGCGAGAGATCCACCGGCACAAAGAGCATGACCGCGAACAGCGTCGTGACGCTGAAGACCAGGGCCCGCACGATCGTACCGGCGGCCATGCCTGCGAGATGCGTGAGCCGGGGGACCGGCGCCATGAAGGTGTACTCGATCGTGCCCTCCCAGCGTTCCCAGGCGATGATCTCGGCGATGTTCTCGAAGACCAGGCCCATGAACCGCCAGGCGATCGTCCCGACGAGCAGGTACAGGACGAACCGGCCGGTCTGCACCGGGTCGGTCGCGTTGCCCGAGATGATCGGTGCGGCCAACCCGATGTAGGCCACCGACAGGGAGGTGACGATGCCGTAGATGACCCAGACGAGCTCCCACAGCCAGTAGCGCTTCATCAGCGCGACCTCACGCTCGACAAAAGCAAAGGCCAGCCGGGCCTGTACGCCAAATTCCGCGATCACCGGTTCCCTCCGTTCCTTCCCGTCAGGCCGGGCGGTTCGCACCACCCGGGTCGTCCGCGTCCTCGATCCGGCGACCAGTGATGGTCATGAACACGTCCTCGAGCGTCCCGCGCGCGCCGAAGCGCGCGGCAAGCTCGGCCGTGGTGCCCTCGGCCACCAGCCTCCCGCCGTGAAGGATGCCCACGCGGTCCGCGAGACGCTCGGCCTCGTCGAGGTCGTGCGTGGTGAGGAGGATCGTGGCGTCGTGTTCGTCGCGCAGATCGCGCACGAAGGTCTGGACCTCGCGCTTGCTCCGAACATCAAGTCCGGTCGTCGGCTCGTCGAGCAGGAGCAGTGAGGGAGCGGTGAGGAACGCGCGCGCGATCGCGACCTTCTGCTGCATACCGCGGGACAGCTTCTCCAGGGGCTCGGTCTGCCGGTCATCGGCGATGCCAAGGCGGCGGAGGATCTCGCGCGAGCGCCGCCCTCCCTCGCCCGAGGGGATCCCGTACAGGCGAGCGGCGTAGCTCAGGTTCTCGAGAGCCGAGAGCTTCTTGAAGAACGAGGCCTCCACCGACACGCGGTTGATGAGTCGCTTCACCGCAAGCTCGTCTGTCCGGATATCGAGACCGAACACCCTCACCGCACCCTCATCGGCCTCGAGTAGTGTCGAGAACACCCGGATCAGCGTGGACTTCCCCGAGCCGTTCGCGCCGAGCAGGGCGTAGATCTCGCCTCGCGGCACGTTGAGCGAGACGCCGTCGACCGCGCGGACGTTCTTTCCGGAGGCGCGGAACCACTTCACCACCCGCTCCGCCGCGAGCGCGGGCGGCGGCGGCAGCGGGGCGGTGGTCAGCAGGGGATCGCTCGTCGCGGTGGCCACGGCAGGCTCCTTTCGCGGTATCGGAGCCCGGGTCTTCGAGCGGTGATCCGCTCCAGAGAACAAAAGACCGCGGGCTGGAGGCCCACGGTCCGGATCAGCGGCGCGAGCTTCGGGGGTCTAGTGCGATCCGGTCATGGGCGTGCGGTCGGCCGGGAAGGCCCGGTCGGCGACGCGGGTGAGGATGAGATCCAACAACGTGGCACGCCCCTTCGCTGAAGTTCGCCGGACGCGGCGACCGCCGGACGATACTCCGTCCGCCGGCCGCCGGTCAAGCGCGACGAGGGACAAAAGAGCAAGAACGAGAAGAGGACAGGGCGGCCGACGGCCACCCTGTCCTCTCGGGTCGATCGATGGGCCGTGCGCCTAGACGGCGCGCCGGCCGCTGAGCAGCTGGAACACGATCACGATGAGCGCGATCACCAGCAACAGGTGGATGAGCGCCGTCCCGGGCAACGCGACCAGCCCGAGCGCCCACAGGATCAGAAGAACGACGACGATCGTCCAAAGCATCGGGGCACCTCCTTGCGGAAGAGGGACCGGCAAGGTGCGTGCCACCCTGCCGGGGCGACCTCAGAACGGTCGGGTGTGGGTGTCCACCAGGTCTAAAAGCTCGTCGAGCTGGAATGGCTTCCCCAGAAAGCCGTCGGCGCCGATCTCCCGGGCATCCCGCCGGACATCGAGCGCGGCGGTGCAGATCACGATCGGGGCGTGGTGGCCCGGCCGCTCGCGATAGCTTTTGGCGAACTGCCAGCCGTCCATCACCGGCATACGCATGTCGAGAAGGATGAGCTGCGCGTCGTACTGGTCGAGGACCGCGAGTGCCTCTTCACCGTCGCCGGCCGAGCGGACCGCGTACCCCTCCTCGGCAAGCGCCGTGACCACAAGCTCGCGAATGCCGTCGTCGTCATCCACAACGAGGATCCGGCGGAGCGCGCCATCCTGCATCGGTCGGTATTGTGCGCCGACGGCGGACGCGGCACCGCATCGGGCACGGCATCGACCGACCTGGTCGAGGGGCCGCTCCGGCGGGTGGCTCAGTGCCGGATCTCGCTCCGATCGCCGATCCACTGGGCCGGCGGGACGGCGAGATACGTGGCCAGTGCGTTCAGCCGTTCGGCATACGCGCTCCGCCGACGCTCGAACGCCACCCACGATGCGTCGGCGTCCAGGGTCAGGGTGTAGCCGGCGCTGCCAAGCCGACGCCGCGCCTCATCGAACTCCGAGCGTTCGACCCCCACCGCTCCCGGCCCGGTCGAATGGAAGAACCGCGCGACATCGTCGACCAGGTGCACCCCGATCCCGTGCATGACCCAGGCGGCGCCTGACGGGCCGCCCTCGATCGTGGTGAGCACGAGGGTCGACGCATCCAGGACCGCTCCGATGGCGGAGACCCAGGATTCGTGGTCGTGCGTCGAACGGAAGAACAGCAGGATCGGATACGCAAGGTGGCTTTCGAGCACCGAGGCGGACCAGCGCTCCCAATCGGAGAAGACCCGCCGGAGCTCGTCGGCCTCGTGATAGCGCGCGCAGGTCTCCAAGAGCACGACTCCGGAGGGCGGAGCGCCCGCCCGGGCGTCGAGGGTCACGACGAGCAGCTCACGGCGCTGGAAATTCCCGTAGAGGGAGAACAGATAGGTGATGGTGAGCGCGACGATCCCGAGGCCGACGCCGCCCGCAGAGACCGCAACGAGGCGGGCGGGCGCCTCGACCGGCACAAAGTCCCCGTAGCCGATGGTGAGCAGGGAGATCGCGGCGAGATAGAGCGCGGTCCCAAGACCGGGAAGCACCGGGCGGATCTGGGGCGAGAGGGCCTCGAGGAGCAGCCCGAAGCCGGCGATGAGGAGGGCGATCCAGACACCCAACAGGATCATCACGATGGCCGGGGCGAACACCCCGAGCCGCTTCTCCCGCTGCTCCGCCGTCCGCGACCGGTCGGCGTAGGCACGCCACAGTCGCCAGCTGGATCGCGTCAGCAGGACGGCCGGCCGGTAGCGCGCCGGCGACGGCCGCGGAAGGATGACGGTGTTGAACACGTCGTTCAGGACCCAGGCGATCAGCGCAAGACCGAAGAGGATCTCGAGCACCGGCATCGCGGAAGCCTACCTGCGGACGCGACCGGGGCGCAGCATCCGGCCGAGCCGAACGCCGCGCCCCCGACCCACTCGGTGGGTTAGCCCTTTGCCTTGAGCTGCCCACGGACCACGCCCGGCGGGTGGACCTGCGAATGCACGTTGTAGTAGTAGTTGCCGGGGTTGGCGATGATGTCGGTCGCCAGGTCCGGGGCCACCGTGAGATTGTCCTTCGTGATGGTGGTCCCGCCGGTCGTGAGGGCGATCGGCTCAGCCGCCTTCATGCCCGAATCGACAACGACCGGGCCATTCGTCTTCGCATCGCCCTTGTGGATGTGCGAGATCGTGATGTTGGTAGTGGCCGGGAAGCCCTTGAGCACGATCACGAACTTCGCCGTGGCGGCGGTGATCTTGCCGGCGGAGTCCTTCGTCGTCGTCAGGGTGACGGTCGACGTGCCGCTGCCGCTCGCCTCGGCGTCGGCGATCGCGGGATTCTCGTTCGCACCGGACAGATCCGCGGAGAACACATAGACCGTCTGGGGCGTCGGTGCCGCCGTCGTGGCCGCTGCCTTGGGGGCGGTGCCGCTTCCGCTGCCGCCGCAGGCGGCGGCCAGGAGACCGGCTGCTGCGAGCGCACCTAGGACACGCTTCATGGTTCCCTCCAGCGCAGGCTTGGGCCTGCTGTATGGAGGCGATACGAACGCCGGGCAGGTTTGGATGCGTGCGGCTCGGGCGGTCGGCTAGGAGGTCTTGCGCGGGTCCAGGGCGTCCCGGAGACCGTCGCCGATGAAGTTGATCGAGAGCACCGTGAGAAAGATGAGGGAGCCGGGAAAGATCGCCCAGTGCGGCGCGCTGTCGAGGTAATCCTTGGCGTCGAAGAGCAGCCGGCCCCAGGTCGGCACGTCGCTCGGGAAGCCCAGTCCGAGGAACGAGAGGGTCGATTCGGTGAGGATGGCGCTTCCAACGCCGATCGTGGCTGCCACCAGAACCGGGCTCAGGACGTTCGGGAGGATATGGCGAAGGATGATCCGGCCGTCCTTGGTCCCGGTCGCGCGGGCAGCCTCGACGAACTCCTTTTGCTTGAGCGACAGGAAGGACGCCCGTACCAGCCGCGCGACCGGCATCCAGTTCAGCACCCCGATCACCCCCACGATCATGATGAAGACGCCGGCCTCCGGCCCGAACGCGGCCCGGAGGGTGTCCCGGAACAGATAGATGATCACGAGCAGGAGGGGCAGGATCGGCAACGAGAGGAAGAGATCGGTAAAGCGCATGAGGGGGTTGTCGAGCCGGCTGAAGAATCCCGCAAGCGCGCCGATGGTGATGCCGAGCGTGATCGCGAGCAGGACCGAGACCAGTCCCACCGCGATCGACACCCGGCCGCCGACCATCGTTCGAGCGAGGATGTCCCGCCCGAGATCATCCGTCCCGAACAGGTGGTCGGCCGACGGTCCGTTGAGCGCCTTCGTGAAGTCGATCGCATTCGTCGGCATCTGGTACACGAACGGCCCGACCAGCGAGAACAGGATGAGCAGGATGAGGGTGACCAGCGCCACCATCGCGAGCCGGTGGCGCCGATACTGCCACCACGCGTCGCGCCAGAGGCTCCGGCTCGGCCGAGCCGCCGCGGCCATCGTCGCGATGAGCAGGCCCGGCTTGCCGGCATCCGATGCTGCGGTCATCAGGAGTACTGGATCCGCGGGTCGAGGACCGCGTAGAGGACGTCGGCCACGAGATTGAACAGCACCACGAGCACGGCGAAGATCAGGAGGATCCCGGCCACGACCGGCGTGTCCCCATCACCGATCGATCGGATGAGCAGCTCGCCGATCCCGGGAACGCGGAAGATCTGTTCGGTCACGATGGCGCCACCGAACACCGCCGGGATGCCGAGGGCAACGAGCGTGACGACCGGAATGAGGCTGTTGCGCAGGACATGGCGGACGACGACGAGTCGCTCGGCGATGCCTTTCGAGCGGGCGGTCCGCACGTAATCCAGGGGGAGATGCTCGAGCATCTCCGCGCGGGTGTACCGGGCGATCGTGGCGGTATTGAAGAGCGCGAGCACGGTGATCGGCATGATCGATTGCTTGATCTGCGCGATGAACGACTCGAGACCGGTGATCTGGAGTCGCGAGTCGTAAATGAACGGGAACCAGTGCAGATTGATGCTGAAGAGCAGGATGAGGAGCAGGCCGGTGAAGAACGTCGGCACCGAGAAGCCGATAAACGCGAACGCGGTGGCGACGTGGTCGAAGATCGAGTAGCGCTTCACCGCCGAGACCATCCCGATCGGGACCGCGAGCAGCACCCCGATGACGTACGCGACGCCGACGACCGCGAGCGTGTTCGGTAGGCGCTCCAGGATCAGGCCGATGACCGGGGTATGGCTCATGAACGAATAGCCGAAGTTGCCCGTCGCGAGCGAGGTCACCCACTTCACGTACCGGATCGGCCACGGGTCGTCGAGGCCCAAGGCATGACGGATATTTGCGCGGACCTCGGGCGGAACGCGGGGGTCGGCGCCGAACTGCGCGAGCGGGTCGGTGGGGGCGAGGGCCAGGATCGCGAAGATGACGAAGCTGATGACCGCGATCGTCGGGATCGCGATGAGGAGGCGTCGGGTGATGTATCGGCCCACGGTCACCGGCCTCCCATCTGCACAGCCGGCTGCGGGAGTGCGGTGGCCTTCGCCACCGCACTCCCATCTGCCGTCTTGGTCACCTGTCGGTCGCTATTTGTACCAGTCCGCGATCTGATACATCTCCGAGTCCCAGCCTGTCGGGACGACGCCCTTGAGCGTCTTGGCCCGTCCGCTGGTGACCTGGCTGCGGGTCACGATGGGCATGATCACGACGTCTTGGATGAGGATGTCGTTCGCCTTGATGATCAGCTCGTTCCGCTTCTTGGTGTCGGTCTCCTTGCGAAGCTGATCGATGATGCCGTCGAACTCGGTGTTCTGGTAACGGCTGTAGTTGCCCTTCTGCCAGTTGTTCGCCTTGGCCGCCGATTCGGCGCTCGTCCAACCGGTGAGGTAGCTGGTCGGGTCCGGGTCGCTGTTGTTCGTGTACATCTCGAGGTCGGCCCAGAAGTGGTTCGCGCCGTCGGGCGAGGTGTTCGTGAAGAACACGCTGGCCGGGACGGCCTTGAGCTCCACCTTGAAGCCCGCCTTTTCCCAGTTGGCCTTCATGATGTCCTGGGTCTTCTGACGAACGGTGTTCACGGTGGTCTGGAACACGACCTTGAGCGCTACGCCGTTCTTGGAACGGACGCCATCGGCCAGCTTCCAGCCATTGTCGTCGAGGAGCTTCGCGGCCGCGGCGGGGTCGAACTTGTTGCAGAAGTCGGCGGTGTTCTTCGACTCCTGGTCCGGCACGCCGGTGATGATGTTGCAGCCGGGCTTGCCGGTCAGGCCGTCCCCGTAGAGCTGCTGCGCGGTGATCTTGCGGTCGGTGGCCATCGACAGCGCGAGACGGACGTTCTTATCGCTGAAGAATGGATGCTTGGTGTCCGGCTCGCCGCGCTTGTCGCCAAGGGCAGGGTCCGGGTTGGAGAAGTTGACGGCGATACGCTCGATGCTCGAGCCATACACGCTCATCATCTCGCCGGTCGAGCTCGCCGCGATCATCGGCTTGAGCACCGCCGCCTCCACCTGGAGGTTCCAGGCGTAGTCGACGTCGCCGGTCTGGAAGACCGCACGGGCGGCCGAGGTCGCATCGCCGCCACCCTTGAACGACACCGTCTTGAAGAACGGCTTGTTCGGGTCGCGGAAGTTCTCGTTCGCGACGTAGGACACGACGTCGCCGGCCTTGAAGTCGGACACCTTGTACGGTCCGGTGCCGATCGGCTTCTGGTTCCCGGGGGCGTCCTTCGCCTTCGCCCCGGAGTAGTCGCCGAACTGGGCCTTCTGGAGGATCCCGCAGCAGGTGCCGACGCCCCACTGGTAGTAGTTCGGGTTCGGCTCCTTGTAGGTGACCACGACGGTGGTCGGGTCCTTCGCGACGACCGACACCACGCCCTCGGTGTTGCTCGAGGTGGTGGCCGCGGTCGCCTTGTCGGCGATGTACTTGAAGGTGAACGCGACGTCATCCGCGGTGAAGGCGGTCCCGTCGGACCACTTCACCCCGCTCCGGAGCTTCCAGGTGACGGTCGTGAAGTCCTTCGCCACGCCACCGTTCTCGATCGTCGGGATCTCCGCCGCGAGCGCGTTCGCGATCGGCTTGGCGTCCGGGCCCCACGACGCGAGCGGCTCGATGACCAGACGCGACGCGTCGGAGTCCTTCGTGCCGGTGGCCTGGTGCGGGTTCAGGATCGTCGGCGCCTGCCAATAGAGGATCTTGAGCTCGCCGCCGTCACCCCGCTTGAAGCTGCCCGCCGCCGAGGCCTTGGCGCTGCTTGCGCCGGAGGCCGCCGGGGTGGTCCCCGCCGGCTGACCACAGGCCGCCGCAAGGATGGCACCGGTGACGCTGATCGCCAGAACGCTTCGCCAGGTTGCTCGCATGCTGCCCTCCCAAGTGGATCCGACGCCGTCCGCCCCGCGGCGCCCGGCGACCCTGCTGGATTCGCGAAACTGTATTGATGTAGCCCCGGATACACAAGGCGGTTCA
>DATCNH010000082.1:0-4304 GCA_036565345.1 Candidatus Limnocylindria bacterium | reverse complement strand
GTCCACGATCACCCGCGTCGGGGAGGTCAACGCGCTGAGCGTCGCGTTCGTGTCACCGTGGACGGTGAGGCTGGAAGGCGACGCTGAGGAGCGCGACGGCCATGCAGACGAAGAGCAACACGGCGATCGAGCGGGCGGGCGTCGAGAGCCGCCGATGCGAGGGTGCGGCTGTGTCCGCGTGCTGCTCACGCGCCTTCGCCGGGATGTCCGTGGGCACCGCGGCCGGGCTTTGGCGGAGCGGGAGCGGTCTCGACGGCAAGCGCACCCGTGATCTGCCGAGCTGCGTCGACGTCCGCAGGCCGGCCGCGAGGCCTGCGGCGCGCGTCGATCCGCCCCGGACCGCCCCGGCCGCGCGCGCCGACGTCGCCGCTGCCAGCGCGCGCGCCGCCACCGCCACTGTCGGAAGCGGAGTCTCCCGTCCGCGGACCCGATCCGCGCTCGGCGCCGTCTCCATCGCGCTCGCCGCCGGCGTCGCCATCACCGGTACGGCCGCCGGCGCCTGCGCCGTCGCCGGCTGTGACGCGGCCCGCGGTGCGGGTGTCGGAGTGACCGCGGATGTCGGCATCGCGGCGGGGAGCTGCGCCACCGCCGCGGGCCGGACCGGAGACTCGAGGATCGCGTCGGCGGCCGTCGGTGCGAGTGCATCCTCCGGCCGGGTGGCTGGACTCGGCGATCCCACCAGGGTGGCCCCGTACTGGCGTCGCGTCACGACGACCTTCGGGCGCGAACCGGCGAGGCGCTCGGAGACGTCTGCGGCGACGGCATGTCCGGCGGACCGAGCGGCCTCGATCGCATCGAACGTTCCCGCCGCGGCGAACGGCACGATCCAGGTCGAGGCGAACCGGTCCGATTCGAATGCCTCGAGCGCGGCCGCGGGAATGGCGAAGAGCAGCGATTCGAGCTGCGGGTCGGAGACGCCGCGCAGCCGGAGCCGGTCACGATCGGCGAACTCGATCGGACCGATGGCCACTCGTTCGGGCACAGGCTGCCGCGGCTCGGGCGACCACGGCTCGCTCTTCGTGAGCGTCGCGTCCGCCGCGGTCTTGAACAGGATGCCCACACCGGGGACGGTCTGGATGATCTCGGAATGCGCCGGCTCGCCCAGCTTCTTGCGAAGGCGGTGGAGCGTCACGCGGAGCACGTCCGGGTCCTTCCGGTCGCCCTGCTCCCAGACGTCGCGGAGGAGCGACCCGGTCTCGACCACCCGGCCCGCGTTCGCCATGAGGTGGTGGAGCAGCTTGAATTCGGTGACCGTGAGATTCAGGGGTCGGCCGTCGCGCGTGACGGTGTGGGTCGTCGCGTCGAGCTCAAGTCCGCCGGCGACGATGTGCGGCACCATGGCCGGGGCCGTGACCGCGCCCGGCTGCCGCAACCTCCCGAGCGCCCGCGCTACCAGCTCGCGGTCGTCGAATGGCTTGCTCACGTAGTCGTCGGCACCCATGCCCAGGGCCCGGGTCCGATCGTCGTCGCTGTCACGGGCGGTGAGCACGACGATCGGGACATCCCCCGCGGCGCGAAGCTCACGCAGGATATCGAAGCCGCTCCAGGCGCCAAGCTGCAGGTCGAGCACGACCACATCCGGGCGATCGGCATTGAACCGGATCCGGGCGGTCGCCGGGTCTCGTGCGACGATCGTGAGCGCTCCCGCCGCGTCGAAGGCGGTCGCCAGCGGCCCGGCAAGCACCCCGTCCGCGACGATGATGAGGACGCTCACCGCACCGCTCGGGCTGCGTTCAGGGCGCAGCACCCCGGTGGCCGGTCCGGCGCCCGTTCGGATCATGTCCTGAGTATCTCCGTCACCGTTGCGGAACGGTTGAGAAACCGGCAACTTCCCGTATGACCCCGGCACCGCCCTCGCCGCGGCGGTGCTGGACCGGCCCGGCCCGGGTCGTGGGCCTCAGTCGTGGACCTCAGTCGTGGACCGGTGCGGCCCCCTTCGGTCCGAGTCGCCGCAGCCCGAGCCTCGACAGCAGGAGGAGCGCGAGCGCGATGAGGGCGAGGGCCACCGGTGCCAGGTCCGCAGCAGGCTGAGTGATCGGTGCCGACGCCGCGGCGGTGGAGACCGCCTCCGGCAGCTCACCCGAGGTGCTGAGGGTCTGTAGCGGCATCTCCTCGATCTGCGGTGCGGCGTCCACCAGGTCGTCTTCGTAGTACCAATAGCCATACCGCTGGATCGGCCGGAACATCCGGACCGAGCGCCGGACCGGCGTGGAGGGCGGGCGTGCGAGGCGGTGCGGCGCCTGCTGGGAGATCTCGACGACCGGCCGCACCGCCCCGCGGGGTGTCGTCGTCACGGAGCCCCCGGTCGGCCGGGTGCCGGCGGTCGTGTCGTCCGCCGGTGCCGGTGCCGCCGGCTTCGTGACGGCCGAGGCGTCGGCGTTTTGGACGCTGCCGACCTGCACCTGCGACACGCTCCCCTGGGCGTCGACCGCGCCGGACAGAACGTTCATTGACCGGCCCGCTGCGGACCCGGACGCGCAGCCGACGAGCGAGCTGCTCTTCACCGCGGCAGCGAACGCGTTCGCGGCCCGTTTCGCGCTCTCGTCCTTCGGGGTCATGACCGTCGCGGTCTGGATGTTACCGACGACGGCGATCGTCGCCGTCCCGAGGCAGGATGCCGCTCCGGACTGCGTCCGCGCGGTCCGGTCAGCCGGTGCCGGGGCCTCGGGGGCGGATGCGGCGGCGGACCGGGCCAGGGCGAATCCGGTGTTCACCGTGTCGCTCACCAGGCGGATGCTGATATCGATCGGGGCGTAGTTGTCGCCCAGGATCTCGACGAACACCCGGCCCCAAAGATTGATCCGGTTGCGCGCGGTGAGCCCGGTCGCGGCGGCAGAACCGGTGCCCGCGGTGGCGTTCGCCGTCGTGTTGTCATCCGATGGCGCGTTGCCGCCCAGCAGCGCGAGCCCGCGGTTCCACAATGAGGCCGCGATCTCGACCACGATCCGGACAGGCGTGCGATTGTCCCCCGCGACACGAAGCGTGACATCCGATCCGAGCTGCACGTCGTTCGAGACGACCGCGCCTTCGGCACGATGCCCGCCGGCCGATCCGGTGAGCGCCTGCCAGGCCGAACCGACGAGCTCGGCGCCGGTGACGGCGATCGCCGTCCCGGTGTTCACGATCCGCGTGACCGTCTCGACGACGACGTTGATCGGGGCGTGGTTGTTGCCTGCGATGTTCACGATGACGGTGGCGTCGTTCTTCACGGCGTTGTCGGCGACCACGCCGCGGGCGGCGGCCGCGCCGCCGCTTCCCTCCGGAGCCGCCGAGGCCGGCGCGGTCGGGCCCGCGACGCTCGGTCCATTCGGTCCGGTCGCCCCGGTCGCTCCGCTCGCAGCGGTCGGCCCCGTCGCACCGGTGGCTCCGGTCGGGCCGGCTGAGGGCCCGGCGCGTCCGGTGTTCACGATCGTGGCCGACTGCCGCTGGTCGACGCTGATGTCCTTGGCGGTGCCGGGGGACGCGATCGTCTGCGCCGTGCTTCCCCGGGTGGTCGTGTCATTCGCGAGGCCGACCGCGCAGGGCGAGCTCGGCGCCGCGGTGCTCGTTCCGGTGTCGGCCTTCGGAGCGCCGGCGCTCCCGACCGGGGAGGGGACCGGCGTCACGTCGTCGGCAAGTGTCGGGCGCAGGCTTGGCGACGCGGTCGAAGGCGGCGTCGACGCCGAGCTCAGGACCGCGACGGACGGCGAGGCCGTCGCGGCCGGTGCGTTTGACGGCGTGGCGGACTCAGATGGGCTGGGGACCACCGTGGCGCTCGGTGCGGCGAGCGGTGCCGCGGTCGCTCCCGACGGCGCGCTGGCACCTGACCGCGCGTCGGCGGCTCCGTCGTTCACGATCGAACGCGTGGTCGTCGAAGTGACCGTGACCGGTGCTTCATTCTTGCCACCGACCGTCACCGCGACCGTGGCGGTGTCGCTCACCTTGTTCTGCGCGACGACCCCGGTCGCCGTTGCCGGGCCGGAGCCGGCGCCGGTCGCATCCGCGGCACCGCTCGCCCCGGTCGCGAGCCCGGATTCGGTGAGCGTCGAGCGGCTGCGGTTGTCGGCGACGGCCGATCCCTGGCCGCCGCCGGTCAGGACCTGCGTGCTCTGCGAATTCGAGAGGGCCGTGCCGCTGATGACACCGGTCGTCATGACACTGCCGGTGGTGCCCGGTGCCGCGGCCGCGGCGCTTGGCGGGGTGCAGGACGCTGCCGGAGGCGTAACGGCCGTCACCGCACCGGTCGCCGAGCCGGGGCCGGTCTGGCTGAGAGACGCGACCGTTGGGTCGCCGCAGCCCGCCGGGACCGGGGACGGACTGGCCGA
>DATCNH010000081.1:0-92882 GCA_036565345.1 Candidatus Limnocylindria bacterium | reverse complement strand
AGAACGCTCACTGACTAGGCAGCGAGAGCGTAAGAGTTGTTGCCAGTTATCTGGCTGCCGTTCGGATTATCGAGGGGGAACGGCGTTCCTCGGCTCGCAGCGGTGCGTTCGCCTGCCCTGTCGAAACCACGCATCCCCGTGGTCCCTTTCGGGACCCCTCAAGTGTACGTGGCCCGACAACCGCCGCATGTCGGCCGGTGGCTCAACCGACGCACCCCGGGCCCGGACCCGGCTCCGCCGGGGCCGAAGCCCCACCGGCCCCCGCGACCGGAGCGGCTGCGCAGCGGCAGCGAAGGAAGCAGGGGTAAGACCGAGCAGCCAGCCGCGCAGCGGCAGCGAAGGAAGCAGGGTCAAGGACGCGGGGGTTATCGAGTCCGTGGCGGGCCGAACGGGCGGCGTGGCGGGCCGTAGCCGGGCGGTCGCGGACGGAAGCCGCCGGCCGGCGGAGGCCGGAACGCCATTGGTCCGCGGGCGCCCGGTGCGGTCGAGCTGATGATCACCCGGCGATTCGGGTCGATGCCGACCGACTCGGTCTTGATCCCCGGGTCCCCCTGCACCGCAAGGTGCACGACGCGCCGCTCGTACGCGAGCATCGGCTCCAGGGTGACGGCCTGCCCGGTGGTCTTCACCCGGCCGGCGACCCGGCGTGCGACCTCGCGGAGGTCATCCTCACGGCGGCGCCGATAGCCTTCGATGTCGACCGGGATATGCGTTGTCCGGCCGAGGCGCCGGGAAGCGATCGCGGAGACGATCTGCTGGATCGCGACGAGGTTCTCGCCCCCGCGGCCGATGAGCACTCCGAGGTCGGCGCCCTCGATGTCGACGCCCTCCATCCCGGGACGCCCATCGATCGCGACTTCCGATTCCAGGCCCATCTTTTCGAGGAGCTCACGGGTGACGTCCGCCCCCGCGGCGAGCTCCTCGGCGGTGAGCGGCGGCTGCTCCTCGGCGAGGTCGGCGGCGCGATCCGCCGCGGCCCGGACCGCGTCCGGCCGGCGTGGCACCAGCGCCTCATCCTCGGCCGGCTCGGCCTCGGCCTCCTGGATCTCCTCGCTGAACGACAGGAGCACCCGTGCGTCCTCGCCGCCCATTCCGAGCATGTTCGCCGGCTTGCCGCGCTCCAGGATCTCGATGTCGACATCGGATCGCTTCTTCCCGAGCTCGAGCAGGCCCCGCTCGATCGCCTCTTCGGCGGTGCGGCCGGTGAATTCTTCCCCACGCAGCGGCATTTACTTCTTGCGCCTCCGGCGGTTTCGTTCGCGACCGTGCTCGCGCGCGCGCTGAGCTCCCGGGCCATCCGGCCGTGCGCCGGCGGCTTGCATATCCTGCCGCGCTTCGACGATCGTCGCCTGCTGGCGGGTCGCGAGCGCCCGGTCACCGGGCGATGAGAGCGTCCGCAGCACCGGGACGAAACGCGGGAGCTGCCCCCACCCGGTGACGAAGTACTGCTGCACGATCCCAAAGACGGTCGTCGTGACCCAGTAGATCGCGAGCCCGGCCGGCAGGCTCCAGGCGATGAACACCGTGATGAGCGGGAAGTAGTAGGCCATGTTCTGCATCATCTTCTGCTGCGGGTCCACGTTCTTCGGCGTGATCGCGGGCTGGGCCATGACCGAGGCGATGAGCTGGGTCACACCGGCGAGGATCGGCAGGATGTGCAGCGGATCGGGATGGCCGAGGCCGTCCGGCATCCAGAAAAGCCAATTCGCGGCGAGCGGGAGGGTCTGGTCCGGACCGATCGGGTTGGGGAGGAACGGCCAGATCGCGGCCCCGAGCTCAGCACCGGTCGGCGGCGGGTTCCGCACGAAGAACAGGAAGGCTGCGTACATCGCGAAGAGGAGCGGCATCTGAAGCAGCAGCGGAAGGCAGCCCATCGCCGGGTTGTAGCCGCGCTCCTTGTAGAGCTTCATCTGCTCCTGGGTAAGGCGTTCGCGGTCCTTGCCGTACTTCGCCTTGAGCTCGTTCATCGCCGGGGCGATCTCCTGCATCGCCCGCTGGTTGCGGATCTGCGTTACGAACAGCGGGTAGAGCACCAGGCGGATGCCCACGGTCACCAGGACGACGGCGAGGCCGAAGTCCTTGGTGAGGTCGTAGGCCCCGACGAGGAGCGACAAGATCGGATGGACGAGGAGGAAGTTCCAGTACGGTAGGAGGAATTCCATCTAGCGCGCCCCTCTCGTTGGTACCGGGTCATAGCCCCCGCGGCTGAACGGGTTGCAGGACAGCACGCGCCGGACTGCCATCAGGGTCCCACGGAATGCCCCGTGCTGCTCGACCGCCCCCATCGCGTACTCCGAGCAGGTCGGGGTATACCGGCAGGCATCCGGGAGGAGTGGGCTCACCTGGGACCGGTAAAAGCGAAGCATCGCGAGGAGGCCACGCTTCATCGGGCGGCCGCAGGACCGCCCGCGGCCCTGAAGACGGCCGCGAGCTCGCGAGCGACGGCCACGCGGATCATCGCGGCCGGCGCGTCGATCGCCGCCGCCCGCGCCGCGAAGACCAGGTCCATCCCGGCCCCCGCGCCGGGCGCTCGTCCGGCCAGCTCCAGGCGGATCGCCTCGCGGATCCGACGCCGTGCGCGGTTGCGCCGAACTGCCGAGCCCACCGCGCGCGACGAGGACACAGCGACGCGCACGGCGTCGGTGCCGGAAGCTCGCGCCCGAAGGGAGAAGAGCCGGTCGCTGCGCGCGAGACCCTCCGCCCGGCATCGCGCGATGTCCTCGCTGCGCCGCAGTCGTGCGGCGTCCATCACGTGCGTCGCGCTACGCGACGGTGAGACGCTTCCGGCCACGCGCACGGCGCGTCGCCAGGACCTTGCGGCCGCCGGTCGTCTTCATCCGCGCACGGAAGCCGTGCACGCGAGCCCGACGGCGGGTCTTCGGCTGATAGGTGCGCTTCACGATCGAGTTCCCTTCTTCGCCCTAAAGGAACGGAGTCGCCGGGGGGTATAGGGTGAAGTCTATCAGCCCGGTCCGGGGACCGGATGAGACCTCTTCGGCGGTTGCCCCGCCCGAGAATGCGGGGGTATAGTTCGCGGGCTTCCCGGGGAAGCATCCGGACCGGCACCGTGCGATGACCTGATCGGCGTTCATGACCATGGTTCGCAAGTGGGGAGCAGCGTGACATCTGAGTCGTCATCGCACGTCCGCGCCGAAGATCGCAGTTCGGTGAAAGAGCTGTGGCAGGCCGCGCTCGGCGAGCTGCAGCTTGGTCTGTCGAAGGCGAACTACGACACCTGGTTCAAGGACACCTACGTCGTGAGCGAAGAGGACGACGTCTACTGCATCGGCGTCCCGAACGCGTTCGCGCGGGAGTGGCTCGAGAACAAGTACCGGCCGCAGGTGCGCGCCGCGCTCCAGCATCTGGTGGGCCGCACCGTCGACGTGCGCTTCCTCACCGTCCCGGGCGGCAGCGCGGCTGTGGCGCAGGCCGCCAAGATGGCCGTTTCCGGCCGTTCGCCGGGCCTTTCCGGGGGGCCGGCGCCGGTCGCGCCACCGTCCGAGCGTCGCGGCGAGCCGGGGCCGACGACCGCCATCCTCAACGCGCGCTATACGTTCTCGAACTTCGTCGTCGGGTCGAACAACCGCCTGGCCCACGCGGCGGCCCTGTCGGTCGCCGAGCGGCCGGGCCACAGCTACAACCCGCTCTTCGTCTACGGCGGCAGTGGGTTGGGCAAGACCCATCTCATGCACGCCATCGGACACGCCGTGCTCGCCCGCCATCCCAAGAAGCGTGTCGCATACGCGACGAGTGAAAAGTTCACCAACGAGTTCATCAACTCGATTCGCGGCCAGAAGAGCGAGGAGTTCCGCGAACGCTATCGGCGCATCGACGTCCTCTTGATCGACGACATCCAATTCATCGCCGGCAAGGAAGGGACCCAGGAAGAATTCTTCCACACCTTTAACGCAATCCACGAGGAGGGCAAGCAGATCATCCTCTCGAGCGACCGCCCACCGAAGGCGATCCCCCAACTCGAGGATCGGCTCCGGTCACGCTTCGAGTGGGGACTCATCGCCGACATCTCGACGCCAGATCTGGAGACGCGGATCGCGATCCTCCGGGCCAAGGCGGAGGTCGTGAATGTCGCGGTGCCGCCGGCGGTCATCGATTTCCTGGCCCAGCGGATCGTGTCCAATATCCGCGAGCTCGAGGGTGCACTCACCCGGATCGTCGCCTACGCGACGCTCAACGCGTTGCCGGTGACCACCGATCTCGCTCAGACGATGCTTCAGAACATCCTCTACAACCCACGACGGCAGTCATTGTCCCCCGATCGGATCGTGGAGCATGTTGCTCGCTACTACGGGATCCCGAGCGAACAACTGCGAGGGAAGGCCAGGGACAAACAGATCGTCCTTCCACGCCAGATCGCGATGTATCTCATGCGTGAGGAGACCGAGGCGCCTCTTCTGCGGATCGGTGAGGCGCTGGGTGGCCGCGATCACTCGACCGTGCTCCACGGCTGCGAAAAGATCGAGCGTGAGATGGCGGACAACGACGACTTCCGGCGCGACGTCAACTCCCTGCGTGAGCAGTTGTACGCGGAGTGACGCAGCAGCCGGCGTGGCCGGCCGGGCCTCACCCTGTGGATAAAGGCGCCCTGGCTGTGGATAACACCGATGGATTGTGGACATCGTCTCCTGATCGATTGTTATATATTGCGATATCTGTCGTCTTTTAGGACATCCGCGGAGTTCCTGTCCCCAGGTCGTCCCCCGGCCATCCACCGCCGCTCCACAGCCGAAGCGGCGGCGGCGGCCCGGATCCGTGCATGAGACCTCGGGTTACCCGCATAGTCCACACACCTACTGACGCTACTGGCAAATGAATCAATCTTTCCTACGAAGATGCGGAGGGCCTGAGTGAAGGTCAGTTGTCTACAAGAAAACCTGACGCGCGGTCTGGCGATCGTCGGGCGTGGTGTCTCGACCCGAGGAACGCTGCCCATCCTCGGCAATGTGCTGCTCAAGACCGACGGGGGCCGGCTGAAGCTCACCGCGACGAATCTTGAGATCGGCGTGAACTGCTGGGTCCCCGCAAAGGTCGAGGACGAGGGTGCGATCACCGTGCCGGCAAAGCTGTTCAGCGACTTCGTGAACTCGTTGCCGCCGGGCCCGATCGAGATCTCGTTGAATGTTCGGACGAAGACCGTGCATCTGCGCAGCGAGACGACCGAAGCGAACGTGAAGGGCCTCGACGCCGAAGAGTTTCCGATCATTCCCGCGATCCCCGACCGGCCAACCACCCGTATGGCTCAGGGCATCCTCCGCCGGATGATCGGGGAGGTCGCCTTCGTCGCCGCCACCGACGACAGCCGGCCGGTGCTCACCGGCGTGTTGACGACGTTCTCCGGCGACGAGGTGACGATGGCCGCCGCCGATCCATATCGTCTCTCGGTACGGAAGGCGTCGCTCCTCGAGCCGGTCACGCCGGCGGTCGAGATCATCATCCCGGCCAAGAGCCTGTTCGAGGTCGCCCGGATCCTTGACGACACCGACAAGACCGTCGACATTCTCGTGACTCCCAATGGGAGCCAGGTGATCTTCCATACCGACGAAGCAGATCTGGTCTCACGGATCATCGAAGGCCAATTCCCGAACTACCGGCAGGTCATTCCGTCCAGTCATGCCACCACGGTGACGGTGGCGCGCGAGGAGCTTCTTGCCGCCACGAAGCTCGCCTCATATTTCGCCCGCGACGCGGCGAACATCGTGCGCTTCCAGGTCGATCCCTCGACCGACACGCCGCTCATCGTGAGCGCGACCGCGGCCGAGGTCGGCGACAACACCAGCCGGGTCGGCGCGACGGTCCAAGGGCAGCCCACGGCGATCGCGTTCAATTCGCGTTTCGTCGCCGATGCGCTTTCGAGTCTGGCGGCGTCAGAAGTCATTCTCGAGCTCGGAGGACCGCTCGCTCCCGGGGTGATGAAGATTGTCGGTGATGACAGCTACCTGCATGTGGTGATGCCGCTCCGCATCCCCACCTAGCCGCGATGCGCGTCGCGAAGCTCCTGCTTGAGGACTACCGCAACTATGCCCAGGTGGAGATCGAGCTCGTACCCGGCGCGACCGCGTTCGTGGGCAGCAACGGCGCCGGCAAGACGAACATCCTGGAGGCGATCCACCTTGTGGCCCGCGGCGATTCCCCGCGGGCGCGCGAGGATGCCGAGCTCGTACGCTGGGGAGCGGGGATGGCCCGGGTCAGCGCCTGGGTAGAGCGGGTCGACGACGCCCGGAAGGTCGAGACGCTCCTCTTCTCTCCGCCGGACGGGGAGCGAAAGCGGCCGCGCCGGTATCTGGTCGACGGATCCGCGAAGCGCGCGGATGATGCGCTCGGTGAGCTCACGGTCGTCGCGTTCTTTCCTGAGGACGTCGACCTGCTGGCAGACGCACCATCCGGGCGACGGCGATATCTCGACGCGATGGTCGGTCAGATCGAGCGACGCCACCGGAGCGACACCCGTGAGTACCAGCGGGTCCTGGAGCATCGGAACGCTCTGCTCCGGGCGCTCCGCAACGACCAGCCGCCGCCAGACATCGCTGGCCGCCCTGCGGCCGAGCTCGCGTTCTGGGACGAGGAGCTTTGCCGGCTCGCTGCGGCGATCTCCCTCCGGAGGCTGATGGCGGTCCGGGACATCGTCCCGCTGTTCCGCACCGAGGCACAGCGATTCAGCGGTGCGGAAGCGCTTGACGTCGCCTACGCGTCGATGGCCGAGGGTGAGACCGTTGACGAGCGGGTCCGGTCGTACCGTGCCCTCCTGGCAAGCAAGCGCGACCGTGAGTTGTGGCAGGGAACGACCCTCGTCGGTCCGCATCGCGAGGATCTGGCGGTCAGTGCCCACGGCCGGCCACTTCCTGAATTCGCCTCGCGCGGCGAGCAGCGCAGCGCGGTCCTTGCGCTGAAGATGGCCGAGGCCGCCTGGATCACCGAGCGCCGCGGCGAGGCGCCGGTCTTCCTCCTCGACGACGTGTTGAGCGAGCTCGACCCGCGGCGCCGGGACGCGCTGGCCGAGGCGATCCCGCCGCAGGCCCAGGCGCTCGTCACCGCGGCCTTCCCGGCCGGCATCCCAAGCCGGATGGCCGACAGCGCGAGCCTCCGCACGGTGCACGACGGGAAGATCGGCGCCGGCCAGTGAGCGGGGCAGGGCGCCGATGACCAAGGCCGGCCCACTTCACCCGCTGGGCGCTGCCGTCGGTCGGCTCCTTCGCAGCCTTGGCCTCGAAGCCGATGTCGATCGTGCGGGCGCCCAGGGTCGCTGGCCGGCGGCGGCACACGCGATCCTTGGCGCCGGATCGGAGCGCACGACCGCGGTGGGCTTCGACGGGGAGACGTTGCTCGTGACGGTCCCCGATGGCGCCTGGGCGGGGGAGATCCGGCTCCGCGAACGCGAGCTCATCGCCGCACTGGGCGGAAGCATCTCGCGCATCTCGCGCATCCGCTCGATCGTGCACCCGGAAGGTGAGCGTCCGGCCACCACCTGAAGGACGCAGCCCATGGTCCACCCCGATCACCCCAAATAGACTTCGTGCCGGTGAGACAGGTGAGCATCCACACCACGGTCGGGGCCACCACCGAGGTGCGTGCCGGTTCGGACTCGATCGTCGTGAGCGAGCCCGAGGTCGGCGCGACGCTCCGGACGAAGGGTCGGTTCTACTTCCTCTGCGAGGTCATCCCACCTGGCCGAGCGGGCGCCGAGATCGCACGCGAAGTCTCCGACCTGGCGCGTCAGGAGTATTACTACGACCTCTCCGCCGGGATCGAGGTCTCCCTTCGCAAGGCGCTCCGCGACGCGAATCGCCGGGCCGCGGCGCGGCTTCGCGACCTGCACGGGCGGATCGCGCTCCACTGCGCCTGCGTGGTCATCGTGGACAACACGCTGTATGCGGCGCGGATCGGCGCGGCGCAGGTCTTCTTGGTCCGGAGAGCCCGTCTGTTCCTTCCTGGTGACGACCCCGGTGAGCTCGCCGACTTCGTCCACCGCACGACGACCCGGGTGGCCGACGCGCTCGGCACGGAGACCGATCTGCTGCCCACGGTATGGAAGCAGGCCATCGAGCCACAGGACACGGTCGTCGTCGCGGGGGGTGGCCTCATCGAGCGGCTCGGGGCCGAGGCGCTGTTGAACGCCGCGGTCACCCTCCACCCGAGAGCCGCAGCCAGCCATATCCATGACCGCTTCGTGGCCGAGGGCGGCACCGGTGGGGACCCCGCTGTGTTCATCGAGATCGCGGTGGCGTCCGGCGCGGCCCCGCGACTCGCGCCCCCGGCGCAGAAGACGCGACCGGCCGACGAGGTCGTCATCGCCGAGTCCATCCGATCGCGGATCGACTCGGTCTGGCGTCACCGACCCCGCATCGGACGAGCGGTATCCGCCGCGTCGGCTCCGGCGGTGAGCGTGGCGACGAAATCGATCGCCGTCGGCCTCGAGCTGCTACCCCGTCGCCAGGCGCGATTCGGCCGCGTCGATCAGCATGCCCGGGCCCGCGGCGCGCGACAGCAGCGGATCACGAGCCTGCTCGCCCTCGGCCTGCTCGCCGCGACCCTGGTCATCGGCGGCCTGGTCGTGCGGGATTACCAGAGCAACCAGGTCAAGAACGACTACCAGATCGTTGTGCTGGCGGTCCGCTCGGACCTGGCGTCGGCGGAGGGTCTCATCGGCCGGAAGCCCCCGGACCAGGAGAAGGCGAAACAGCGGCTCGATTCGGCTCGCCTGCGGATCAGCCAGGCAGCCACGTCTCCGGCCGCGGATCGGGGGGAACTGGCGCAGCTGCAGCAGCACGTGGATGGGCTCGCCGACCGGCTGGCCAATGTGCTCATCGACCTGGGCCACCTGCCCGGGGGGACCGGCGCGAAGATCGCGTCGCTCACGGCGACGGTGAACGGCCTGTATGCGGCCGACCCGGGGTCCGGGCGACTGTGGCGTGTCTCCGGCGACCCCGCCATCGCCGGCGTGGTGCTCGAGAACGGGAAGGTCGGGGTCGGCGCGCCGGTCGCCGTCGCCGCGTCGGATGTGTCCCTGCTCGCGATCGACGACCAACGGAAGGTCTGGCGCGCCGAGGGAAACGAGGTGTTCGACATCACCCCCCCGGACCGCGACAAGTGGAAGAGTGTGACCGCCATCGCTTCGTTCGTGGGCAACCTGTACCTGCTGGACGGGCAGAGCGGTCAGCTTTGGAAGCACGAGGAGGACAACGGGAAGCTCGGCCCGGCGACGGCCTATCTGGCGCAGGCACTGCAGCCGAACACAGTCCGCTCCGTCGCCGTCGACGGCGCGGTCTGGATCGCCACGACGAACGGCGACATCCTCCGCTTTCGCCGCACCGGCCTCTCGACCACCGCTGCCCGCGAGGATTTCGTTCCACGCTGGCAGGGCGAGCCGGTCCGGGCGACCGCGGTGCAGGCGATCGACGGTCAGCGCAGCATCTACGTCCTTGACGCGCCCGGTCGTCGCATCGTGCAGCTGGGCCGGGACGGCCGAGAGGTCGCGCGCTTCGCCCTGCCAGCCGAGCTGCCGGAAGCGACGTCCTTCTACGTATCGGAGACGTTGAAGACCGCGTATACGACGCACGGATCGAAGATCGCCGCGACGGATCTCACCCGATGATCCCGCTCGGGGACGTCAACCCCACGACGCGCCTGCCGGTCGTCACCCGCCTGCTCCTGTTCGTGAACATCGCCGCATGGCTGTATGTCGTCAGCCTGGGCCGCACGCCCGGAGCGGCCGAGGCGTTCTATGACCGCTACGCCTTCGACTGGGACCGGTTCTCCGCTGCGATCACCACGGGCCGGGCGGGGATCGAGACCTTCATTCCGCTCTTCACGCACATGTTCCTGCACGGCGGCTGGCTGCACATCATCGGGAACATGCTGTACCTCTGGGCGTTCGGCGATAACGTCGAGGACCGCCTCGGTAGCGGCCGCTTCCTGGTCTTCTATCTCCTTGCCGGGATCGTCGCCGCGGTCGGCCAAGGTCTCGTCTCTCCATCCCCGATGGTCGGTGCGTCCGGGGCGATCGCCGGCGTCCTTGGGGCATATCTGGTCCTGTTCCCGACGGCGCGCGTGCGCACGCTGATCTTCCTCGGGATCTTCATCACCGTCGTCCAGCTGCCGGCACTCGTCGTCATCGGATTCTTCATCGTCATCCAGCTCCTCGAGGGCATTGCACAGCTGCGCATCGCCGAGCATCCCGCGACCGAGCACATCGCCTACTACGCGCACCTCTTCGGGTTCGTCGCCGGCATCCTGCTGCTCTTCCTGTTCCGCCGCGGCCAGTCGCCGCGCCACGCGCGGTACGGATAGCATTTTCCCGATGCTCGTGCCGTGCAGCGTCGAGTCGGTCCGGGTCCATGTCCTGACCGGGCAGCACGTGGTGCTGCTGCAGCCTCGAGATTCGGACCGGCTGCTGCCGATCTGGATCGGTCCGGACCAGGCCCACAGCATCGCCACCCGGCTGGCGGGGATCCCCAGCGATCGTCCGCTCACCCACGATCTGATGATGACGATGCTCGGTGCCGTCGGTGCCGAGATCACTCGGATCGTGGTGAAGGATCTTGTCACCGACACGAGCGGGTCCGGCATCTTCCACGGCAGCCTGTTCCTGCAGCTCGGACAGCGCGAGATCGAGCTCGATTGCCGTGCCTCCGACGCGATCGCCCTCGCGATCCGCTGCGAGGCCCGGATCCTCGTCTCAGAGGAGGTCCTCGACCGCTCGTCGATCTCGTCCGCCGGCGAGGGCGACGAGGACACCGACATCGGCGTGTTCAAGTCGTTCATCCAGAGCCTGTCCGACGATCCCGGCGCCCCACCGACGACCTCGGGCTAGCGTGATCGATCCGGACATCTGGCCCGTCGCGACCGCCGTGGATCCGCGCGGCCGGTTGCGCATCGGCGGCGTGGACGTGGGGCGCCTGGCCGAGCGTGAGGGCACTCCGCTCTACATCTACGACGCCGAGACCATCCGCGCGGCCTACCGCGCCTACCGCGCCGCCTTCCGTCCACACCGGCCGGTGCGGATCTCCTACGCGGTGAAGGCCTGCGCGCTCCGCGGCGTGGCGCGGGTGCTGTCGGCGGCTGGCGCCGACGCCAGCGCGGCCTCGCTCGGCGAGGTGCTTGCGGCGCGCCGAGCGGGCTTCCCCGCCGACCGGATCCAGCTGCATGGGAACGCGAAGACCGAGAGCGAGCTCCGGGCTGCGGTGCGCGCGCGGGTCGGCCGGATCGTCATCGACGGCGCGGACGAGATCGATCGGCTTTCCCGGATCGTCACCCGGCGGACCGCCCGGCTGGAGGTGTGGCTCCGGGTGTCACCGGGGATCGACGCAGAGACCCATCCCCATCTGCGCACCGGTGGGTTGGACAGCAAGTTCGGGGCGCCGCTCGCCACCGGCGCCGCGCTCGATCAGGCGCGAGCCATCGCCGCGACCGGCCGGCTCCGGCTCGTCGGCGTCCACGCGCATCTGGGCACCCAACTCCACGAGGCGGAGCGGTACCGGGAGCTCGGGGCCGCCCTCGCGGCGTTCGCTTCCGAGGCCACGCGCAGCGGTGCCCGGATCCGCGAGATCGGCGTTGGTGGCGGGCTGGGGATCGCCCTGCGGAGCGGCGACCCGGTCCTCGACCTTGCGGCGTACGCGGCGGCCGTGAGCGGGCCGATCCGCGCGGCCGCCGGACTCTCGCGGGTCACGCTCTATCTGGAGCCCGGGCGCTCGCTCGTCGGCCGCGCCGGCGTGGCGCTCTATCACGTCGTGGGGATCAAGCGGGTCGCCGGGGTCCGGACGTTCGTCTCGGTCGACGGTGGCATGGGGGACAACATCCGCCCCGCCCTGTACGGGGCCGCCTACACCGCGGTCCTCGCCGGTCGCGCCGCCACTCCGGCCTCCGAGCGCGTCGCGGTCGCCGGGAAATACTGCGAGAGCGGCGATCTGCTCATCCGCGATGTCGCGCTCCCCACACCGGTCTCCGGTGAGGTCCTCGCGGTCCCTGGCGCCGGCGCCTACGCGGTGGCGATGGCCTCCAACTACAACCACCACGTCCGTCCGGCGGTGGTGCTGCTCGACCGGGGTCGCGCCCGCCTCATCCGCCGGCGCGAAACACACAAGGACATCTGGCGGCTCGAACGGTAGTGTCTCCAGTCGCGCGCCCGCCGTCGTACCGTGGGCGGGGGACTCTAGCCTCCCGGCCGGAGCCAGAGCGACAGGCGGAGGAGCAGCAGGTCGCGGATCGCGCGGAGGATCACCTTCGGTGGGGCGCCCTTTGGCTCCCCCTTGGTACGTGGGTAGTGCGGCACGTCGACCTCGACGATACGCACCCCCGCGGCGCGCAGTGTGATGAGCAGCTCCGGCGAGAAGAATGCGCCGTCGCTGTGGACCCGGGCGAGCGGTACTTGCGTGAACACCTCGCGCCGGAAGAGCTTGTAGGCGCAGTCGACATCCCGAACGCCGACTCCGAACAGCGACCGGATGATCCGGTTGTAGACCCAGGCGACGACGAGCCGCCGCCGGGGATCCATGCGCTTGAGCCGGTAGCCGACAACGACATCGGCATCGCCGATCCGGGCGACCAGGCGAGGAAGATCGGCGAGGTCGAACTGCTGGTCTCCGTCGGTGTAAAAGACGTACGGCTCGGTCGCGGCGAGGAGCCCGCTTCGTACGGCGCCGCCGTAGCCGCGGCTCGTCGGATGATGGACCACCCGGACCCGTGGATCCTCCCGTGCCAGGCGGTCCGCGATCGCGCCGGTGTCATCGGCGCTGCCATCGTCGATGACGGTGACCTCGAACCGGTCGGTGATGTCCGGCAGGATCCGCAGCGCGTCGCGCACCACGGCCTCGACGTTCTCAGCCTCGTCCTTGGCCGGAAAGAACACCGACAGCGCGGGCAGTCGTTGGATCGGGTCGCTCACCGGCGATGAGCGTACCGGTACCGTTGGGAACATGAGCCGCCTCACCCTCATCCGCCCCAGCGACCGAACGGTCGCGATCCTCATCGGCCTTGCCGCCGCCGCGGCCTACGTCGGAGCCAGCGGGGGTGTGCTCACGGTGTACGACTACTACGGACGGCTGGCCGAGGCCTTCGTGCAGGGCCGGTACTGGCTCGACACCGCCCCTTATTGGTTGAACGAGCTCCTGTCTTGCGGCGACGGGCGCTGGTGTGTCGTGTATCCGCCGCTCCCGGCGGTGCTGGCGGTGCCGTTCCTGGCGTTCGGGACCGCGGCTGCCCAGGGCCTCGTGGCGCAGCTGAGCGGCGGTCTGTCCTCCGGGGTGCTGTACCTGGCGCTGCGTGCGTACGGTGCGCCGCGCGCCGTCGCGGTCGTCGGCGCGGTGCTCTCCGCATTCGGCACGACGCTGCTCTTTTCCAGCGCCGACGGCCGGGCCTGGAATGCTGCTCACTCGGTCGCGATGCTCTTCGCCTCCGGCGCGTTCCTCGTCGCTGCGCGCGGCGGCAGCCCATGGATCCTCGGCGCGCTCATCGGACTCGCGGCGCTGGCGCGACTTCCGGTCGCCGCGACGACCCCCGCGCTCGCGCTCCTTCTCGCCCAGCGCGCCGACCGACCGTTCCCTCCGGTCCTCGGGCGTGTGGCGCTCGGTGGCCTGACGTTCCTCGCGATCTATGTCGGGTACGACATCCTGCGCTGGGGAAGCGTCTTCGACTCCGGCTACATTCGTCTCACCGTCGGCGATACGTTCTTCGATCATGGCCTGTTCTCGCTCGAGTACCTCCCCCGGAACCTGTACGCGATCTTCATTGAGCCACCCGACCTCGTCGAGGGAGTCCCCTGGCTCCTACGGCCGCACATCGTGGGAATGAGCTTGTTCCTCACCACTCCGGCGTTCCTCTTCGTGTTCGCCGGGCTGCAGCATGCCCGCAATCGGGCGGTGGCCGCGGTCGCCGCCGCTGCGGGTCTCGCGCTCCTGCCCGATGTACTGCATGCGACGGTAGGGTTCGCCCAGTTCGGGTACCGCTTCAGCTTGGATGCCCAGCCGTTCCTCATCGCGCTCGCGGTCGGGGGGGCCGCCATGGTCGCCGGCGCGTGGCGCTCGCGGCCGTCAATGCTCTTCATTGTCGCGTGCGCGATCGCTGTGGCGATGAACGTCTACGCGACGATCGCCATCATCCAATTCGGGTACTGGCAATGAAACGCTTAACCGCCGCCGGTCTGGCGAGATCGGCGCGCGCCGCCACGTCCCCGCCACAGCCTGACCCGCAGCGCCAGCAGATCCCCGACCGCTCCCAGGATCACATGGGGCAAGGCGCCCTTCGGCTGTCCAGCGCGCCGCGGATAGTGCGTCACGCCGACCTGCCGGATGCGCCCCCCCGCGGAGGCGAGCGAGATGAGCAGCTCAGGGAAGAAGACGGCGCCATTGGAACCCAGGGCGGAGATCGGAGTTCGGTCGAAGACCTCACGCCGGAACAGCTTGAAGGCGCAATCCACGTCGCGGAACTCCACGCGGAACAGGAGCCGGATCAGCGTGTTGTAGACCCACGCGATCACCAGCCGCCTGAACGGATCCTGGCGCCTGATGCGGAATCCGATGACCGCGTCGGCATCACCGAGCAGCGGGATCAGCCGGGCGAGCTCGGCGAGATCGAACTGCAGGTCCCCGTCGGTGTAGAAGATGAACTGCTTCGTGCATGAAGCGAAGCCGGTGCGCATGGCCGCGGCGATGCCCAGATTCCGAGGGTGGCTGACGACGCGCACGCCGGAATGCTGTCGGGCCAACTCCCCGGCGATCTCGCCCGTGCCGTCCCGGCTGCCATCGTCGACCACGATGATCTCGAATTCCTCGGCCAGGCCGGGAAGGACCTCCAACGCTCGCTCGACCGTTGCCCGGATATTCTCACGCTCGTTGTACGCGGGGAAAAAGAAGGAGAGGCCGGCGAGACGGACAGGCAAGACCCACAGGGTAGCATCCGACCGGTGAGCCCCCGGACCGGTGGACCCGTCATTCGATGCGCTCGGCCATGACGATCGCATCATCAGAACAAGGTTGATCGCGCAGGACGCAACGCCTGCCGACCGCCGGGCGGTCCTCGCCATCGCGGCTCTCATCGTCTTCGGCGTGGCGATCCGCCTCGTCACCCTGGGCGCGCCTGGATTCGCCCTCGACGTCAGCGCGCTGATGGCCTGGGCCGAGCGGCTGGCCGCGATCGGCCCGGCCGGGTTCTATGCGCCGGGGTACTTCACCAGCGGGTATCCGCCTGGGTTCCTCTACGTGCTCTGGTTCCTCGGCGCGCTGCTGGACGCCGAGCCGCTGCGTCTCGCGATCAAGGCCATCCCGATCCTCGGCGACATCGGCATCACGATCCTCGTGGCGAAGCTCCTCTGGCGCCATTCAGGGCCGGCGGCGGCGGTCATCGGTGCGGCGCTGTGGTCCCTTTCGCCCGCCGCGATCCTGGCCGGACCGTACTGGGGCCAGATCGATTCTGTCGGAAGCCTCACTTTTCTCGCCGCGCTCCTTGCCGCCGGTGGCCGCCGCTGGGGCCTCGCCGGCGCGCTTGCCGCGCTTGCCATCATGGTCAAGCCGCAGTACGGGCTGACGGCCATCGTGCTCGCCGCCGCCGCGACGTTCGAGCTGGTCCGGAACCGCGACTGGCGACCCGCCGTGCGTGGAGCTGCCGCGGGCCTGATCGTGGTGAGCGTCCTGGCGCTGCCGTTCCGGATGGGGATACCGGGCCTGGTCGGCCTCGCGCGGGAGGCATCGGAGCTCTATCCGTTCACCACGCTCAACGCATTCAACATCTGGGCTATCTATGGCGACTTTTGGAAGCCTGACGATCCGTACTTCGTTCTTGGCGCCGTACTCCTGATCGCCGGCCTCGTCGGCTCCTGCGCTCCGCTGTGGTGGCGGCGCGACACGGCGATGCTGCTCGCGACCGGCGGCCTGGCCGCCGCCGCCTTCTACCTGCTCCCGACGCGGGCGCACGAGCGCTACATCTTCCCGGCGTTCGTCCTCCTGCTGCCCTTTGCCGCGACGCGCTCACGGGTGCTCGGACCCTACCTGGTGCTTGTCGCCACCTTCACGCTCACGCTCTACTACGCCCTCACCCGGTATCCGGACGCCAACGGAGTCAGCGCGCCGGCGTGGCTCGAGCAGAGCCTCTTCTCTCGCCCGGGGCAGGTCTTCCTCGCGCTCGTGATGTGCGGGGGCTTCGCGCTGCTTGCTGCGCTCCTCCTGCGCGGCGAAGCGCGCCTCGAGCCGAGCCTCCGTCCATCCTGGCTCGTGGGGTCGTTCGAGCCGCTCGCGGTCGATCCGGCCGTCCCGGCACCGACGACCATTCCGCGGCGCTGGTCGCTGCCGGCGGCGCTCGGTCCGGGCCATCCGGCGACGCGCCGCGATGTCCTCGTCGCGGCAGCGGTCGCGATCGCCGTGCTCGCGACGCGCGGCTATCGGCTCGATCAGCCGCGCGACATGTATTTCGACGAGGTCTATCACGCCCGCACCGCGATGGAGCTCTTGGCCGAGCGCGCGCCCTACGAGTGGACCCACCCGCACCTGGCCAAGGAGCTCATGGCCCTTGGGATCCTCGCGTTCGGCGCCGATCGGATCGCGGAGAGCGAGCCTGCCGCCCCCGGCGAGGTCACCGCCTTCGCCGTGGGGAACGACGGGCTCCGGGTCTACGGTCTCGCGGACGGGTCGGTCATCACCGGGTCGCGGGGCGGGCGGACGGCGGTCCTCACCAGCCTGTCGCTCCCACCCCGAGCGCTCGCGGTGGACGGGCGGACGATCTTCGGTGCGACCGACCAGCAGCTCTTCAGGATCTCGGTCGATGACGTCGGCGCCACCCGCACCTTCGGCCTCCCGGTGCCCGCGCCAGTGACCGCCTTCGCGCTGGTCGGTGGCCGGATCGTGGTCGGGAGCGCGGCCCGCACCGTCGTGTTCTCCGCATTCGACGGATCGGCGCCGAGCATCGCGTCGCTGCCCCCGAGCGTTGCGCTCACCGCCAAGCCGGATGGCTCGGAGCTCTATCTCGTCGATCCGAGCGGCGCGGTGCACGTCGTCAACACCGCCACCGGGGCGGAGTCGAAGACCTATCCGGCCGTGGCGGTCGAACGGGCGATCGCCTACGCGCAGGGCCCGCACGCGCTCGTGCTCGCCCGCGCCGGCGAGCCGGTCCTCGATCTCATCGACGTCGAGGACGGGCACCGGGATCAGGCGCCGCTCGGCAACGCGCGCACCGGCCAGTTCACCGAGGGCGCGACGGCGCTGGCGACCGTCCCGCGCACCGACTTCGTGTATGCCGTCGCCGACGGACGGGTCGTGGTCGTCGATTCGCACGGCCTCTCGCCGTTCGCCTCGATCCGCGTCGCGGACCGACGCTTCCTCGGCGTCGACGGCACCGCGGACAGGCTCGTCGTGACCGGTGGCTCGGCCCCCGCCGCGCTCATCGACACCGGCCGCCACGCGCTCGCCTGGCGCCTTCCGGGAGTGGTCGCCGCCGCGCTTATGGCGTTCATGCTCGTGCTGCTGGCGCGTCGGCTGTTCGCCTCACGGATCCTCCCGGCCCTGGTCGGGGTCGTCGTGATCATCGACGGATCGATGTTCGCGCAGGCGCGCATCGGGATGAACGACAGCTACGTGGCGCTGTTCATCGTCGCCGGCTGGTACTTCATCGTCGCCGCACATCATCCGCGGCTGTCGCGGACCGCCGATCTGGTCATCGCCGGCGTCCTCCTCGGCCTCGGGGCGGCCTCGAAGTGGGCGGCCTTCTACACCCTGGCCGGCGTGCTCGTCGCCGCGCTCGCCGTCACTGCATACGCCTACCTGAAGGGCCGGCCCGGCGCGGGCGGCCCGTTGGATCTGCTTGCCGGCCGCGGGCGGAATGCGGCCCTGCTGTTCGGGGCGTTCGCGGTCATTCCGGTGGCGATCTACTGGGCGAGCTATCTCCATTGGTTCGGAGGCCCGACCGCACCCTATGGGTGGGACCTGGTCGAGCTGACGAAGCAGATGTATTGGTATCACTCCAGCCTGACCTCGCCACACCCCGCGGCCTCCCCTTGGTGGAGCTGGCCGGTGGTCCTGAAGCCGGTGTATTGGTATTACGGCCAGTCGGAGGGCGCGAACAACGCGTACATCTACGACGCCGGCAATGTCGTGTTGTTCTGGGGAGCGCTCGTCGCGACGGCCTGGTGCGGGCTCGCGGCGATCCGTTCGCGCTCGGTGACGCTTGGGTTCGCGGTATTCGCGCTGCTGGTGCAGTACGTCGCCTGGATCCCGATCAGCCGCGTGCTGTTCTTCTATCACTTCTACACCGCGCTCCCGTTCTACCTCCTCGCGCTGGCGATCGGCCTGGTCGCGCTCTGGGAGAGCGGGCGGTCGCGGCTGGTCATCGGTTACCTCGGCCTCGCTGCCGCGGCGTTCGTGTTCTTCTATCCGTTCGTCTCCGGCCAGCCGGTGCCGGCACAGCAGGCCGCGATGTTCTTCGTGCTCCCGACCTGGCAGTACGACTGCCAGTTCTATCCGTCGTTCGTCTGCCCGGTGGGCGGCCCGAGCGATCTCCCGATCGTCGCGATCCTCGGCCGCCTTGGCTTCGCTGCGCTGGCCGGCGCGCTTGCTGCCGCGGTCTTGGTGGTCGCTCGATCGCCCGGGGCGGCGCTGGCGGCCGCGCGGAACGGGCTAGGGCGGGCTCGGGACGGCGCTCGGCGAAGCGCTGGCTGAGGGCCCGGCGGCCGGGATGATCCCCGGCGAGGTCGCGACGATCGCCGCGGCCAGGGCGCCGGCAACGCCGATCGCCAGGAGCCCGACCAGGATCGCGGTCCCGATGCCGGCACGTGCCGTACCGCGACGTCCCGAGGGATAGATGACCACGGTGATGTTGTCCTGGCCGCCGCGGTCGTTCGCCAGGCGGACCAGATCGTCGGCGGCCCGCGCGGGGTCCGGTCCCGAGGCTCGCGCGGCGATCTCGGCATCCGAGACATTGCGGGTCAGGCCGTCCGAGCAGAGGACCAGACGATCACCGGGCTGGAGGGTCTCGACGAAGATGTCGGGCTGCACGCCGCGCGCATCCCCCAGGAAGCGGGTGATCGAGCTCGCCGGCCCGCCGGCATGGTCGGTCGTGATCTGCCGCGGGGACCCGCGGCGGATGAGGTAGGCCCGGCTGTCGCCCACGTTCGCGACGCAGGTCTCACGCCCGCGGATCGCGACGGCGACGAGGGTCGACGCGGCCCGCGGATGACCAAGCTCGGCGCCGCGGCGGAGGACCGCCTCGTTCGCCCGCTGGACGGCGGTGGCGAGGGCCGAGCGGGTGCTCTCGCGGGCTCGTGGCGCGGCGAACGCCTCGGCGAGGGATTCGACCGTCACACCGCTGGCGATCTCTCCGCCGGACGACCCGCCGACGCCGTCGGCCACCGCCAGCAGCACCGTGCGGCCGTAGCGCCTCGCGATCCAGCGATCTTCGTTGTGGTCGCGCACTTGTCCGGTGTGGCTGCGCGCGACCGCGGGCTCAGTCGTCAACTTTCTTGGCACAGTCCTTTCCCGGGACGTAGGTCACCGTCACCCGCCCGGCGCGAGGGATCGACGCGCCGGCGGCCGGCTCCTGGCGCTGGACCGTGCACGGCGGTCCGGCGAGCGCGCGGTCGAAATTCCAGGTGACGGCGTACCCCCCGGCGGTCAGCGATCGGACCGCCTCATCGAGGGTGAGGCCGATCACCCGTGGCGTACCGTTGCCGGCCGTCACCGGTGGCGCGATCGTCGGCGCGGCGCCGTTTGACGTGGCGGCGGGGAAGCGAGCGAAGAACAGCGCGACCGCGGTGAGCACCAGAAGCACCAGGCCGAGCGCGATCACGTTGTCGAACCGCGGGAGCTTCCACCCGCCAGCGAGCAGGCCGCGAGCGGAGGCCCTGCCGCCTCGAGCGAGCGGGAGGATGCGGTCGGCGATGCCGCCCACAGAAGCGTCGGCGAGGGCCGCCGCAAAGGCACCCGCGCTCGGATAGCGGTCGAGCGGATCGCGCGCGAGCCCCCGGGCAACGACCGGCGCGATCCGCGAGGGCAGACCGCCGCGCACCGCGGTGAGCGACGGCGCATCGCCGGACAGGCGATCGCGCAGCAGATCCTCCGTCTCGACCCCGGCATACGCCGGGCGTCCGGCAAGGAGCTCGAACGCGACGAGCGCAAGGCTGTACACGTCGCTCCGCGCCGTCGGCGCCTCTCCCTCGATCCGCTCGGGCGCCACATAGCGGGCGGTCCCGACGAGCTCACGCTCCGCCGCGCCACGGGCCGCGCGCGCGATCCCGAAGTCGGTGAGCTTGGCCACGCCGTCATCGGTGACGATGATGTTCGCCGGCTTCACATCGCAGTGGACCATCCCGGAGCGATGCGTCGCGTCCAGCGCGGCAGCGACTTGGGAGACGAGGCCGGCGGCTTCGGCCGGGGCCAGCGCGCCGCGCGACGCGACGACGTCGCGGAGCGTCTTTCCCTTGACGTACTCCATGACGATGAACGCGTCGCTGCCGTCGTGACCCTCGTCGTAGACGGTGACGATGTTCGGATGGGTGACCGCGGCCGCCCGCTTCGCCTCATCGGTGAAGCGCTCGCGGAAGGCCTCGTCGGCCTCGGCGCCGAGGATCTTCACCGCGACGTCGCGGCCCAGGCGGATATCCCGCGCCCGCCAGACCTCGGCGGTGCCTCCGGCGTCGATCCGGCCGCCCAGCTGGTAGCGCTCGGCGACCAGTCGTCCGCCGGCGATGACCTCGGTCCGATCCATCGTCATGCCCAGACCTGTCGCAACAACGGTGCCGCGGCGGTCAAGCGAGCGCCACCAGGGCGGCGAGCGCTCCTTCGTAGATGCTGTCGCTGCGGGCGATGGTGAGCTCTTCGCCCAGGAGGTCGCTCACCTCGGGCCGGCGCAGCGCCACCACCCGCGAGACGACCACGGCACCGTCGATGACGACGCTCGTGCCGGCGTGGGTCTCGCCGATGCGCTTGATCACGAACTCCGCCGTTCGGCCTCGGTCGGAGGCCTGGATCCGGAGGCCGGATAGGTCACCCTCGTCCATGCCGCGCTCGAAGCGTGGTCGCACGCGCATCCGCACGATCCCAGCCTCTGCTCCCCGCTGCGGCTCCCCGGCGTCCGCCCGGGCCATCGCGAACAGGAGGCCGCCGGCCTCCGACGGGGCGAGCCGTTCCACCGCACGCCAACCGAGCCGCGAGGCGAGCCAGCCGGCGAACAGGAGGGCCTGCGACGGGTGGATCTCACGTCCGTCGGCGTCCACGGCGAAGCCGACCCGCACCCCGGTCACGCCGTCGAGGAACGGGCGCCAGGCCGGAACGTCGAAGAACTGCGCGACCAGGTCGCGCCACGCCGTCAGGCGGGTCCAGTTGAAGTCCGTTACCCCGTAGCGCCCGTGTCCGGCCTGTGCGACCGCGGCGATCGCCGGCAGGGTCTGGTCCGGCCGAGCGAAATCGGCCGAATCGACGATGAGGCGGTCCGCAAGGGTGAGCAGCGCGTCGAAGTGGGCTGCCGCGAGGGGCGGCGTCCCGGTCCACCAGAGGAACACCGGGAGGTCCGGGAGCAGGAGCGGGATGACCGCGCTCGCCAGACGTGCGTCGGCGTCGCCGTGTGCCCGGATGAGGATCTGCTCGTACGAGACCTGCCGGGTGGCGTCGGATCCCGCAAGCCGGCAATACAGGCCGAGCTCGCCGATCCCCGCGGTGCGCTCGCGGTCGGCGAGGATGACGACCGCACGCGACGGGTGCCGGACCGCCAGATCGGCGATCGTGCGCGCCGCCCGGCGGGCGTGCGATTCGCGCGTCGCGAACACCACCAGATTCAGGACCGACGCGCGGGCCACCGGCACGCCGAGCTCGCGGGAATGCGCGCTCCGGGAGCGCCGCAGGCGAGCGAGCTCGTGCTCGATCCCGCCGATCCCCGCGGCCGCGGTGCCCCAGACCGATCCGTCCACCGCTGCCGTCGCGCTGCTCACGCCGGGCCTACGGCTTCCGCCACGCGCGACCGTCCCGGCCGATCAGGAGATCGGCCTCGGTGGGCCCCCAAGTGCCGCCGGCGTAGGTCGGCAGATCGGCGCCCGAGCTCTTCCAGCTCTCGGCGATGGGGTCGACGAAGCGCCAGGCCTGCTCCACCTCGTCCTGGCGCGTGAAGAGCGTCGGATCGCCGCGCAGGGCGTCGGTGATGAGCGTCTCGTAGGCGTCCGGCGCGTCGACCATGAACGACGCGCCATGCACGAAATCCATGTTGACGCTGCGGATCCGGATGCCCTGCACCGGCACCTTCGCGCCGAACTTCAGTGAGATCCCCTCGTCCGGCTGGATCCGCAGGACCAGCGCGTTCGGCTCGAGGCCCGCACTCGCCTCGCGACTGAACAGCTGGTGCGGCGCCACCCGAAACTGGATCGCGATCTCGGTCGCCCGCTTCGGAAGGCGCTTTCCCGTCCGGAGGTAGAACGGGGTGCCCTCCCAGCGCCAGTTGTCGACGAAGCACTTGATCGCGACATAGGTCTCGGTCTCCGAGGTCGCCGCGATGTGATCCTCGCTGCGGTACGCGCCGACCGGCGTGCCTTCGATGTACCCGCTCCCGTACTGCCCGCGGACGACGTTGTCGGCGAGCTCGTCGCCGACCGGGCGGAGCGCCCGAAGGACCTTCACCTTCTCGTCGCGTACGGCGTTCGCGTCGAACGCCGCCGGCGGCTCCATCGCCACGAGCGCGAGGAGCTGGAGCAGATGGTTCTGCACGATGTCACTGAGCGCCCCGGCGTGCTCGTAGTACTCGCCGCGCTCCTCGACGCCGATCGATTCCGCCACCGTGATCTGGACATGGTCCACGTACTGGCGAGTCCAGACCGGCTCGAAGATGCTGTTCGCGAAACGGAGGACGAGGATGTTCTGAACGGTCTCTTTGCCGAGGTAGTGATCGATGCGGAAGATGTCGTCCTCCCGGAACACCTCGTGGAGCTTCGCGCTCAGGGCAGCCGCGCTCGCCAGATCGTGCCCGAAGGGCTTTTCGATGACGATCCGGGCGGAGCCACCGGCGGCGGCGAGACCGTGCCGCTTGACGCTGCTGATGATCGGCTCGTACGCCGCCGGTGGGGTCGCCAGGTAGAACAGCCGGTTCCCGTGGGTGCCGAGGCTCTCATCGAGGCGCTCGAGCGTCTCCCGCAGGGTCTGGTATCCCGCGTCGTCCCCGGTCGCGACGTAGTGCACATGCTCCGCAAAGCTCGCCCAGACCTCTTCGTTGATCGGCAGGGTGCGGCTGAACCGTGTGATGTCGCTGTGAAGCTGCGCCCGGAACGCCTCGTCGGAGAGGGGGGCGCGGGCCGCCCCGACCACCGCGAACGCCGCCGGGAGGACGCGCTGGAGCGCGAGGTTGTAGAGCGCAGGGAGGAGCTTCTTGGCGGCGAGGTCGCCCGATCCACCGAAGATCACGAGCACCGCCGGCTCCGGAGTCCGCGAGAGGCGTGGACCGGCGCGGAGGGGATTGGGCGCGGCGCTGGCCGGTGGTGGGGCTATTCCGACTTCACCTCGTGGCCGCCGAACTGGTTGCGCAGCGCGGCCGCGACCTTCATCGCGTAGCTGTCCTCCTGGCGGGAGGTAAAGCGCGCGAAGAGCGAATGGGCGAGGGCGGTCATCGGGACGCCATGATCGATCGCCTCGTGGAGCGTCCAGCGACCCTCGCCGGAATCGGCGACGTACCCCCTGATGTGCGCGAGGTCGGTGCCCTCGGCCGCGAACGCCCGCTCGGCCAGCTCGAGGAGCCACGAGCGTACGACGCTCCCCTGGTTCCAGACCTGCGCGACCTGCTGCAGATCCAATCCGAACTCGCTGGCGTGCAGGAGCTCGAAGCCCTCGCCGTAGGCCTGCATCATTCCGTACTCGATGCCGTTGTGGACCATCTTGGTGAAATGGCCGGCGCCGCTCTTGCCGAAATGAGCCCAGCCGTTCGGCGGCGCGAGGGTGTCGAGGAGCGGCCTGACGATCGCGACCGCCTCCGCGTTCCCTCCGACCATCATGCAGTAGCCGATCTGGAGACCCCAGATCCCGCCGGATACCCCGATGTCGAGATACTGAAAGCCCTGCGCGGTGTAGCGCTCCGCGCGTCGCATCGAATCGCGGAAGTTGGAGTTTCCGCCGTCGACGAAGACATCACCCTTCGACGCGCGGCGCGCGAAGTCCTCGAGCGTCTCGTCGGTCACCGCACCGGCCGGCACCATCGCCCAGAGCACCCGCGGGGCCGGCAGCTCCGCGATCAGCTCTTCGATCGAATATGCCGCGACCGCACCGTGGGTGACCGCCTCGTCGACCGGTCCCTTGCTCCGATTCGAGGCCACCACCCGGTGGCCGCCCTGGACGAGGCGGGTGGCCATGTTGCCGCCCATCCTGCCCAGGCCATAGATCCCGATGTCCATCGTCCGCCCCTCTCGGGCCGTCGTTCTGCCCTGCGCTCTGTGGTGACGATAGTCGAGTGCGGGGCCGTGACGAGGTAGGCTCGAGGGCATGGCCACCACGACCGCGCCGGGGGCGAAGCTGGACACCTACGCCGCCCTCGCCCGGCAGCTGCGGGCCGATTCGATCCGCTCGTCGAGCGCGGCCGGCTCCGGCCATCCGAGCTCATCGCTGTCCGCGGCCGACCTCATTGCGGTGCTGCTGTCCGGTCACCTCCGGTACGACTGGAAGCGGCCCGACGACCCGGCGAACGATCATCTGATCTTCAGCAAAGGGCACGCGTCGCCGCTCGTCTACGCGATGTTCCGCGCGGCGGGAGCGATCGACGACGCCGAGCTCCTCACGTTCCGCAAGCTCGGCAGCCGCCTGCAGGGCCACCCGACCCCCCTCCTTCCCTGGGTCGATGTCGCGACCGGATCGCTCGGGCAGGGTCTTCCGATCGCCGTCGGGGTGGCGCTCGCGGGGAAGCGGCCGCTCGACGCGCCGTATCACGTGTGGACGCTCACCGGGGACAGCGAGCTCGCCGAGGGCTCCATCTGGGAGGGCCTCGATCGCGCCGGCCACGAAGGGCTGGGCAACTTCACCGCGATCTTCGACGTGAACCGCCTCGGCCAGCGCGGGCCGACCGAGCTCCAATGGGATCTCGATGCGTACGCCAGGCGCGTGACCGCGTTCGGCTGCGAGCCGATCCTGATCGACGGGCACGACCTTGCGGCGATCGACGACGCGCTCGGGCGGGCACGGTCCGCCGACCGTCCGACGGTGATCATCGCGAAGACGCGCAAGGGCCGCGGCGTCTCGTTCATCGAGGATCAGGACGGCTGGCACGGCAAGACCCTGGATCCCGCACAGACCACACAGGCGCTCGCCGAGATCGGCGATCTGCCGTCGCGCACGGTCGCAACGCTCGCGCCGGATCCCTGGTCGCCTTCGGTCGCCGCGGCCTCCGCCCCGAAGTGGAAGCACTACACCGAGCCGCTCGCGACCCGAAAGGCCTATGGCGAAGCGCTTGCCGCCCTTGGTGCGGCGCGGGCCGACGTCGTGGTCCTGGACGCCGAGGTGAGCAACTCCACCCACGCCGAGGACTTCAAGAAGGTGTACCCCGAGCGGTTCTTCGAGATGTTCATCGCCGAGCAGATGCTCGTCGCCGGTGCGGTCGGGATGCAGGTCGTCGGCCTGGTGCCATTCGCGTCCACCTTCGCGGCCTTCTTCTCCCGGGCTCACGACTTCATCCGGATGGCCGCGATCTCGCAGGCGAACATCCGCCTGGCCGGGTCGCATGCCGGCGTGTCGATCGGTGAGGATGGCCCGTCGCAGATGGCCCTCGAGGATCTCGCGATGATGCGCGCGATCCATGGCAGCACGGTCCTCTATCCGTGCGATGCGAACCAGACGGCGCGCCTGGTGGGCCTCATGGCCGACCAGCCCGGGATCAGCTACCTCCGCACCACCCGCGAGAAGACCGCGATCCTCTACCCCGATCCGAACGATCAGGACTTCCGGGTGGGCGGCAGCCGGATCGTGCGCGGCGGCGGCGCGGACGATCAGGTCACCGTCGTGGCCGCGGGCATCACCGTCCACGAGGCGGCGAAGGCCGCCGATGTGCCGGACGGGCCGAAGCTCCGACTGATCGATGCCTATTCGGTGAAGCCGATCGACGCCGCCACGATCGTTGCGGCGCTCCGGGCGACCGGCGGACGGCTCGTCGTCGTCGAGGATCATTGGGAGCAGGGCGGGATCGGCGAGGCGGTCCTTGCCGCGATCGCCGCGGCCGGTGCGACCGCGGACCTCGTCGCGTTCCGGCACCTGGCGGTGCGCGAGATGCCGGGCTCAGGCAAGCCGGCGGAGCTTCTGGAGCGAGCGGGGATCTCGGCCGCCGCGATCGCCGCGGCCGCCCGGGAGCTGCTCCGCTAGTCCGATCCGGCCGATCCGGCCGACCCGGCCGATCCGGCCAGGCGCCACCCGCCGGTCCTGCCGGTGGCATCATTGCGGTGCGCGCGAAGGGGAGGTCCCAGCCAATGGAAGTCACCATCGTCGTGCTCGTCGTCATCGTCGTCCTGGCGCTGTTCCTCATCTCGACCTACAACCGGCTCGTCACCCTGCGCCAGCGGGTGAAGGAGGCGTGGTCGGACATCGATATCCAGCTCAAGCGCCGCCACGACCTCATCCCGAACCTCGTCGAGACGGTGAAGGGATACGCCGCGCACGAGCGCGGGACGTTCGAGGCGGTCACCCAGGCCCGGGCGGACGCGGTCGCCGCGGGCGCGTCGGCCTCGCCGCAGCAGCGAGCCGAGGCGGAGAACGTCCTCACCGGAACCCTGCGGTCGCTCTTCGCGGTGGCCGAGAACTACCCGCAGCTTCAGGCGATCCAGGAGTTCAAGGATCTGTCCGAGAATCTCACCGCGACCGAGGACAAGATCGCGTTTGCGCGGCGCTTCTACAACGGCAACGTGCGCGACTACAACACGGCGCTCCAAACCTTCCCAACGAGCGTCCTGGGTGGCATGTTCGGATTCGGTCCCGAGCAGTATTTCGAGCTCACCGACCCGACCGAGCGTGAGCTCCCACAGGTGAAGTTCAGCTGACCGTGACCGGCTCCCCGCTCGTGCCCCGGCTCAGCATCTACGAGGCGCAGGCCCAGAACCGCACACGCACCGTGCTGCTCATCGTCGGCTTCGCGCTCGTCGTCGGGGCCCTCGCGTACCTCTTTGGCCAGCTGTTCCTGCCGCAGGGCGGCGTTGCGATGTTGCCGGTCGCGCTCGCCTTCTCCGGCGGCTCGGCCTTCGTCTCGTACTTCGCGGGGGACAAGATCGTACTGGCGCAGAGTCGCGCCCGACCGGTCGGACCGGACGAGCAGCTCGAGCTGCGGAACATCGTCGAGACGCTCGGGATCGGCCTCGGCATCCCAACGCCGGCGCTCTACCTCATCGACGATTCGGCGCCGAACGCCTTCGCGACGGGACGCGATCCCAAGCATGCATCGGTCGCGGTGACGACCGGTCTCCTCGACAAGCTCGACCGTCAGGAGCTCGAAGGCGTCATCGCGCATGAGCTGTCGCACGTCGGGAACCGGGACATCCGGGTGATGCTTCTGGTGACGGTCATGGTCGGGACGATCGCGCTCCTGTCGGACTGGCTGCTCCGGTCGATGTTCTGGGGCGGCGGCCGGGGTCGCGACGACCGCGATCGGGGCAATGCCGGTGGCCTCATCCTGATCGTCGGCCTGGCCCTCGCGGTCCTCACGCCGGTCATCGCGGGCCTGGTTCAGATGGCGGTCTCGCGACAGCGCGAGTACCTCGCCGATGCGTCCGGAGCGCTCCTCACCCGCTATCCGCAGGGGCTCGCGAACGCGCTCCGGAAGATCGGCGCCGATCGCGAGCCGCTCGAGGTGGCCAATAAGGCCACCGCCTCGCTCTACTTCACGAACCCGCTGAAGGACCGCCCGATCCGATTCGACAAGCTCTTCGACACGCACCCCCCGATCGAGGAGCGCATCCGCCGGCTCGAAGCGATGTGATGTCGCGGGCCACGGCGCTCGCGACGGCTGCCGCGGTCGTACTCGTCGTCCTTGCCATCCTGGCCGGCGGTGGCGCGGCCCGGCTCAGGTCATCGCCGGCACCGTCCCCGGTGCCCTCCCGCTCCGCCTCGCCGACGCCGGTCCCGACCGATCCCCCGGATACCGGTCCCCTAGTGTTCCGCCAGCCCCTTTCCGCCGGCTGCGTCGCCGGTGACGGCGTGTATGTCGTCTCCGACGGTGGCGGGATCGGCCGGTTCGACGGCGACGCCTGGCAGCTCATCGACCCGACGCTGCGCTCGCTGCGCGCCGCGGTCTGCCAGGGGAGCGAGCTCATCGCCGTGGGCGGGGCGGGCGGCGTGGTCACGATCGATGACGCGGCCCGCCAGGTCCGCACCGACGCGGTGGGGCTCGATGACCTGCGCGCCATTTCGCTGCTGCCGGACGGCGCACTCGCCGCCGGGTCGCGCGGGACGGTCGTGCGCCGGACCGCCGCCGGCTGGTTCCCGCACGCCGCGGGACTGGAGGAGGATTTCGAGGGCGTCGCGGCGTTCGGACCGGCGTCGGCCTGGGTCGTCGGTGCGCGTGGGGTCGCCTATCGCTTGGAGGACGCCGGTTGGCGAGCGATCGATACCGGCACGGACCGGACGCTCCGCGCGATCGCCGGCCGGGCGGTGGACGACGTCGTCGCCGTGGGCGACGGCGGCACGATCCTGCGGTATCGCGACGGCTGGCGACCCCGGCCCGGCCCCGCCGGCATCACCCTGCGCGCGGCCGCGCTCGTCGGGACGGCGACCTGGGTCGTCGGCGATCGCGGGACGGTCATCCGGCTCGACGGGGACGTCCAGGAGATGATCGACCTGGCGACGTCCTGCACGCTCAGGGCGGTCTTCGCGCAACGTGGAACGATCTGGATCGTCGGGTCCGACGGAACGAACGCGGCGGTATGGCGGATCGGCACCGGCGCGGCGCGTCAGTGGGGCGCCTGCCCCTAGGTCCACCGAGGCGACGGTACCTTGGTACCCCCGGCCCATACACGAGCGCCGCCCGCTCGCGGGCATAATGGCGCCGACCCGCATCGACCTAAGGCGGGACCAGGAGGATGGCATGCGGCGGATCCCGATCAGTGTGGCGATCGCCCTCGCGGCGATCATCGTCCTCGGAGCCTGCGGCGGGGCGGGGACCGGTGGCGGCGCCGGCGCGAGCGGTGCCCCGGCGGCGAACGTTCCAGACACGATCCATCTTGGCGCGGCGCTGCCGCTTACCGGCGCCGACTCGACGCCCGGTAAGTTCATGAAGGACGCGTACGAGCTGTACATCAAGCAGGTGAACGATGCCGGCGGTCTCGCCGTCGGATCGAAGAAGGTAAAGATCGACCTCAAGATCGAAGACAACAAGAGCGATGCCGCGACGAGTGGCCAGCTCTACGAGAAGCTCATCACCCAGGACAACGTCGATCTGCTCCTCGGTGGCTACAACACGACCACGGTCACTCAGGAAGTGAAGGTCACCAACCGCTACAAGATGCCGTACATCGGTGGCGGCGGCGCCTCATCGTCCATCTACGCCGACAACACCTGGGCCGTCGGGGTCCTGGCTTCGATCGAGAAGCTCGCGGCCACCCAGCTCGACTTCATCAAGACCCAGCAGGACGCCGGCAAGCTGCCGAAGCCGTTGAAGATCGCGGTGGCCTACGAGAACACCTCGCACGGGAAGGAGTTCACCGCCGGTCTGAAGGCCGGTGAGACGGCGAGCCCCGACCGGTTCAAGATCGTCTTGAGCGAGGCTTTCGACCTGAACGGCAAGGACTACACGTCGCTGCTGAACAAGGTGAAGGATGCCGCGGCCGACGCGTTCATGGTCGATGCGCGCGTGAACGACTACATCACGATGCAGACGCAATACAAGCAGCTCGGGCTGTATCACAAGTACCTCACCTATGGCCCCCGCGGGCCGGAGAAGGCCGCGCGCACGGCGCTCAAGGATTCGAGCGACTACATCATCGCCGCGACCTGGTTCGACAGCCTCCAGCCTGGCGACAACGTCAAGAAGTGGCTCGAGACCTGGAAGTCGACCGGCGATTCGCCCGAGTGGTACGCCGCGTCAGGGTGGGAGTGCGCCCGCATCCTGCTCGCCGCGGTCCAGAAGGTCCAGACCGTCGACAAGACGAAAATCCGCGACGTGCTCTTCAACACGACCTGGGACAACTCCATCTTCCCCGGCGGAACGATCAAGTTCGGGAAGAGCGGGCAGGCCGACAACGCGTACGTCATGACCCAGAACGCGCCGAGTGGGTCGCACATCCTCATCTGGCCAAAGGACCAGGCGACCGGCACACCGACGGTCCCATACCCGCAGAAATAGCCGAGCCAACGCGACGTGGCGCCGCCGGGGCGGATCGCCCCGGCGGGCCGCCGCCGCGGTTTCGCCGTGAGCCGCGCCCGCGTGCGCCTCGCTGATGCGTGTCCTCGAGGCGCTCATCAGCGCCCTTCTGGTCGCGGGCCTGTACGCGACCATGTCCTACGGGCTGGCGCTCATCTACGGCGTGATGAAGATCATCAACCTGGCGAATGCCGGCGCGATGATGCTCGGCTCGTTCACGACGTTCTTCCTCTGGGAGACGTTCGGCCTCGATCCGCTCCTCGGCGCGGTGATCGTCGCGCCGGTGTTCTTCGTGCTCGGGGCGGTGCTCGAGCTCGCGTTCGTCCGGCGGGTCGCCGGCCAGAAGCCGGTCATCTCGCTGCTCCTGCTGTTCGGCATCCTGCTGGTCATGCAGGCCGGCGCGAGCCTGTTCCTCGGGGGTGATGTCCGCGCGGTGCGGCCGGTCTACGTCCAGGAGGTCATCCGCCTCGGTGACGTGACGATCGCCTACACCAGGCTCTTCGTGTTCATCGCCGGTGTCGTCATCCTCTTTGCGCTCGAGCTCTTCCTTCGCCGCACGTTCCTCGGTCGCGCGATCCGCGCCCTCGCCCAGGACCGCGACGCCTGCCGCCTCGCCGGGATCGATGTCCGGAGGGTGGCGATGATCGCCTTCGGCCTTGGGACCGCGCTCGCCGGCGTCGCCGGCGCGCTCCTGACCCTGGTGTTCCCGTTCGATCCGTCGAATCCATTCGGGATCCTCCAGCTGAAGAGCTTCACGATCATCGTCCTCGGTGGCCTGGAATCGGTCCCCGGTGTGGCATTCGCGGCATTCTTCCTGGCGCTCGCGGAGAGCCTCACGGTGACGCTCTCCAAGCCGCAGCTGGAGAATCTGGTGTCGTTCGTGCTCCTCGTGCTGGTCCTGGTGGTGCTGCCCGGCGGCCTGGCCTCGCTCATCCGCCGCCGGCGACTCGCCTGATGGGCCGGTTCGGGCTCTCCCGGCGCGCCATTCTCGGGCTCCAGGTCCTGCTGGTGCTGGTCGTCGCCGCCGGGATCGCGCTCATCCCGGTGCTCGACGAGCGGTCCTTCAATCTGCAGCGGATCGCCTTCAATCTCCTCTGGTACGCGATCCTCGCCTCCGCCTGGAACATCATCGGTGGCTACGCCGGCCAGATCTCCTTTGGCCACGCGGCCTTCCTCGGGATCGGGGCGTATGTCACCGGGATCCTCTGGTCACAGACCGGGGTGGATCCGCTCCTGACGCTGCCGGTCGCCGGTCTCGTCGCCGCCGGGTATGCCGTGCTCGTCGGCATGCCGACGCTCCGCCTGCGCGGGCCCTACTTTGCGATCGCGACGATCGGCGTCGGTGAGGCCACCCGGTTGTTCTTCGTGAACTTCGACGACATCTTCGGCGTGACCTTCACCAAGGGGGTCACCGGGATCTCACTGCCGTTGTACGACCCGGTCATCGTGCACTACGCCACCGTCGTCGTGTTCGTCGTCGTCATGCTCACGACGATGTACATCCGTGCCGGCCGCTTCGGGATCGGGCTCTTCGCGATCAACATGGACGCCGACGCCGCGGAGACCGCCGGGGTGCCGACCGCGCGGCTGCAGGTGATCGCCCTCGCCATCTCGGCGTTCTTCTGCGCGACCGCGGGCACGCTCTACGCCGCGCGCCAGCAGTTCCTCGATCCGGCGACGATGTTCGGCTTCGACAAGTCGATCGCGATCGTGCTCATCCCGGTCGTCGGCGGCCTGGGGACGGTCTGGGGTCCGGTGTTCGGGGCGATCCTCTACTCGACGGTCCAGGACCAGATCAGCTCGCTGGTACGCAACCCGTATCTGCCAGCCCTCATCTACGGGGTGTTGCTCGTGGTCATCGTCATGTTCGAGCCTCTGGGAGTGGCCGGCGTGATCGGGCGGGGTGGCCGGATGGCGCGCTCGCTCGTCCGCCCGCGGGAAGATCTCTCGTGACCGTTGGCGCACCGCTCCTCGTCGGGACCGCGGTGACCAAACGGTTCGGTGGCCTGGTCGCGGTGAACGCGGTCGACTTCGAGATCCGCGAGGGTGAGATCTTCGGGCTGATCGGGCCGAACGGTGCGGGCAAGACGACACTGTTCCGGCTCATGTCCGGCATCTACAAGCCGAGCGGCGGATCGATCACCCTCGCGCGCCAGGAGATCGCCGGGCTCCCGGCGCATACGGTCTGCGCCCGCGGCGTGGTGACGACGCATCAGATCGTTCGGCCCTTCCCGGAGATGACCGTCGCCCAGAACGTCACCGTCGGGCTGCTCTATGGCCGCCATCGCCTCCGGGGTGCCGCCGCGGATGCCGAAGTCGAGCGGATCCTCGAGGTCACCGAGCTCGCGCCGCACCGGACCACGCTCGGGCGGTCTCTCACGCTTGCCCGGCGGAAACGGCTGGAGGTCGCGCGAGCGCTCGCCACCGCGCCGGAGGTGCTCCTCCTCGACGAGGTGGCCGCGGGCCTGAACCCGACCGAGAGCGCCCGGATGATCGATCTCATCCGGAAGATCCGCGACGGCGGGGTGACGATCGTCATGGTCGAGCACGTGATGAAGGCGATCATGTCGCTCTCCGACCGGATCATGGTCATGGATCTGGGGAAGCGGATCGCGCTCGGGACGCCGTCCGAGATCGCGAAGGATCCGGCGGTCATCAAGGCCTATCTCGGCGATCGAGCCGTCGCGTGACCGAGCCGCTCCTCGAGGTGCGCTCGCTCGCCGCGGCCTACGGTGACGTCCAGGCGCTCTGGGACGTGACCTTCTCGGTGGCGAGCGGCTCGGTCGCGACGCTTCTGGGGAGCAACGGGGCGGGGAAGACCACCACGCTGCGGGTCGTGTCCGGCATCCTGCCCGCGCTCGAGGGAGAGGTCCGGTTCGCCGGCGAGCGGATCGACGGCCGGTCGCCGCACCGCATCGTCGAGCTCGGTGTGATCCAGGTCCCCGAGGGGCGGCACCTCTGGCCGAATATGACCGTCGAGGACAACCTGCTCCTCGGCGCCTACAGCACCCGCAGCCGGCCACAACGGGCGAAGACCCTTGCCGAGATCTATGCGCTCTTCCCGCGGCTCGCCGAGCGGCGCTCGCAGCTAGCCGGGACGCTCTCCGGCGGCGAGCAGCAGATGGCCGCGATCGGCCGGGGCCTCATGGGGAAGCCGGCGGTCCTGATGCTCGACGAGCCGTCGCTCGGGCTCGCGCCGCTTCTGGTCGACGAGGTGTTCCGGGTCATTCGCGAGATCGTCGCCGGGGGCGTTACGGTGCTGATCGTCGAGCAGAACGTCAACCTCGCGCTCGAGGTCGCGGCGACCGCCGCGGTGCTCGAGAACGGCCGGATCGCGATGGCCGGGACGGCGGCGGAGATCGCGAGCGACCCGAAGGTGCGGAGCGCCTACCTTGGCTTCTAAGCCGGACGCCTCATCGGTCATCAGGCCGGCTAGCAGGCCGGTCATCAGCCCGGCCTACCGGCTCGTCATCCGGCTCGAGATCGACAACAGGCCCGGGATGTTCGCGACCGTCGCCCGGGCGATCGCCGACCGGGGCTGCAGCCTCGGCGCGATCGACCTGGTCGATGCCTCGCCGGCGAAGCACGTCCGCGACGTGACGGTCGACGCGCCGGACGAGGAGACCGGCCGAGTGCTCGCCGCCGACCTCGAGGCCCTTACCGGGATCGTCGTGCGCTCGGTGTCCGACCGGACATTCCTCATGCACCTGGGTGGGAAGGTCGAGATCAAGGGCCGGGTCTCGGTGCGGACGCGCGACGACCTCTCGCTTGTCTATACCCCGGGGGTCGCGCGGGTCTGTCGCTCGATCGCCGAGGACCCCGAGCGATCGTGGGCGCTCACCCAGCGGGCCAACACGATCATGATCGTCTCTGACGGCACGGCCGTCCTCGGCCTCGGGAACGTCGGACCTCTCGCGTCGCTGCCGGTGATGGAGGGCAAGTCGCTGCTCTTCGCGGACCTCGCCGGCGTGTCGGCGTATCCGCTCGTGATCGCCCCGGGCACGCCCGAAGAAGAGGTCGAGGCGATCGCCAGGATGTCGATCGGCTTCGGCGGCATCAACCTCGAGGACATCGCCGCGCCGGCCTGCTTCGAGATCGAACGCCAGCTGCGCGCGCGACTGGATATCCCGGTGTTCCATGACGATCAACATGGCACCGCCGTGGTCGTGCTCGCGGCGCTCCGCAACGCCGCCGCGGTCTGCGACACCGATCTCGGCTCGCTGGACGTCGTCGTCCTCGGCGCCGGCGCCGCGGGCACCGCGACCGCCCGGCTGCTTCGCACCGCTGGCACGCGATCGGTCATCGTTGCGGACCGCACGGGCACGGTCACCACCAGCCGCAGCGACCTGAATGCCGAGAAGCGGGCGCTCGCGGAGGAGCTTGGCGCGACCGGCCCGTCAGGCAGCCTCCCCGAGGCCGTCCGCGGCGCGAACGTGGTGATCGGCCTCTCCGGTCCGCGCCTGCTGACGGTCGAGATGGTGGAGTCGATGGCCCGGCCGCGGATCATCTTCGCCCTCGCGAACCCGGAGCCGGAGATCGACCCGGTGCAGGTCGCCGACCGTGTCGACATCATGGCCACCGGCCGGAGCGACTATCCGAATCAAGTGAACAACGTCCTTGCCTTCCCCGGCATCTTCCGCGGACTCCTCGATGCGCGAGCGAGCACGGTGACCTCGAACATGGTGCTCGCCGCTGCCGACGCGCTCGCGGCCGCCGTCCCGTCCGAGCTGCGCTCGGCGGAGTACATCCTGCCCAGCGTCTTCGACACCGCGGTCGTCCCGGCGATCGCGAAGGCCGTCGCCGCGGCCGCCCGGTCCGACGGCGTGGCCCGCAAGGCGGCGAAGGACAACGCGACGGCGTAACGGTCCGGTCCTCGCGTCCGGCGCCCGGTCCGCCTGGATCCTAGCGGCCGGTCCACTCCGGCCGGCGCTTCTCCAGGAACGCGGCCACGCCCTCCTGGAAGTCCGCGGAGGTGTACGCGAGCTCGACGATGTCCTCTCCGGCGCCGATCCGCTCCCGCGCGGCTTCGATGATCCGCAGGACGCCGAGCTTCGTCGCACGAACGGTGAGCGGGGCGTTCCCCGCGATCTGCGCCGCGAGCGCGGCCACCCGTGCCTCGATCGACGCGAGCGGCACGACCTCGCTGAACGCGCCTGCGCGCCGGGCCTCGTCGGCGGTCGCCAGGCGCGCGGTGAAGAGCAGGTCCTTCGTGAGCGCGGGACCCACCACCTCGATCATCCGGGCGAGATTCCGGAGCGACATCGTGTTCCCGATCGTGCGGGCGATCGGAACGCCGAACCGTGCGTTCTCCGCGGCGACCCGCAGGTCGCAGGCGAGCGCGATCGCCGCACCACCGCCGGTCGCGACGCCGCGGATGAGCGCGATCGTCGGCTTCGGGATGCGCTCCACGCCGCCGATCGCGCGTTCGATGTGCTGCTCGTAGGAGATCGCGTCGTCGCGGGTCCGGATCTCGCCCACCCGCCGGATGTCGCTCCCCGATACGAATGCCTCGTCTCCCCGGCCCTGGAACACCACGACGCGGGTCGCAGCATCGGCCGCGAGCTCCAGGCAGAGCGCGGTGAGGCGGGTGTACATGTCGTAGGTGAAGGCGTTGCGGGCCTCCGGGCGGTCGAACGTCACCCAGGCGACCTCGCCCCGCTGCTCGCGGACGATCTCGGGTCCCGGGGTCACCGGGCCGCTCCGCTGGCGAACAGGGTGTCGATCGTCTCGGTGGCGAGGCCCGCCTCGGCGAGCACCGCGCGGGTGTGCTCGCCCAAGCCGGGCGCCGCGCTACGCATGATCGGCGGGGTGCCGCTCAGATGGACCGGCGAGCCGATCGCGCGCACCGACCCGAGGGTGGGATGCGGGAGGTCGACGAAGAGCCCGCGCGCCTGGAGGTGCGGATCGGCGAAGACCTGCGCGTAGTCGTTCAGCCGGCCGCAGGGGATCCGCGCCGCCTCGAGATCGGCGATCCAGGCCTCCGTCGTCCGCGTCGTCGTCACACCCTCGATGATGGCGGCAAGCTCGGCCGCGTGTCGGTGCCGGCTGGTCGGATCTCGCCAGCGCGGGTCGTCGTCCGGCAGCCGATCCGTCCCGACGAGCCCGCGGAGCGCCTGCCATGCCGCCGGGGTCGTCGCCCCGAGGACCACGTGGCCGTCCTCGGTCCGGAACGCCTGGTACGGCGCGATGACCCGGTGGGCCGAGCCAAGCCGCGCCGGGATCTCGCCGGTCGTGAGATATACCCCCGACTCCCAGATCGCGAGCGAGACCCCGCTCTCGATGAGCGAGAGATCGATGAGCTGTCCCTGACCGTCGTTCCCGCGGGCGATGAGCGCGGAGAGCACCGCGTACGCGCCGTAGAGCGCGGAGGCGAGGTCGACCGCGGGGACCCCGATCTTCACCGGCCGACCATCCGGCTCGCCGGTCACGCTCATGAGGCCGCTCTCGGCCTGGAGGATGAGGTCGAGGCCGGCCCGGTCGCGGTACGGGCCGGTCCGGCCAAAGCCGGTGATCGCGAGGTAGATCAGGCCAGGGTGGTCCGCGGCGAGGCTCGCGTAGCCGAGCCCGAGGCCGTCCATCGTTCCCGCCCGGAAGTTCTCGATGATGACGTCCGCCCCCTTCGCGAGCGCACGGAACGCCGCGGCTCCCCCCGGAGCCTTGAGGTCGAGGGCGATCCCGCGCTTGTTCCGGTTCAGGCGCAGGAACCCCGCGCCATCGGCGCCCGGCGCGGGGAATGGTCCAAGCGCCCGGCTGTGGTCCCCGCCGTCGGGCGGTTCGACCTTGACGACGTCGGCGCCCATATCGGCGAGGAGGGTTCCGGCGTACGGGCCGGCCATGAAGTTCCCGAGCTCGAGCACCCGGATGCCGTCAAGCGCGGGCGCGCGCATCGATGACCTCCTCGTAGAACGACACGAGCTGCTCGGTCACGTGCTTCCAGTCGAATTCGTGGGCGCGCGCCGCGGCGGCGCTGCCGAGCCGCGCCCGCAGCTCCGGCTCGGCGATCAGGCGCTCGATCGCCGCAGCGATCGCCGCGGGGTCCTTGGGCTCGACGAGGATGCCGCTGACGTTGCGCTGGACGACCTTTTTATAGCCATGGATGTCGCTGGCGACCACCGGGGTCCCGGCGGCCATTGCTTCCAGCAGGACGATGCCGAACGATTCCTGGCCCGTACTCGGCGCGGAGAACACGTCGGCGGTCTTATAGAAGCGGGCCTTGTCGATATCGTCGACCCGGCCGGCGAAGAGCACGTCCGCGAGGCCGGTCCGGTGCACGAAGCGCCGGAGCTCCCCGAGCTCGGGCCCCCGGCCGGCGATGATGAGCCGCGTCTGCGGGCATCGCGGCTTCAGCTGGGCGTAGGCGCGGAGGAGATGCATCGCGCCCTTGCGCGGCTCGAGTCGACCAACGAAGAGGATGTTCGTCTTCCCGTCGCGGTACTCCGGGAACGGCCGGGCATTCGCGAAGAAGTCGACGTCCACCCCGTTCGGGATGATCCGATAGTCCCCCGGAAAGTAGCGGGAGATGAAGTGGCGGGCCGCGCTCGAGACGGCGATCCGTCCGTCGAGCTTGCCCATGTAGCGCCGTCCGATCGGCCGGCCGAGCCAATAGCTGAACGAGAACCCGCCAAACGCGTGGAACGTCGCGACCTGCGGGCAGGTCGCGCGGTCGAGGATCTGTGCCGAGAGAAGCGGCACCAGCGGCTCGTGGTGGTGGATGATGTCGAACCGCTCGCGGTCGAGGATCTTCGTGACCAGGAACTCCAAACGTGCCGATAGCGTGATCCGGCCGACGCTGCCGTTGTAGGGGACCGCGATCGCCTGCCCGATCTGGATGACGTCCTGCGCCGGCGGGTCGTCGCCCCATGGCGCGGTGACGATCCGGACATCGTGGCCGAGCTCGCGAAGGCGCTCGTAGGTCTCGCGGATGTGCGCGTTCGCGCCCCCCGGGCGCGGATAGGCGTAGGGGCTGACGATGCCGATCTTCATGGACGCCTCGCGCGCTTCGGCCCGATCCGCCTCCGCGCGCGCTTGTATGGATCGCGGACCATCGAGCGCCACTGCTGGGTCGCGACGCCGTCGAGATGTTCGCGTAGCGTCCAGTCGCGGCCGTGCGCGGTCGTCGTCCGTGCGGTGATCGCGGCTCGCAGCGCGGCGGCGTCCCGTCCCGGGTACGCGGTCCACGCGGTGCCCACGAGGTGGCCGTGATGGGCGTCGCTCGATCCGGTCTCGGCGACCCGCAGCACGTGCCGGTTCAGGCGGGCTGCGCGGCCGTCACGGACGCGTCCGGCGTATGAGGGATTCCGGAGCTCGATGCCGTCGATGAACGTGCCCGGATCGCCGAGCGACGCGAGCTGGCGCAGCGCCCGCTCGCCGACCGAGAAGGTGAGATAGGAGAGCGGATGCGGAACGACCGCCAGTCCGCCGGCGCGGTGGATCGCCAGCACGGTCTCGGCGAGCGGACGGAACATCGGGATGTCGGTCTCCACGAAGAGGGCCAGCAGGTGCCCGGACCGGGTGGTGACCTCGATCCCGGTGACGATCTCGACCGGGCTCTTCCGGCGCGCCGCGACGTCGCGGAGCTGGAACGCGCCGCGGATGTCGTCGTGGTCGGTGAGGGCGATGACGTCGAGGCCGACCCGCTCCGCGGTGTCGAGGATCTCGGCCGGTGAGGCGAGGCCGTCTCCGAGGTCGGAGTGCAGCTGGAGATCGGCCCTACCGCGGCCCGGATCGGACGTCGTCCTACTCACTCCCGACACCGTAGGTCACCGCTCCCAGAACGGCTCGAAGACCGACCACTGCTCGGGCGCCTGCCGGACGTGATCCTCCAGGAGCCTGGCGAACGCCGCGACGCCGGCGCGTACGTCAGCATCCCGGTCGCCGCTCCGTCGGAGCTCGAGCTCGGGAAGGATCTGGGCCAACAGCCGAGGCCCATCGCGCCGAGCGAATGCCGGGACGAGCGCGGCGCCCGTGCGCAGGGCGAGCGCGACGTGAGCCGAAGGCAGGAGCGCCTCCCGGCCGAAGAACGGGAGGCGGACGCCGACGCCGGTCACGGCGCGGTCGGCGAGCATCGCGAGGATCTCGCCGCGGCGGAGCACGCGATGGACTCCGAGGGCCGACTCGGTCTCGACGAAACGGATGCCCATCGCCCTGCGCGCTCGATTCACCGCTCGGGCGAGCGCCCCGGATTCCCGCTCGATCGGCAGGGTCACCGGGTAGCCTGCGGCGGCGAAGATCTGGCCACACACCGACACCGGCCCAAGATGCGCGCTCGCGATGATCACCCCATTCCCTCGGGCATGCGCAGCGACGAACCCGTCCCACCCGGTCACCGTGACCTCGCGCGCAAGCTGATCCGGACGGAGGCGGGCCAGCCGGAAGATCTCGAGGTAGTGGCGCACCTGGGCGACGAACGTCCTGCGGACGAGCGTTTCGCGATCCCGCCGATCGGGACAGACGACGCCGAGGTTCCGGCGCACGGCCTCCCGGGCGCCCGGTGCCGCCCGGTAGGCGATCTCGCCGCCCAGCACGGCCACCGGACCGTGCGACCAGGCCGGGAGCGCCGGCGCGATGCGCTCGGACGCGAACGCGACGAGCCCCGCCGTCGCCGCTACGGCGTCGCCGCCACGGGCAGGGGCCACATCGGCCGGAAGATGTACCACTGGTCCGGCCAGCGGCGGACGAAGCTCTCCAGACCTGCGGCGATCTGGCCCGTCGCGAGCTCGATGTCCGCCGCCGCCTGCTGCGTCCGCTTGACGAAGATCGGCGGGAGGGCGATGCCGGTGAAGGTGTTGTTGCGCTCCCGCACGCAGGCGCTCACGACGATCGGCGCGCCGGACACCCGGGCGAGGCTCGCGGCGACCGCCGGGAACACCGTCCGCCGGCCGAAGAAGCTCGCCTCGACGTTGTCGAATTCGTGCGCGCGCGGCCCGAGATCCATCAGCAACCCCACCATCTCGTTCCGGCGAAGGGCCCGGAGGACCTTCTTCGCCGCGCCTTCAGGCGACAGGAGGGTGATGTTCTTGTGCGCTCGGTTGCCGACCAGCAGGTCCATCAGCCTGGCGTTGTCGAGCTCGTCGGCGATCACGTTGAGCGGGATCTCGTCCGCGATGCGCGCGCCGCCGAGCTCGAAGTTCCCGAAATGGATCGAGACGAAGATCAGGCCCTTCTCGTGCGCCATCGCCGCGCGGAGGTGCTCCCAGCCTTCGATCCGCACGAGCCGCTCGAAGTCGCTCACGCTGAGGCGGGGGAACCGCATGATCTCGACGAGGTACTTCGCGAAATTGCGGAACGATCGCCGCGCGACACGTGCGACCTCGCGGTCGTCCAACGGGCGGCCCAGCACGATCGCGAAGTTGTGCTTGGCGATCCGGCGCTTGGCGGCCCATCCGAGGTAGGTGAGCTCGCCTCCGAGCACCGCCACGGCGTAGAGCGGGCGGGAGGGCAGCCGCTGAGCGGCCGCCGCGGTGATCCGCCAACCCCAGTACCCGAGGCCGTGGACGATATTCCCGAGCATCGGTTACGGAGTACCGGTGAGCGTGTCTGAGCTCGTGCCGGCGATGTACGCGTCCAGCAGCTCCCGCGCCTGGTCATCCGGGATCTGCCGTGGCGGCGACTTCATGAAATACGCGGCCGGCGCCACGACCGTGCCGCCGAGGCCGCGGTCCAGCGCCAGCTTGGAGCAGCGGATCGCGTCGATGACCACCCCGGCGCTGTTCGGGGAATCCCAGACCTCGAGCTTCACCTCCGCGTTGAGCGGCACGTCGCCGAAGGTCGTGCCCTCCATCCGGATGTAGCACCACTTGCGGTCGAGCAGCCAGGGTACGTAGTCCGATGGCCCGACGTGCACGTTCTCCGGCGCGATCTCGTAGTCGAGCATGCTCGTGACCGCGTTCGTCTTGCTGATCTTCTTGGACTCGAGGCGCTCCCGCTCGAGCATGTTCAAGAAGTCGGTGTTCCCGCCGAAGTTCAGCTGGTACGTCCGATCGAGCCGGACCCCCCGGTCCATGAACAGTCGGGTCAGCACCCGGTGGGTGATGGTCGCGCCGACCTGCGACTTGATGTCATCGCCGATGATCGGCAGCCGCTTCGCGGCGAACCGCTTCTGCCAGTACGGCTCGCGTCCGATGAACACGGGAACGCAGTTGATGAACGCGCAACCGGCATCGAGGATCTGCTCGACGTACCACTTCGTGGCCTCCTCGCTTCCGACCGGAAGATAGGACACGACGACGTCGACCTTACGGTCCCGGAGGATCTGCACGATGTCGTCGGTGGGGCCGTCGGCCTTTTTCACGACCGAGGACAGGTACTTGCCGATCCCGTCGTGGGTCATCCCGCGCGAGACCTTCACGCCGGTCTTCGGGACGTCGGCGAAGCGGTAGGTGTTGTTCGGCGCGGCGTAGATCGCATCAGCGAGATCCTTGCCCACCTTGTTCCGGTCGACGTCGATCGCCGCCACGAACTTGATGTCCCGCACGTGATAGCCCCCGAGCTCGACATGCATGAGCCCCGGAACCGAGTCCTGCGGTTTGGCGTTGCGGTAGTAATGGACCCCCTGCACGAGGGAGCTCGCGCAGTTGCCCACGCCGATGATCGCCACTCGGATCGGCCGGGTGCGCTTGGTTGACCGACTGCGCGCGACCGGTGCCGTTCGTGCGGAGGATCGCAGCGGCGTCCGGCGCGCTCCCGTTTTCGTGGCCTTCGTGGTCGTTGCCATACCGGATACCGTCCTTTTCGGGCCGCCTTGGCCGCGTTGGCCCTTTTGGGCAGTTGCGGCCGCGCGGGCCGCCGTCATCTCGCTTTGAGCAGCGCCGCGACATGGGCGACGCGCTGGAGCCAGGTCACCGTGGACAGGAGTGCGACGATGATCACCGCCAGGCCGAACACGCCGAACAGATCGAAGACGCCCCAGACCCCGATGCCGACGAGGAGGATCGTCAGGCGAGCCTCGCGCGGTGCGAGACCGACATCCGCCTTCAATCCCATCGACTCAGCCTTGGCGCGGACATAGCTCACCAGGAACGAGCTGATGAGGGCGATGATCGCCGCCCAGAAGAGGAGCTGGTCGCCTCGGACCGCGCCCAGCCAGGCGATCGCCGCTGCGAGCACCGCGTCGGATACCCGGTCGAGGGTGGAGTCAAGGAATGCGCCGAACGTCGTCCCGCCCCCGGCGACACGCGCGAGCTGGCCATCGAGCGTGTCGGCCAGCGTCCCGACGAGCAGGACGACGAGCGCGGCGATCGGTCGCTCCGAGGCGAGGAGGATCGAGCCGGCGACGGTGAACGCGAGGCCGACGATCGTGACTCCGTTCGCGGTGACGCCAAGGGCGTGCAGGCGGCGTGCGAGCGGCGCGAGGCCGAGCCGAGTCCCGGCGGCGATCTCCTTGGGCAGGACGCCATGACTCATCGCTCGCTCGTCGCCGGATTCACAAGGATGCGATAGCCGCGCTCGTGGAGCTGGCCGAAGCGCTCCCGATCGAACGAGCAGCGGACCTCGCGGCCCTTGCGGACGGTCGTGATGATCCCCGCGCGTCGCAGCCGGCGCATGTGCCACGACACCAGCGGCTGCGAGATCCGGAGCCGCAGGACGAGATCGGTCAGTGAGCACTCTCCCTCGGTCGCGAGGATCTGGACGATGCGCAGGCGGGTCTCATCCCCGAGCGCCCGGTAGTAGGCCCGGAGATCGGCCATGCTCGCATGCGTCACCAGGCGTGCCTCCTGCTCCGGATTCTCCGTACCGCGATCCGCAAATGAATCTTTATATGATTCTGACGCGCGACCGGTCCCTGTCAAGGCAGATACTCCGGCCATGCCCCACCGCTCGCGGCGACCGGCCGCGCGCCCGGACACGACACCGCTCTTTGCGGACCTGACCGGTGCCGACGGCGACGGAAGCGAGGACCCAGCGGTGGTCGCCGGTCAGCCGCTCGCGGCGCGGATGCGGCCGCACGACCTCGACGAGTACGTCGGTCAGGAGCAGCTCGTCGGCGCCGGCCGGGTCCTGCGGAAGGCCATCGACGCCGGTCAGGTGCCGTCGATGATCCTCTGGGGTCCGCCGGGCACCGGGAAGACGACCCTCGCCGCGATCGCCGCGCGCCGTGCGAAGGCCCGCTTCGTCGCCCTGTCGGCGGTCTCGTCCGGCGTCGCGGACCTCCGCCGCGTCATCCTGGAGGCCAAGGCCGCCCGCGGCGTGTCCGGCGAGCGGACGGTCGTATTCATCGACGAGATCCACCGCTTCAACAAGGCCCAGCAGGACGCCGTGCTCCCGTATGTCGAGGCCGGCGACGTGACCCTCATCGGAGCCACGACCGAGAACCCGTCGTTCGAGGTGATCTCCGCGCTGCTCTCGCGGACGCGGGTCTTCGTGCTTCAGCCGCTCGGCGAGCCGGAGGTCCGCGCGATCGTGGAGCGGGCGCTCGCGTCCGAGCGCGGATTGGGCGGTGCGGTGTCGGTCGACCGAGACGCCCTGGACGCGCTCGTCGTCGTGTCGAACGGCGATGCGCGAGTCGCGCTGAATGCGCTCGAGCTCGCCGCGGATGCGGCCACGCCTGCCGCCGATGGCACCAGGCAGGTGGACCTCGCCGCGGTGAAGGAAGCGCTGCAGCGTCGATCGCTCAGCTATGACCGCGCCGGCGACGCGCACTACGACACGATCTCGGCCTTCATCAAGAGCGTGCGCGGCTCCGACCCGGACGCGTCGCTCTACTGGCTCCTCCGGATGATCGACGCGGGGGAGGATCCCCTCTTCATCGCACGCCGCCTGGTCATTCTCGCGGCGGAAGATGTCGGCCTCGCCGATCCGCAGGCACTCGTGCTCGCGTCGGCCGCCCAGCAGGCGGTGCACCTCATCGGGATGCCCGAGGGCTACTACCCGCTCGCGGAAGCCACGCTGTATCTGGCGACCGCGCCGAAGTCCGACTCGGTGAAGGCGGCGAAGGCCCGGGTCATGGCCGACCTCGAGGACACGCGCGCCGACCCGGTACCGCTGCACCTGCGCAACGCGGTCACCGGCCTGATGCACGGGCTCGGATATGGGAAGGGGTACCGCTACGCGCACGATGCGGCCGACCATGTCGCGCCCGAGGAGACGTTTCTCCCCGATCCGCTCGGCGGCCGCCGCTACTACGAGCCGACGGCGATGGGCGCGGAGGCCGAGATCAAGCGCCGGGCCGAGGCGCTTTGGGACCGCCGCCAAGCCGCGCGAGCAGCAGACCGAGCTCGAAGAGGAGATACATCGGGACGGCCACGATCGTCTGATTGAACGGGTCCGGCGTTGGCGTGATGATCGCGCCGACGACGAATACGAGCAGGAACACATACCGGCGCTGCTTCGCCAGCCACGAACGCTTCAGGACCCCGACCTTCGTGAGCCCCAGGATGATGATCGGGATCTCGAACACCAGGCCCATCGCGAGGATGAAGGTCGTGACGAACGAGATGTATTCCGAGGCGCGGAGCTGGTTCTCGATCACGGCGCTGCCGAAGTTGATGAGGAACTTGATCGAGCTGGGGAGCAGCACGAAGTAGCAGAACGCCATCCCCCCGACGAACAGGATCAGGGCGAACGGGCCAAGGGTGAGCAGGAAGCGGCGCTCATGCGGCCGCAGTGCCGGATCGATGTAGGCGTACACCTCGTAGAGCAGCACCGGCATCGCGAGCGCAAGCCCGCTGAACAGGGACACCCGCATGTAGGTGGTGAAGTTCTCGGTCGGGCTGAGCGCGACGAGGCGCTGGACACCCGACGGCGCCTTCAGGATCTCGATGATCTGGGTGGCGAAGACGAAGGAGAAGGCGGTCGTCACCAGGACCGCGAACGACGCGACCATGAGGCGGCCACGCAGCTCGCCCAGGTGCTGCATGAGCGAGAGCTCTTTGTCGCGCTCCGCCGATGTTTGGGTCACACCGCAAGGGTAGAATCAAGGCTGTCCCGCCGCATCCGCGTCCCGCCTCCTGCCCCCGTAGCTCAGTGGATAGAGTGCAGGCCTCCGAAGCCTGAAGCCGCGGTTCGAGTCCGCGCGGGGGTACTCGTCCAGATCCGCGATCGATCAGACCGCACGGCGATAGACCAGAAATCCAGAGCGCTCCGCGACCTGGTCATACAGCCGCATCGCGGTCTGGTTGGTCTCATGCGTCTGCCAGTACACCCGGGGTGCGCCCGCAGCGCGTGCCCGTTCGTAGACCGCCTCAATGAGCGCGCGACCCACCCCGCGACGGCGGGCGCTGCCGGCCGCGAACAGGTCCTGCAGATAGCAGGTGAGCTCGATCATCGACGTACTGCGGTGGAAGAGATAGTGCACCAGGCCCACGAGCGCCCCGTCCTGCTCCGCGACCAGCGCGTGCACCGGCTCGCGGTCGTCGAAGAATCGGGACCAGGTCACCTTCGTCGTCTCCGGGGAGACCACGCGCTCATAGAACGCGTTGTACCCCTCCCAGAGCTGCTCCCATTGCTTGCGGTCGGCCTGATCCACCGACCGCACGACGAACGCAGCTGCCACCCTGTCCCTCCCTGCTGCACGACACGATACCAACGTGCGAGGCGGCGACCTGATGTGCGACCGATGGTCGGGCATCGACCCGGGTTCGGACCTACAGTTCTGGCATGGAGCTGGCCCGACACGCGCACGGCGTCTTCACGGTCGACACGCAGGTGGCGACGCCCGCGGCATGGGACGGCGGCGCGATGAGCCATACCCGTCTTGTCAAGACATTCACCGGAGAGATGGCCGGCTCCGGAGTGGTGGAGAGCATCATGCTCAAGGTCGACGGCGACGGTCCGGCCGCCTACGTCGGACTCGAGCTGATCGACTGCACCCTCGAGCAGCGACGGGGCACGTTCCTCCTGATGCATGCCGCGACCGCCAACGGCAGCGAGCAGGCCGGTTCCTGGACCATCGTGCCAGGCTCGGGCACCGGCGAGCTACGCGCGATCCGGGGACGCTTCCAGATCCTGGAGGACCACGCGTTCATCCTGGACTACGACCTCGACGGCTGAGTAGCGACGCAATGTGGGAACGCGACGGATTCACTATCTCGACCGACCCGGCGCATCTCGACATCGACCTGATCTGGCGCTATCTGCACGATGAGTCGTACTGGGCCAACGGCGTGCCGCGCGAGCTGGTGGCGCGCTCGATCGCGGCGTCCCTGAACTTCGGCTTGTTCGAAGGCGAGGCCTGCCGGGGCGGGACGCAGATTGGATTCGGCCGCGTGGTGAGCGACTTCGCCACGTTCGCCTGGCTCTGCGACGTGTTCGTGCTGCCGGCGTACCGCGGCCGCGGCCTGGCGACCTGGCTCATCGGGACGGTCGTCGAGCATCCCGACCTCCAGGTGCAGCGCGGGTTCGCCCTCGCGACGCGTGACGCCCACGGCCTCTACGTGAAGTTCGGCTGGGAGCCGGTAGAGGCCGGCCGCTTCATGCGCATCGCGCGCCCGTACGGTCCGTAGCGGCGAGACGAACCCGCGACGTGGATTCCGCGCTCGGGCCCTGGCGTGGCGAACAGCGGCTCGGCAGTTCGGCATGACTCCTGCAACCGGTTCGGCTGGCGCACCGCGACGGTGCAGCGGAGGTATGACCGTGGGTCTGATTCTCTTCCTAATCATGGGGCTCATCGCGGGCTTTATCGCGCGCGCGCTCGTTCCCGGCCCGGACTCGATGGGCTGGGTGGGCACGATGGTCCTTGGGGTCATCGGTTCGTTCATCGGCGGGACCCTGGCGGCGCTCCTCTTCGGCGGCTCGCTTGAGCTGAACGCCGCAGGGATCATCGGCTCGATCATCGGCGCAATCATCGCGCTCCTGATCTGGCGTCGGATGGGCGGCCGCCGCGGCGTCACCGTCTAGCGAGTTCGGGGACCGGTGCGGGAGCGGCGATCATCGCTTCCCGCGCCGGTCCACGGCCCTAGTGCGCGCTGACCTCACCCGGGTCGGCGGGGAACAACCGCGCGAGGCTCATCCAGAAATCCCCGAAGCGGCTTTTCACCAGCCATTCCTCGCCGTTGGGTGATGCGTGGACGAGCACGCCCTCGCGCCACTCGTCCGAGTGCGCGGGGCTGTAGCGCACGCGGGTGCCCGGCCGGAGGTCGTCGCTCGGAATGCTCATCCGCGAAGAACAGTAGCCGCCGTGCCGCGCTCGTCCAGCCGGCGGACGAACTCGCCGAAGAGTGGCTCCACGAACTCGTAGCGCCCGCGGCCGAGCCGCGCCACCAGGCCGCGTGCCTGGAGCGCCTCGAGCGCGCGCAGGACCTCGGTCCGGGGGACCTCGACCCCATCCTTCTCGCTCGCGTATAGGACCGCCCGGTGGGCGACCCGCTTCGCGATCTGTTGCAGGTATTTGCCCTTCGCGAGATCGGCCCAGTGCAGCGCGAACGGCCGCTCGAGCTCGCGCAGGGTCTGTTCCGTGGCGACCGAGATCGCATCGCCGGTGACGGTGCGTAGGCCGGCGTCGCGCATGAGGTAGTACAGCGCTCCACAAAGCTGCATCGTGTCCTGGGGATGCCCACCGGTCGCGTCGAGCAGCCGGTCGATCTCGGCGTCGGCGATGGCGATCTTCCGCTGCGCGAATTTGTCGCGGATGTAGGTCAGCCAATCGTCCGGATCGATCCCGAAGCGGTGGCCCCCGGCGTCGGTGAGATCCTGGGGGAGCGCGAACCGGTAGAACGCGTTGCCTTTCTCCCCGAAGAGCTGCTCCAGGATGCCCTCCTCCGATCCGAGGAACGCGTAGGCCACCCCGCGCTGCGCCTGGAAGCGCGTCCGCATCACATCGAATACCCGCGGGCCGAGCTGTCCGGCGGCCTGGAACTCGTCGAACGCGACGACGACGCGCTTTCCGCTCTTCGCCGCGAGCGCCGCTGGCAGATCGAGCGCCCCCTCGAAGAACCGTTGCGCGTTCTTCTCGCGGGCCAGCTCGAGGACGAGCTCGAGATGCTCGTAGCGGACCTTCACCGTGGGTCGCATCCCGGCGGCGATCGCCTTCGCCTGCTCGAACGAGCGCTCGACGCCGGAAACATTCTCGAGGAGCGCGTCCACGAGCCGCTCGCCGAGGCTCCGGAGATCGGTCGATCCGAGGCAGTCGACGTAGGCGGTGAGCGCGCCCTTCCGACGCAGCCGGCGGAGGACCTCAAGCAGCACCGACGTCTTCCCGATCCGCCGTGGGCCGGCGATGAGGAGGTGATCGCCATCGCCCAGGCGCGTGACGGCCCGCCGGATGTAGGCCTCGCGGCCGACGAGGTCGGCCGCCGGGACCGGGCCGCCGAGCGGGAAATGCGGGGCGGGCAGGGCGGTCTTCACGAACGGCCGCGGCACGTGAGCTAGTATACATATCAGGCATACAAATGCCGCATACGGTGCATGCTCGGGTTGGCGGGGAGGGCGAATGCCGGTCGCGGTGGCTCGGTACGATGGGCCGATGGCCCCGATCGCGGCGATCGTCCTGCTCGTGCTGGCGGCCGCCGGCTACCGGCTGACCCGCACCCCCCGTCGCCCGGCGGCGGTCCAGGCCGAGCTCGAGCGCGCCGTCGCGGCGGTGGACCGCGAGCTCGCGGCGGATCTCGAGCTCACCGCGATGTTCGACCAGACCAAGCAGGCCTTCGTGCTGGAGAACGGCCAGTACGCGCTCCACGCCGAGACGCTTGGGCGGGAGATCCCGCAGGCCGCCGCGTTCACCGCCGATCTGTACGCGCGCCTGCCCGCGGCCGAATCGGCCATGGAGCGTCGCGGGCCCGCCGGGTCGCTCAAGGACGCCGACCGGGAGATCGTCGAGTCCTGGGAGGGGGACGCCCGCGAGGCACAGCGCCGCCTCCGCGCCGCCGCGGTCCAGAGGCCGCCGACGCCGTGGAAGAAGGTCATCGCTCGGCTGCGCGGGAGCTCGCCGTCCGCTTGAGCTAGTGGCACATCGCGTGCAAACGGTACGGTGAACACCATGGCGACCTCCCACCGCAGCGTTCGCCTCGGCCATGCCTACCGCAGCTACCGCTTTCCCCACCGGAAGGGCGGACGGCTGTCCCGGCGGTACGCCCCCGCGTCCAAGCTCGGGACGGTCGCCGGCATCCTCACCGCGGTCCTCATCACCTTCGGCATCTTCGCCGGCAGCTCTGCGGCGGCCTTCCTCGGCTACTTCGCAGCGGATCTTCCGGCGGCCCACGACCTCGCCACCGTCCCCGTCCCGCTGTCGACGTTCATCTATGACCGGTCGGGCGAGCACCTGCTGTACACCCTGGAGGACGAGCGGCGCGAGCTCATCGCGCTGGCGGACGTTCCCCAGCTCATGCAGGACGCCACGGTCGCGATCGAGGATCACTCCTTCTGGACGAATCCCGGCATCGACGTCGGAGGCATCGCCCGCGCCCTGCAGGCGAACCTCGCCAAGGGCGGGATCGCCCAGGGCGGATCGACGATCACCCAGCAGCTGATCAAGACCCGGCTGCTCGGTGACGAGCCCACCCTGACTCGGAAGATCAAGGAGGCGATGCTCGCCATCGAGGCAACGCGCACGTTCACCAAGCAGCAGATCATCGAGATGTACTTCAATCAGATCTTCTACGGGAACCAGGCGTACGGCCTGAAGGCCGCCGCGAAGACGTACTTCGGGGTCGGCGACCTTCGCCAGCTGACCCTCGGGCAGATGGCGCTCCTGGCCGGTCTTCCCCAGGCGCCCTCGGAGTACGACCCGATCCAGAACCCGGCCGCCGCCGCCGCCCGGCGCGTCCTGGTGCTGGACGCGATGGTCGACCAGGGCTACATCACCGATGCCCAAGCGGCTGCGGCGAAGAACGAGCCGATCAAGGTCACACCGGCCAGCACATCGCTCTACGCGCCGCACTTCACCTTCCGGGTGCGCGAGCAGATCATCAATGTCCTCGGCGAGAAGGCCGCCTATCGTGGCGGCTACCGCATCTACACCAGCCTCGACTGGAACATGCAGCAGCTGGCCGAGAAAGAGGTGCGGGATCACGTCAACAACCTGAAGAGCTCGAACGTGAACAACGCCGCGCTCATCACCATGGATCCGACGACCGGGGAGGTCCTCGCCTACGTCGGCAGCAAGGACTACTACGACCGATCGCCGCAGGTCCAGGGCGACTACGACGTGGCGGGGATCGGGCTTCGCCAGCCGGGATCGACGTTCAAGCTGTTCACCTACCTCGCCGGCATGCTGAAGGCGAACATGACCGCCGCGACCGTGTTGAACGACATCGAGTTCACCATGCCGAGTGGCGACGGTACGCAATACAAGCCGCGAGACGCGACGAAGGAGCAGCATGGGCCGACGACGATCCGCCAGTCGCTCCGCGAGTCGCTCAACCTGCCGGCGCTGAACGTCGCCCGGATCGTGGGCGTCGACGGGATCATCGACACGATCCATCAGCTCGGCATCCAGCGTGACTGGGACCGATCCCAGCTCGGGATCTCCTTCGGCATCGGCGCCGGCGAGATGCGGCTGATCGAGATGGCGAGCGCGTACCAGGTCGTCGCCAACGGAGGCCGACGGATCGAGCCGACGATGATCCTGAAGATCGTCGACCGCGACGGCAAGGTCGTGAAGGACTACTCGAAGCCCGAGACCAAGCAGGTACTCGACGAGCGCTACGCCTACGTGATGACGAACATCCTGAAGGACAACACCGACCCGGTGCGCGGCTCCTTCGTCTTCGGTCCGTTCACCAGCATCGGGCGCCCGGCGGCGCTGAAGACCGGGACGACCGACAACCTCCAGGACGTGCTTGCGATCGGCTACACCCCGCAGCGGCTGACCGCGGTCTGGATGGGGAACTCGAACAACGAGGTGATGTACGGGATCTCGTCGGCCCTCGGTCCCGGCATCCTGTGGCGCGACTACATGAAGACGGTCGTCGGTGGGCTGCCCCCGGACGACTTCAAGCGGCCCGCCGGTATCGTCGATCGGGTCGTGTGCGTCAATCCGGCGCTCACCGGCGGCAACGGATCGGGCAGGCTGCCGGGCCCGTACTGCCCGTCCAATTTCCGCTGGACCGAGCAGTTCGTCCAGGGCACCGAGCCGACGACGGACGACCGCGCGATCTACACCTCCTGCGGCTACCGGCTCACCACGCCATTCCCCGATTGGCAGAAGGACATCGACCGCTGGGGTCGCGAGGCCGCCGCGGGGCTCCACAACTACGGGCGGTTCAATTGGAACCTTTGCGGCTACGCCCCGGTCCGCCCGAGCGTGACGCCGGTTCCGTCAGGAAGTCCGGGGGCCATCCCGGTCACGCCACCACCCGCACCCACGCCGGTGCCAAAACCGACGAGGAGACCGTGACCGCCGCGCTCCTAGACTGAAACGCGTGGTGCGTCCTGGAAGCTGCATCGAGCCAGCGGGTGGAGGTCCCGCGCAGGTAAGTACCGGAACGCCTGGTAGCAGGCCCCAGACGCAGACCGAGAGGTCTGTCGTCCGAGCGGGGCGTCAAGAGCCTCTTTGGAGGGAGCAAGCGCGCGGGCCGCAACATGAAGTGAATCCTGCCGCCTCGTCAAAGAAACAATGGGAGAGCCGAGCCGCGCACGTCACGGCGAAGGCCACGTCCGCGGCGCACCCGTCCGGAAACGGCGCCGTGGGTCTCCCCGGGGTAGAGGGAACGGCACGCGCACAAGGTTCGATGCGGAACAGGAGAGACCCGTCTGCGCCGCCTTGGTCAGGGCAGGACCGCACGTATAAGCCGATGGCGAAGTCGAGCGGTGCGCAGCGGGAGTCCGAGGGGGTCGTAGTACCGACGATGGGCAGGCAACAGAACCTGTCCGGAGGGAAGGGCCCTCACTTTGGTCACGCGCGCGCGAACGGTACGGGCGCGGGCATGGTCCGGTCCTCCGGACCCAACCACCCCGCGGGGATCGCTCCCAGCGACAACGTCCGTCGCCTCCAGCGCGCGCTCTTCGTCGCAGCGAAGCGACAACCGGGTCGTCGTTTCCATGCCCTCTTCGACCGCATCTGCAGGCCTGACATCCTGCAGGAGGCATGGCAGCGCGTCCGGCGCAATCACGGTGCTGCGGGCGTCGATAGCGTGACGCTTGCGGTGGCGGAGGGGTACGGCATCGCGCGGCTCCTGGAGGAGTTGGCGGATGAGCTCCGCTCTGGCAGGTACCGACCGTCTCCCGTACTGAGGCGGCAGATCCCCAAACCGGCCGGTGGCATGCGCCCCCTGGGCATCCCCACGGTCAAAGATCGCATCGCGCAGATGGCGGCCAAGCTGGTGCTCGAGCCGATCTTCGAGGCCGACTTCTGTCGGTCCTCGTACGGCTACCGGCCCAAGCGCTCCGCCGTCCACGCGCTCGAAGCGATCCGCGAAGCGGCGAATGACGGTGCCGAGTACGTCCTCGACGCCGATCTGGCCGACTTCTTCGGCTCGCTCGACCACGAGTGCCTGATGGTGCTGGTGGCAACGCGGATCAGCGACCGCAAGGTGCTCAAGCTCATTCGCCGGTGGCTGGGTGCAGGGGTGCTGGTGAACGGACAGCTCCGCGAGACCGTCGCGGGCGTTCCCCAGGGCGGGGTGATCTCCCCGTTGCTGGCCAACATCTACCTGCACCGGCTCGATCTGGTCTGGGAGCGGCGCTGCGCGCAGCTTGGAACACTCGTCCGATACGCCGACGACTTCGTGGTGCTCACCCGATCACCCGAAGCGCTGGCTGAGGCCGAGCGGAGGGTGCGGGTCATCCTCGACCGGCTGCGACTGCAGCTCCACCCGGAGAAGACGCGGACCCTCCAACTGAGCCACGGGCAAGCAGGGTTCGAGTTCCTCGGTCACTACCTGCGCAAGCGCGTCTCGGGAAAGCTTCTTGTACGCGGCTATCGCCGCTACTACCTGCAGCGCTGGCCCTCGCCGCGAAGCATGCGACGAGTCCGCCGACGGGTGCATGAGCTCACCGATCCACGGGCCAGCGGGGTGAAGGACGTCCGCGTCCTGATCGAGCGACTCAACCCGGTGCTCCGCGGCTGGGGCGAGTACTTCCGCAGCGGCAACGCCGCTCGCAAGTTCCTGGACATCGACCGCTACGTGAGTACTCGGCTACGCCGCTTCCTCGTGCGGCGAGCCGGGCGCAACCTCCGAGCCGGTCGCGCTGCCCAGTGGACCCAGGAGTGGTTTTGGGGCCAAGGCCTGCACCGGTTGCGTGGGACGGTTCGCTACCCGAAGCCGTCAGTGCTGCACGAGAAGGCCATCGCTAAGCCGGATGCGGGAACACCGCACGTCCGGTTTGAAAGGGGGTCAGTGGAAACGGGTCGCCTTCGTGCGATACCGCGCCACTGACCTACCAGTGCATGCGCCACCTGCGGACCAGTCGTTCTACGCCCCCGTCGAACGCGAGCTCGAAGAGCTGCAGCGGCGGCTGCTCGACGTCGGCCGCGGCGGTCATCCGACCTTTGCCGCCGCGGTGCAGCACCTCTTCGGATCTCCGGGCAAGCTCCTCCGGCCGACGCTCGTGTTCCTCGCGGCGCGATTCGGCACCGCGCACGACCGCGAGATCGTCATCAATCTCGCGCAGTCGCTCGAGCTGGTGCATACCGCCTCGCTGGTCCATGACGACATCGTCGACCGGGCCGAGCTGCGGCGGAACATCGCGACCGTCAATGTCACCTGGAGCGACGATGTGGCGATCATCGTCGGCGACTACCTGTTCGCCAAGGCCTACGCGCTGGCGGCGGTGCTCCCCGATCCGGCGGTCATCGCCATCGTCGCGCAGACCGTGTTCGCGCTCTGCGACGGCGAGCTCACCGAGGTGACGGCGACCCGTTCGCTACCGACCGAGGCCGCGTACTTCGAACGGATCGAGCTCAAGACCGCGTCGTTGTACGCGGCCTGCTGCCAGGGCGCCGCGCTCCTCGCCGGCGCCGATCCCGCGCATGTCGCGGCCCTGGGGGCCTACGGCACCAATCTCGGGTTGGCGTTCCAGATCACCGACGATGTCCTCGATGTCGCGGGCGATGAGGTCGAATTCGGCAAGTCGGTCGGTCAGGATCTCGCCGAGGGCACCCCGACGCTGCCGATGATCTACGCCGTCGAAGCCAGCGGGAACGACGCCGACCTGGCCGCACGCATCGTCGCCGTGGGGAAGGCCGAGCCGGAAGTCCGCGACCTGCTGCGGACGATCCGCGCTTCCGGAGGTGTCGAGCGGGCGCGAGACCGCGCGCTGGCTTTCCACCGCGCGGCCTGCGCGGCGCTGGAGCAGCTTCCGGACCGACCGGAACGGGATGCGCTCTCCGCGATCGCCGATTTCGTGGTGCGTCGCGTGCGCTGATCCGCCACACGCGGTCCACGCCGACCTTAGTCGGTCGGCGCTGACGCCCCGCCCTGATCCGAGCGGCCGGCCGGTCCCGGTCCGCGCCGCCGCCCACCGCGCCGCCGCCGGCGCCGCGGTCCCGTCCCCGGCATGTCCGGGCTGGGGAGCGGGGTCGGGCGCTCGAGGCGGGGAACCTCATCCGATCCGTAGGTGCCGACCCCGCGGGTATGCGCGGGCACCGGATCGAACGTGACTCCGAGCTCCTCCGCGGTGAACGATGCCCGGCCGCCGTCGAGTAGGCCGACGACGATCGCCTCCTTCGTCATCGATGCACCCTGTACCTGTGCGCAGCCACCGGAGCCGCACGATCCGCCGACGCACGATGGGATGTGGAAGGTCTCGCCGAGCTTCGGGAGCTTTCCCTTCACTTCCTGATAGGTCTCGAGCTCGTAGATGAGGCAGCACTTCAGCCGTCCACAGACCCCGGTGAGCTTGCTCATGTTGAGCGGGAGATCCTGCTCCTTGGCCATCCGGATCGAGATGTTCGAGAACTTGTCGAGCCAGCTCGAGCAGCAGAGCTCCTGACCGCAGGTGCCCACGCCGGTCATCACCTTGGTCTCGTCGCGCGCACCGAGTCGGCGTAGCTCGATGCGCGTGCCGAAATGAGCTGCGAGGTCCTCGCTGAACCCGCCGAGGTCGAGATTCGGCTGCTCGCTCGAGTAGAAGATCACCAGGCTTGCGCCGTCGAACTGCCAGTCCGCGCCGAGCACCTTCAGCGGAAGGCGGTGCCGCTGCGCCACCGACTTCGCCTCGAGCGTGGAGTCCGCTTCGCGGCGCTTGTGCTTGGCCATCTCGAACTTGTCGGTCGCGCTCGCCTTTCGCAGGACGTGACCGAGCGGAGGATCGACCTGGACCATCGGCGAATTGGTGGGAAGGATCTGGACCCGGGCGGCGTCTTGGCCAAGTTCGGTCTGGACGATGACCCAGTCGCCGACGCGGTACTCGGTGACCGATCCGGGCTCGAAGAAATACATCCGACCGGCGGTCGTGAACCGCGCGCCGACGACGGTCTTGCTCATGCCCGCGCTCCGACGCCCGCGAGGTAGGGGAGCTTCAGCGCAAAGAGCTCGAGCATCGCTCGGGCGTTCGCGTTCCAGAACAGGTCCCGCCGGAGCCGCTCGATGAGCAGCACCGCGTCGACGAGCTCGCGCGGCGTCACCGCCGTGGCCAGCCGGCCGGTCTCGGTGGCCCGGTCCGGCCGGAGCGGTCGATCGGCGAGGCCGCGCGACGCGACCGCCGCGTCACGCAGCAGCTCGGACCAGTGCGCAAAGTGCCGGTCGATGTTCTCGGCGCGCCGCCGGTTGTCAGTGTCATCAGCGAGATCGGCGGCCCAGGCGAAGCGATCGGTGAGACCGCTGCCGATGAGCTTGTAGAGCTCCGCTTCGAGCGCCGCCCGGGACGTGCGAATGCCCCGCTCGTCGGTCGCAAGCTCGATCCCCAGGCCCGGGCGGCCGTTCGCCGGTGCCGCGAACCGCTCGGCTCCCGCACCGAAACGCTCGCGAAGGGCAGCCGCGAGCTCCGCGTGGGCGACCAGCCGAAACGGGAGCAGCTGCAGCCGCGAGCGGATGGTCTCGCTGAGCGCCGCGGGGGTCTGGGTGAGCAGGAGCAGCAGCGCGTGCCGCGGCGGCTCCTCCAGCGTCTTGAGGAGCGCATCCTGGGCATAGAGGTTGAGCTCGGCAGCGTCGTCGATGAGCACGACGCGGGTCCGTCCCTCGAGGGGTCGCAGCGCGAGGTCGGTCTGCATCTCACGGATCTGCTCGATGACGATGTCCTTCCGATCCTTGCCGTCCTTGTCCTTCTCCCGCTTGATCAGGCGGACATCGGGATGCACCCCGTGCTCGATGTTCAGACAGGATCGGCAGCGGCCGCATCCGCCCGCAGGCCGGTCATCCTCGAGGCAGTTGAGGCTCTGAGCGAGGCGAAGCGCGACCGTGTGCTTGCCGATACCCCGCGGACCAAAGAGCCCATAGGCGTGCGCGACCTCGCCTCGCGCGGCTTGCGCACCAAGCCGGTCGAGGAGCCGCCGTTGTCCGATCACCGCACGCATCGGGTCAGTGTAGGAACGTCCTCGCGCTCGCGTACGCCGCCTCGGTCCGCTCGGCGATCCGATCCCAGGTCCATCGCTCGGCGACCCGGGCGCGACCCGATTCGCCCATGCGTGCTGCGGCGGTGGGATCGTCGAGCAGCGCGCGGATCGCGGCGGCGACCGCCTGCGGCTCGTTCGCCGCATGGAGCCCGTCGATCCCGTCGCGCACGACCTCGCGCAGCGGCGCGATGTCTCCGGCGATCACCGGCCGTCCGGCGGACCAGGCTTCCAGATAGGTGTGACCGAAAGTTTCATGGCTGGAGGGCATGCAGAAGATCGTCGATCGCACGTACGCCTCCGCCTTTTCCGCTTCGCTCACGATTCCCGGCTCGGTCCAGCGCGGATCGCCAAGCGGTCTGGGTCCGAGGAAGCGTCGCTGTCCGATCAGGTGGAAGCGCGCATCCGGATGCGTCGACCAGACGAGCGGCGCGGCTGCCCGCATCGCGTCGTAGCCCTTGTAGCGCTCCTTGCGTCCGACGAAGAGGATCGTCTGGCGATCGGCCGCGAGCTCCGGCAGCGGCGCACCGAGGATCGGACCGACCCCGGTCACGTACACGTTGCGTGCGCCGCGTTCCCGATAAAAAGTGGCCTCCCACTCAGTAAGCGCAAGGACGGCGTCGTCGCGCGCATAGCGGCGGAGGTCGGATCGCCCGTCGCCAGAGAACCGCTGTCCGGGGTGCGCGAGCGGCGTCTCGACGAATGCCGCGCCGACGGATCGGGCGGCGCGCTCGGCCGGTCCGGACCACTCTCGGGCCAGAGCGTGCACGACCTGGGCGCCGGCGAAGGCGCGGGCGAGTCGGTCGGCCGGCGCGAGCGAGATCGGGAGGAGTGCCTCCGCCGCGGCCGCGCGGCTCGCGACGAAGACGTAGCGAAGTCCCTGCTCGAAGACCTCGACGTCGCCGGGTGGTGCGGCGTAGACCGCATCCGGGATCCCTGGCCGCCGCCAGACCGGGCGGATCCCGAGCAGCGTGACCTCATGCCCGCGCGCGCGCAGGGCCGAACCGAGCGCACGGGCCTGGGCCTCGGAACCGCCGACGGTGGACAGGAGCTTCTTGGCGATGACGATCCGCATCGCCGGAGGCTACTCGGGCGAGATGCCTAGGCGGCGGTCGTGGTCACCTCGGCGGCGGCCCGGGCATAGCTCGCCTCGACTCGGTCGATCACCGCGACCCAATCCCAGCGGCGATGCACCTTCTCCTGTCCCCGACGGCCCATCGCGGCCGCTTCGGCCGGATCGGCGAGCAGCCGGAGGATCGCCGAGGCCACCGCGTCGGCGCGCTGACGGACACAGAGCCCGTCTACACCGTCGTCGATGACGTCGCGGAGGGCGGGAATGTCTCCCCCGATCACCGGCTTGCCATGCAGCCAGGCCTCCAGGTACCCGAGGCCAAAGGTCTCGTGCAGGGACGGCATCGCGAAGAGCCGGCAGGCCTCGAGCGCGTCGGCCTTCGTCGCCGCGCTCGCGTTCTCGAGGTGGATGATCCGCTCGTCGTGGTAGCGGGCGAAGTCGTCGAAGAACGTCGAGTAAAAGCCGGGAACGCCGATGAACACGAACCGCGCATCCGGGTAAGAGCGCCAGACCGGCTCGGTGGCGTCGAGGAGCTGGATGAAGCCCTTGTACCGCTCCTTCCGACCGATGAACAGGATGATCGGCGCATGCGCGGGGATGTGCTGCGCCGCCCGGAACCGCAAGCCGTCGCCGTCACCGGACGCGTTCGGGCCCATCCCCGTGGTGAACACACGCGCGGCGTCGATCCCTTGGCCGATGTACCAGTCGCGCTCCCAGTCGGTCATCGTCGTGATCGCGCTCGCCCGACGATAGCGCGCGAAGTCCGACGGCGCGTCTCCGCCATGGAATTGCCCGGGATGCGCGAGGGGCGTGAGCACGAGGGGGAGCGAGAGCTCCTCGGCAACCTCGACCGAGCTGTCGAGGTACTCGCGGCCGACGTTGTGGATGAGCTCGCGGTCTTCGGCGTAGCGCTCGAGCAGGTCACCTCGCATGAGGTCGAGGAGCGTCGTCGCGTCAGCCGCTTTGCCGAGGATGCCGCCGCGAGGGCGGACCTGGACGACCTCGACGCCGCGGTCGACGAAGACGCGGTGGTCGTCATGGACGACGGGTGAGAACGATGCGCCGCGATAGCGCGCCTCCTCCTTTTCCGAGGGCCAGGCGCAGACCACGCGCACGTCATGGCCCCGGGCGGCCAGCCGGGTCGCGAACTGGTAGGCGAGACTCTCCGAGCCGCCGATCGGCGCGTATCCGCGTTTGGTGAACAACAGCTTCATCGAACGGCCGTAACGGGCAACTCGGATGCCAGGCCGGTCAGGAGGCCGCGGCGGACGCGTCCTCGACCCCGAGGAACTTGAACCACTGGCGCTCCCCGGACCGGATGTACGAGGAGAAGAGGTAGCTCGGGGTGGACGGGGGCCGGACCGGCTGGCGGGCGAGGGCCATCGAGGACTCCTTGACCGTGCGGCCGCCCTTGCGGTGGTTGCAACCCTTGCAGGCCGCCACGACGTTCTCCCAGGTGTGCAGGCCGCCGCGGTGACGGGGGATCACATGGTCCAGGGTGAGGTCGTGCCCCCGCTTCCCGCAGTACTGGCAGGTGTGGTCATCACGCAGCAGGACCTCTTTGCGCGTCATCTTCACCACCGGGCGCGGCCGCTTGATGTGATACGCGAGCCGGATGACCGAGGGTGAGGGGATCTTGGCCCGCTCACTCGTCACGATGTGGCCGTTCTGCTCGATGACCACGGCCTTCTGCTTATCAAGCAGGACCACCGCCCGGCGGACGTTGCACACGTTCAGCGGCTGGTAATCGAGATTGAGCACGAGGACGTTCGCGTCTACCACGCCCATGTACCGATTTTAGGGGTCAGGCGTTACCATGGTCTTCTCCATGGCTGAAAACGAGGCCCCTTCCGCGACCTGGACCGTCAAGTCCGGCCTTGCCCAGATGCTCCGGGGCGGCGTGATCATGGACGTCGTTACGGCCGACCACGCCAAGATCGCCGAGGACGCCGGCGCGGTCGCGGTCATGGCCCTCGAGCGGGTCCCTTCCGACATCCGGAAGGAGGGCGGGGTCGCCCGTATGAGCGACCCGCAGCTCATCCTCGACATCATGGAAGCGGTCACCATCCCGGTCATGGCGAAGGCCCGGATCGGCCATTTCGTCGAGGCGCAGGTCCTCCAATCGCTCGGCGTCGACTACATCGACGAGAGCGAGGTCCTTACCCCGGCCGACGAGGCGTTCCACATCGACAAGCAGAAGTTCGATGTCCCATTTGTATGTGGGGCCCGCGATCTCGGCGAAGCGCTCCGCCGCATCAGCGAGGGCGCGGCGATGATCCGCAGCAAGGGCGAGGCGGGGACCGGCAACATCGTCGAGGCGGTCCGGCACATCCGGGCCATCACCGCGGGCATCGCCGGACTCGCCGATCTCGACGACGCAGGACTGGTCGCGCGAGCCACCGAGTATCGGGTTCCGGTCGAGCTCGTCCGCGAGATCGCGGGCGCCAGGAAGCTTCCGGTCGTGCTGTTCTGTGCCGGTGGCATCGCCACGCCGGCCGACGCCGCACTGATGATGCAGCTGGGCGCCGAGGGGAACTTCGTGGGCTCCGGGATCTTCAAGTCCGACGATCCGGCTCGTCGGGCGAAGGCGATCGTCGAGGCGACGACCCACTTCACCGATCCCAAGCTCATCGCCGAGGTCTCGCGCGGGCTGGGTGAGGCGATGCGCGGCATCGCCCTCGAGACCCTCGCAGCCGGCGAACGGCTTGCCGTCCGCGGCTGGTAACGAGTCAGTCACCAAGGGTGACTGACTCGTTTGCTTCGCCGTGCTTCGCACGGACGCAGTAAGTGGTCAGTCACCGTTCAATGACGAAGATGCGCGCAGGGGTCCTTGGGCTCCAGGGCGATTTTCGCGAGCATCTTGAGACCCTTGGCCGGCTGAGTGCGTCAGCGATCGACGTGCGCTGGCCGGAGCAGCTCGACGCCATCGATGCGCTGATCATCCCGGGGGGCGAGAGCACGACGATCGGGAAGCTGGCGGAGCGCTACGGGTTCATCCCCAAGCTCCGTGAGCGGATCGCAGCGGGGATGGCGGTGTGGGGCACCTGCGCGGGCGCGATCTTCCTGGCGCGGGATGTCCCGGGGCATCCGCATCCGATCCTTGGGGCGATGGATCTCACTGTCAGGCGCAATGCCTTCGGTCGCCAGCGCGAATCGTTCGAGGCCGACCTCGACGTTCCTCGTCTGGGTGCCGCGCCATTCCATGCGGTCTTCATTCGCTCCCCGCTCATCGCTCGCGTCGGCGATGGCGTCGAGGTCCTCTCGACCCTGCCGGGCGGGGCCATCGTCGCCGTCCGCCAGGACCGGCTGCTCGCGACATCGTTCCATCCCGAGCTCACCCGCGACGATCGCTTCCACGCCTATTTCCTCGCGCTCGGGGCCGGCGGATGACCGCGCGTGCGGCCATGCCGACGGACCTGCCCCGGGTCGCGAAGTTCCTCGCGGACACGACGGCGGTCCCTGAGGCGATCGTCGGCTCGGTGCTGCCCCGTGCGCTTGCCGCCGGTGCGTTCGCCGGCTGGCTCACCCTCCTCCCCGGAACGCTCGGCATGCGGACCCGCCTGCGGGTGTACCTCGAGGAATACCGCGGCCGGCTGTGCAGCGTGTCCCTCGTCTATGCCGGGCGACGCCCGGAGTGGGTCGTGCTGGCGCTCGCCGCACTGCCCGACCCGTCCGGGTCCGAGGGTTCGTTCCGGCTCCTCGCGCACATCGCCGCCGCCGCCGCGCAGCGCGGGATGCTGCGGGTATTTGGGGCGGTCTCCGACGAGACACGCCCGCGGGAGACGTTCTTCCAGGCCGGCTTCTATTCCTATACCCGGGAGACCTGGTACGCCGCACCCCGGGCACCGCTGGCCGCGCCGTCAGGCCGGCTCCCGGGCCATCCCGCGCGACGGGTCGACGCCCATGACCTTTTCCGCTTCTACGTCGCGACGACGCCGCACGCGGTCCAGCGGGCCGAGCAGCTGACGGTCGAGGACTTCGATGTCGGCCGCCGGTCCGGCGCGTTCGATCCGCCGCATCTGGTGAGCGGGAACCCCATCACGATGCGGCGGGCCACCGCGATGATCGCCGGCGAGGACGGCGGCCAGCGGATCCGAGGCTTTGCCGCGAGCTTCCGGGGGCTCGATCGCCATCCCCATGTGGTGAAGATCCGGACCGCCGGCGGCGACACCGAGCTGGCCCGCGAGCTGGTCCGCGGTGCGTCGCGCGAGCTCGACTCCGGCCGGCCGGTCACATCGTCGGTCCGTTCCTACGAAGAGCACGTCGCCCGTGCGCTCGTGGGCGAGGGGTTCCGCGAGGTGGCGACGGCTATGCTTTTCGTCAGGGAGCTCGCGGTCCGCATCGAAGAGCCGGCGCTCGCGCCGGCGGTGGTGAGATGAAGACGGAACGGGACGATCTGGACGTCATCCTCGATGCGCTACCGCCCGATGTGGGCCAGCGCATCCGCGGCCTCGACGGGCTGGAGGGCCTGCTCGAGATCGTCATGGACATCGGGCGCATCCCTGAGGCCCGGTTCTCCGGACGCGAGGAAATGCTGTCACACCGTGAGGTGACGGCCGAGGACCTCGCGTACGTCATCTCCCGGATCGGGCAGTTCGGCGGGGATAACCGTGCGGGCATCGAGCGAACGCTCCACCGCATCAGCGCCCTCCGGAATCGCGCCGGCAAGGTCGTGGGGCTGACCCTGCGGGTCGGCCGGGCGGTGTACGGGACGATGGAGATCATCCGCGATGTCGTGGAGTCCGAACGGAGCATCCTGCTCCTTGGGCGTCCCGGCGTCGGCAAGACCACGCTGCTCCGCGAGGTCGCGCGCGTCCTGGCGGATGACCTGAAGAAGCGTGTGGTCATCGTCGACACGTCCAACGAGATCGCCGGCGACGGGGATATCCCGCACCCCGGGATCGGGCGGGCGCGCCGGATGCAGGTCGCGACACCGGCGCTGCAGCACGCGGTGATGATCGAGGCGGTCGAGAACCACATGCCCGAGGTGGTCGTCATCGATGAGATCGGTACCGAGCAGGAGGCCCAGGCCGCCCGCACCATCGCCGAGCGAGGCGTTCAGCTGGTCGCCACCGCACACGGGAACACGCTCGAGAACCTCATGCTGAACCCGACCCTCGCCGACCTGGTCGGCGGGATCCAGACGGTCACCCTCGGCGACGAGGAGGCCCGCCGGCGCGGCACCCAGAAGTCGGTCCTGGAGCGTAAGGGCCCGCCGACCTTCCAGGTGCTCGTCGAGATCCAGGCGTACCAGAAGGTCGCGCTGTATCTCGACGTCGCCGCGACGGTGGACGCCATCCTCCTTGGCCTGCCGGTCTCGCCCGAGCAGCGGGAGCGCGATCCGGAGGGCGATGTCCGGGTGAGCGCCACCAAGCCGACCCGCCAGCCGGCTGAAGCGCTCGAGCGCCGCAGCACGCCACGTGCTCCCTCGTCGGCGGCACGCGAGATGGTGAAGGTCTATCCCTTCGGGCTCTCCTGGAGCCGGCTCGAGGACGCCGCCCGCGGCCTCGGCCTGCCGGTCGCCATCGTTCGCGAGCCCGAGGAGGCCGATGTGGTGATCACGCTCAAGAACTACTACCGCCGGAAGACTCCGCGCCTGCGGAATGCCGAGTCGAACGGCGTCCCGATCTACGTGGCACGCAGCAATTCGTCGTCCCAGATCGCGAGCGCGCTCACGAGCGTGTTCGAGCTGCGGCGCGGGCCCGAGGAAGATGCCCTCGACGAGACGCGCGAGGCGATCGAAGCGATCGTCGAAGGCCGGAGCGACGTGGAGCTTCAGCCGCAGGGCGCATACATCCGCAAGCTCCAGCACGAGCTCATCGAGCGTGCGAACCTGTCGTCGCGCAGCACCGGACACGAGCCCTTCCGGCGGGTGCAGATATACCGCTGAGCGGCCTGCTCATTTCGTTCGAGGGCGGCGAGGCGTCGGGAAAGTCCGCGCAAGCCCGCGCGCTGGCCGAGTGGCTTACCGCCCGTGGCGAGACGGTCGTCGTGCTCCAGGACCCCGGGAGCACCCTGGTGGGGGAACGCGTGCGCGAGATCCTCCTCCACGCCCAGGAGATCCCACTCGCCGAGAACACCCAGGCGCTCCTCTTCAGCGCGGCGCGGGCGCAGCTGGTTCGCGATGTCATCGGTCCGGCGCTGGCGACCGGGACGATCGTGGTCGTGGACCGCTTCTTCGATTCGACCCTTGCCTACCAGGGCGCGGGACACGGGGCCGATCGGGCCGGGCTCGATGCGATCACGCGGTTCGCGGTCGGTGCGGTCCGCCCCGACCGCACCTTCCTCCTGGACGTCCCGATCGAGGTCGCCGCGGCCCGCGGCTTGGCCCGGGGCACCGGCCGTGGCTGGGATCGGTTCGAAGCGGACGAGCAGGCCTTCCACCAGCGGGTCCGCGACGGCTATCTCCGGCTCGCCGCCGCCGAGCCGGGCCGGATCGTCGTGGTCGCCGGCGATCGCGACCGGGCGGCCGTCGCGACCGATATCCGTCGCGAGGTCGAGCCGCTCCTCGGTACACTGCGGACGCCATGAAGCTGGTCGTCGCGCTCGTCCATCCCGAGGACGCGGGAGCGCTGGTGAACGCGCTCACCGACAAGGAATATCGCGTGACACGCCTGCAATCGACCGGCGGGTTCCTGAAGCAGAGCACCGGCTCGATCCTGGTCGGGGTGGAGGAAGCCCAGGTCGAGGACGTCCTCGGCATCATCCGGGAGACCTGCCATGCCCGGAATCAGTACATCAGCCCGATGCCCCCGGTGATGGAGCCGGGCGAGTTCTACATGCCCTATCCGGTCGAAGTTTCGTATGGTGGAGCCACCGTCTTCGTCCTCGACGTCGCCCGTTACGAACGGATCTGACGGATTAGGCCGGATTCCGGCGTTTTCTCCGCCGGTAGCCGTCTGCGGCGCCTGATCTAGTCCAAATGATGGGTGTTTCTATCCGGTATCTGGTCTAATCACCCCCTTAAGAGCCGGCCCGGGAGTGCCGAAGTACCGGGTGTAGCTCTGCCGAAGGGAGGAATATCAATTATGCGTAGGATCATTGCAGCGGTCGCGGCCCTTGCTGCCCTCGTCCTCGGCGGCGGCGCCGGAATCTCAGGCTTCTAAGCCAGACTTTCCTGACTATCAATAGAACGCGTGAAGAGAGCCCTCATCGGGCTCTCTTTTCATTCTGGATTTCCCAGTGGATCGCCCCAGCCACCTGGTTTAAGCAGCCGCTCGCTTATCCTGCCCGCGTGCTCAATCTGCTTCGGGTACCCGCGAACATTCGACTGCTCGTGTACGGCGTCATCCTCGCCGGATTCGCAGTCCTACTCAGGGTATCGATTCCACTTCCAGAGGGACTCGATCTTGGCCGGCTCTTCTTTTGGATCGTGATCACGCTCACACTGGCTGCACTCCCGGTTCGTCTTCCAGGCAATGTGGTCGCGCATACGACGACCGCGCCGCTCATTGCGGCGGTCTTCGACAGCGGGCTACCGAATCCGTTCGCGGTTTGCTGGATCGCTCTCATTGGAACGATCGAGCTGCGAGACGTCAGGCGGGAGCTTCCTTTTCACGGCACGCTGTACAACCGGTTTGACTATCTGCTTTCTGGATTCGCCGCATGGGCCGCGGTGCGAGTCACCGACGCTGCGGTGCGCCCCGGCGATCCACTGGGAACTGTTGCCCAGATCGCCCTCGCGGGCGCTGCCTTCAGCACGGTCAACCTATTCCTGGGCGTTGTGGTCGCCAGCCAGCGGACTGGAACACCGATGAGTCGGACTTGGGCGTTGAGCGTCGGAAACGTTTTTGTGGGACTGATCGCGCTCGTGCCCCTCGGTTGGCTGATGGCGGAAATCGCAGTCAAGGTGGGCCTGTGGGCCGCCGGCCTGTTCATGGTGCCGCTCTATCTTGCCCGGTACTCCTTCAGCAAATACGCCGAGACCCGGGAGCTGTTCTTCGGCACGGTCAGCGCGCTCTCCCAGGCCATCGATGCCAAAGATGGATTCACCCGTGGTCATGCCGACCGGGTGTCGCGGATCGCCGGCGCGATCGCCCGTGACATGGGGATGCCGGAAAAGCAGATCGAGCAGATCGAGCTCGCCGGCCTGCTGCACGACATTGGGAAGATCGGGGTCGAGGACAAGATCCTGATGAAGCCGATGCGGCTCGATCAGGACGAGCAGGAGCTGATGCGCCGCCATCCGATCTACGGTGCGTCGATCCTGGAGCCCTCGGCCGCGCTCCGCCCGCTCGTCCCGCTGGTGCTGAGCCATCACGAGAACTTCGACGGCTCCGGCTATCCGGAGGGCCTGAAGGGCGAGGAGATCCCGATCGGCGCGCGAATCATCATCGTCGCCGACGCCTATGAGGCGATGACCTCGGATCGCATCTACCGCAAGGCGATCGGCCACGACCGCGCGCTCGAGCAGCTGGAAAAGTACAAGGGCACCCAGTTCGATCCGCGGATCGTCCGGGCGATCGTGGCGCTCCTGGAGAAGGCCGGCCCCGGTGCGTTCGAGGTGAGCGACCTGCCGCCAATCAACTACGAGACCCTGGCGGAGCTGCGGCGCCGGCTGGCGCGCGAGCCCCTTGCCCGCGACGCGCATGCTGGTTAGTGGAGTAGTCGCAGGGCTCGCGGCGGGCATCGCGTTCGGCGGAGACTGGCGGCGCCTCGCATTCCTCAGCCTGCGGCTCTGGCCGGTGCTGGCGGTCGCGGCGGGCCTGCGGATCGTGGGGGCGGTGGTCCCGGTCGCACCGCTCGCGGTCTATCTCGCCGGACTGGCCGGCGTCGCGCTCGTGGCGCTCGCCAACTGGCGGGTCCCCGGTGCCGCGCTCATCGCGGTGGGGACCGCGCTCAACGTGCTCGTGGCACTGGTGAACACCGGGATGCCGTACGACGTGGATGTGACCCGGGGGGTCGGCGCGGCGCTGCCGACCGACGCGCTCCACGTCGTCCTTGGCCCCGAGACCCAACTGCGGTTCCTTGCCGACATCATCCCCGTGGGCGTTGTCCGCGGCGTGTACAGCGTCGGCGACTTCCTCATCGCGGTCGGCGGCTTCCTCATCCCGTTCATCCTCGTCCAGCCCGAGGCCGACGGCTCCGCGCCGGTCCTCGAGCTTCGCTCTCCGAATTTCGCGTTCTTCTGGCTCGCGCAGGTGATCAGCCGGTTCGGCGATCCGATCACCCTCGTCGCGCTCACCTTCGTCACCTACCGGGCCACGCAGTCGGCGTTCCTCACCGCGCTGGCGGTCGTCATCGCGACGATCCCCAACGCGGTCTTCGGGTTCTTCGGCGGCGCGATCGCCGACGCGGTGGGCCACCGCCGCGCGATGCTCTGGTGTGACATCGTCCGTGCCGTCCTCATCGCGACGATCCCGGTCCTGCTGCTCGCCGGCGCGCCGCTCGTCCTGCCGTTCGCGGTCGTCCTCCTTGCCGGCATCTGCGGGGCGGTGTTCAACCCGGCCCGGATCGCGCTCGTCCCGGCGCTCCTCACCCCCGACCGGCTCGCGGCCGGGAACTCCCTCGTGTACGCATCGGACCGGGCGATCGAGATCGGCGGGGCGCTGGCTGGCGGCCTGCTGGTCGCGACGGTCGGCGAAGGCGCGTTCTACATCGACGCTGCGACGTTCGCGCTGTCGGCCGTGCTGCTCGCGCGGGTGAGCGTGACCGAGATCTCCCGCCGCGTCACGCTGGGGCGCGTCGTGAGCGATGCCCGGGAGGGGCTGCGCTTTCTTCGCCGGTCCGCGGTCCTCTGGTCCAACACGGTGTTCTCGCTCGCGGCCCAGGTCTCGAATCCGGTCATCAACGGCCTCAGCCCGGTCCTGGTGGTCCGCCGGTTCGCGGACAACGACCCGCACCTCGGGGCGATCGAGTACGGCGCGGCCGAGGCGGCGATCGCCTTCGGCGCGGTCTTCGGCAGCGCGGTGCTCCCGCGCTATCTCGGCGGAGTGCGCAAGGGCCGGCTGCTGGTCGGCGGCTTCGCCGCCACCGGTGCGGTGATCGTGCTCATCGCCCTCGCGCCGGCGTTCCCCATCGCCCTCGGGCTCTTCGCGCTGCTCGGGCTGACGAACGTCATCTTCTACGTCCCGACGGTGACGATCTTTCAGGAGGCGACGCCGCCCGCGATGAGGGCCCGCGTGTTCGGCGCGCGGATCGCCCTCTCCAACCTCAGCTGGCTCCCGATCATCCTGGTCTCCGGGCTCCTCGCCGACGCGATTGGGCCGGAGATCCTCATCGCCGTGGCTGGCGCGCTCACCCTGGCGACCGCGCTCGCGGCCACCCGCGTCCGCGCGATCTACGACGTGGCCTGACCGGTTCGCGGTCAGGTCTCCGGACCGGGCGCCTGCCGAGCGGCGACTTGACATGTACGCTAGGCGACACACAATCTTGCGTTCTGGGGAGCCGGCGGGCGCCAAACGAGGCCTCCGCCCATCTCGTGGGAAGGAACCGTACAGAACGATGGCGCAGAAGACGATCCTCGTCGCCGATGACGATGCCTCGATCCGTTCGCTCCTGAAGCAGCTGCTCGTCGATGAGGGCTTCGCCGTGCAGGAAGCGTCCACCGGGGTCGAGGTCGTCGAGAAGGTCAAGGAATCGAGCCCCGACCTGGTGATCATGGATGTCCGGATGCCGGAGCTCGACGGCATCGAGGCGCTCTCGCGCCTCAAGGGCTCCAACCCCAAGACCGCGGTCCTGATCATGACCGCCTTCGGGAGCTCGAACGCCGCGATCCGGGCGATGGAGCTTGGGGCGTTCGACTACATCACCAAGCCGTTCGAGCTGGAGAAGATCTCGCACAGCGTGAAGCGGGTCCTCGACTACCAGGACCTCACCCAGGAGGTCGAGGTCCTCCGCGACGAGATCAGCTCGCTCGTGCAGACCGAGCGGATCGTCGGGAACTCCCCGGCGATGCAGGAGGTCTACAAGACCGTCGGGAAAGTGGCGAAGGCCGATGCCACGGTCCTCATCACCGGCGAGAGCGGCACCGGAAAGGAGCTCGTGGCGGAGGCGCTGCATTTCAACTCCAACCGCCGCTCCGGCCCGCTGGTGAAGGTGTCCTGCGCCGCACTCCCGGAGACGCTGCTCGAAGCGGAGCTCTTTGGCCACGAAAAGGGCTCGTTCACCGGAGCGATGGCCCAGCGGCGCGGTCGTTTCGAGATGGCCGACAAGGGAACGATCTTCCTCGACGAGATCGGCGAGATGAGCGTCCCGACCCAAACGAAGCTCCTGCGCGTCCTGCAGGAGCGGAAGATCGAGCGGATCGGATCGAACCTGTCGATCAAGGTCGATATTCGCATCGTGTGCGCCACGAACAAGGACCTGCAAAAGCTGGTCGAGCAGAACAAGTTCCGCGACGACCTCTACTACCGGCTCAACGTCATCAACATCCACATGCCGCCGCTCCGCGAGCGCAAGGAGGACATTCCGTCGCTCGTCGAGCACTTCCTCGCGAAGCACCGGTACAGCGCCACCGCACAGCCGGCGGCGATCAGCGAGGAGGCGCTCCGCCGCCTCATCGAATACAACTGGCCGGGCAACGTCCGCGAGCTCGAGAACGTCGTCGAGCGCGCCGTTGTCCTGTCGCGCGGCCAGATCATCACCAGCCGCGAGCTGCCGTTCGGCGAGCACGAGGCCGGTGAGGGCGAGGACGACGATGCGGGAGAGATGAAGGGCGATAGCTCCTTCTTCAAGAAGTCGGTCGCCCAGTTCGAGAAGGATCTCATCATGAAGGCCCTCCGTGACGCGGGCGGCAATCGCTCGAAGGCCGCGGAGATGCTCGGCATCTACCGGCGCCTGCTGTACGCCAAGATCAAGGAGTACGCCCTCGAGGGCTACCCGCCCAAGGCCCGTTAGTGCCGACCACGCCGCGGCGTCCGCGGAAGAGCCTCACTCCGGTCGTGCGGATCATTGAAGCCCACGGCTCGGCGCGCTCCGGGTGGGAGGCCGCGGTGAAGGCCGCGGTGAAGAGCGTGGCCGCCGAGGTCGAGCGCCCGGTCGCGGTCGAGGTCGATCGGCTGTGGGCCGACCTGGACGGGTCCGCGATCCGGCTGTACCGCGCGACGGTGAAGGTGGCCTATCGCCAGGCGCTGGGGCCGCCCCAGGGGGCCTCCAAGAGGCGACCCGGCTAGCAGTCAAGCCCTGTCTCGTGGTCCAGGATGGGCCACCTGTCTTTGTTCTTGACATGCTGGGCAGGCGCGGACACAATCGTCGCCCCCCGCGACGGCGGTCGGGCGGATGCGCGCTCGTGGGGAAAAGGGGAGGATCGTGGCGGAGCTCGAGGGGCGTGACGCCCTGGCCCAGGTGCTCATCGCGAACGATGGCGAGGTGATCCAGCGGCTGCGCCTGTCCGCGGCCGAGGCTGCCCGGGTCTGCAACGTGACCCCCCGCCAGCTGATCTATTGGACCAAGAAGGGCCTCGTGAAGCCCTCGACCTCCGACGACCATGACTACGACGTGTTCGCCATGGAGAAGGTGATCCGGATCCGCCAGGCCCTGGAGAAGGGGTACTCGCTCGAGAAGGCCGCGCAGGTCGTCCAACGCGACCTCTCGGCCCTCGCATCCGAGGTGAGCCGCCTGGACAGCATGTCCGTCGAGGACCTGGAGGATGAGCTTCGCCGTCGCCTCGAGCGACTGGAGGATCGGGTCGGTGCGCTGCGCCGGACGCTTCCTGCCTCGCTCACGATCGCCCGTCTGCGCCGGGCGGTCGGCCTGCTGGCCCACCTCGATTCGCAGGGCAGCTTGCAGGCGGCGAGCACGAATGGCGACACCGCCAAGGCGCTGGCGCTGCGGCTCGGCCGCGCCGTGGACGAGCTTGAGCTCCTCGTGCGAGAGGTCCAGCCCGCCGCCGTTTAGCCTGCGCGGCATGGACCGGACCGGCACGAGACAGCTCAGGACGACCGCCGCGATCGTCGCCGGCAAGGCGACCCGATCCGCCCTCCAGCTCCTCGGTCGGGGGGCCACCTCGCTTCCGGGTCTCGTTGCCCTCGCGGTCGATCCGAACACCGTCGCCAGCGTCTCCGGGGCCCTGTCGCATGGCACGGTGGCGGTCACCGGGACGAACGGGAAGACGACGACCACCCGGATGCTGTCGGACATCGTTCGGGCCGCCGGCTGGGCCCCGGTCCACAATCGCTCGGGCTCCAACCTCGATCGAGGCCTCGCCGCCGCGCTCCTTGCCGATGCGACCTGGAGCGGCGAGCCCCGCGCGAACGTGGGCATCTACGAGCTGGACGAGGCCTCGGTTCCGCGGATCCTCGCGCGCCTGCATCCGCGGATCCTGGTGGTCACCAACCTGTTCCGCGACCAGCTGGACCGCCATTTCGAGATCGACGCGCTCGCCCGCCGACTTGCCGCCGCGATCGGCCCGTTGCCCGACGCGACCACCCTCGTGCTGAACGCCGACGATCCGATCGTCGCCTACCTCGGGAACGCGCACCGCGGTCCGGTTCTCTACTTCGGGGTCGACGACCCGGCGATCGGCGCGCTCGGCGCGACGGCGTCGGAGGACCGGGCGAGCCAGGGGATCAGCGACGCGACCCGCTGCCCGCGCTGTCACGGGCCGCTGGCGTACACCCGGATCGTGCTCGCGCATGTCGGCGACTGGTCGTGTACGCGCTGCGGCCTGGCGCGCCCGCCGCGGGATCTCGCGGCCGCTCGGGTGCTCCTCGGTCCGGCGGGGTCCGAGCTTCGGATCGCAGGGACCGTCGGGGCGGTTCTGGATCCGATCGCCATCCCGGTGCCCGGCGCGTACAACGCCTACAACGCCCTCGCGGCGCTCGCGACCGCGCGTGCGCTGGATATCCCCCTGCCGACGGCCACGCGGGCCCTGGCCGGCTACCGGCCGGCGTTCGGACGGCTCGAGGCGATCGCCGCCGACGGCCGCTCGCTGCGGCTCGTGCTGGTCAAGAACCCCGCCGGCTTCAACGCCGCGATCGGCGCGCTGCTCGAGACCGGGCGGCGGCCGCGGATCCTTGCCGCCCTGAATGACCGCGATGCCGACTCCCGCGACGTTTCCTGGATCTGGGACGCCGACTTTGAAGCGCTGGCGCCGCGGATCACGCACGCCGTCGTCACCGGCCTGCGGGCGCGCGACATGGCGCTGCGGCTGAAGTACGCCGGCGTTCCGTCCGAGCTCATCGTGGTCGTGGACGGCTGGGCCGTGGCCATCCGTCGCGCGATCGCCGAGGCGCCGATCGGCGAGGAGATCGTCGTGCTCACGACCTACACCGCCATGCTCGCGCTCCGTGACGCGCTCGCGCGGCTCGGCCACGTGAAGCAGTTCTGGGAGGATTGAGGCTCATGGAGCTGCGCATCGGCCACCTGTATCCCGACCTCATGTCGATCTACGGCGACCGGGGGAACGTCCTCGCCCTCGCGCAGCGCGCCCGCTGGCGGGGGATCGAGCCGCTCGTGCGCTCCCACACTCTCGGCGACACGTTCGACCCCGACTGGGCCGATCTCTGGTTCTTCGGCGGCGGTCAGGATCAGGGACAGGACCTCGTCGGCGCCGATCTCGCCGGGCCGAACGGCGAGGCGCTCCGCCGGTCGATCGCCGGCGGCGCCGCGGTGTTCTCGGTCTGCGGCGGATACCAGCTCCTCGGCCGCGAATACGTGCCCGAGGATGGTCCGGCGATCGCCGGCCTCGGCGTGCTCGACGTGACGACCCGGGCGGGGAAGGAGCGGTTCGTCGGGAACCTGCTCGCACGGGCAGGCGCCGACACGCTCATCGGCTTCGAGAATCACAGCGGCCGGACCTACCTGGGGCCCGCCGTGTTGCCGCTCGCGCAGGTCATCGTCGGACACGGGAACAACGGCGAGGACAAGACCGAGGGCGCGGTGCAGGGGCGGCTCATCGGCTGCTATTGCCACGGCTCGGCGCTGCCGAAGAACCCCTGGCTCGCCGACCGGCTCACCGGCTGGGCGCTCGCGCGGCGGTACGGCGAGGTCGCCCTCGCGCCGCTCGACGACACCGTGGAGCTCGCCGCACGCGACAGCGCGGCGGAGGTCGCCCGCAGCCGGCACTGACGCCGAGACCCGCCGAGTGGCGGCCCGGCGCGGTCGCTCCGGGCGCGGTCCGCGACTCAGCGCCCGGACAGGCGCTTCTGGTAGAGCGACTCCGATATCCCGGGACGAACGAACGCCGGGAGGTCGGCGAAGTGTCGGTAGCCATGCCGGACATAGAAGGCCCGAGCGCGCCGGTTGGTCGTTGTGACAAGGAGGAGGAGGTGGCGGCAGCCCGCGGCACGCGCTCTGCGCTCGACGTCGGCCACGAGCCGTCCGCCGATGCCCTGCGAGCGGCTGCCCTCGGACACGAGCAGCAGCCGAAGGTACGCCGACCGATCCAGCGCTCGGGTCGCAATGACCCAGGCGACACCCAGCACCTCGATCCCTTCCAGCGCGACGACGAGGGTGTCCCCTGCGCCGAGCGCCTCCTCCAGGCTCGCGCGTGCGCCCCGCTTCGTCGTCCCGTAGCGCCGGAGGAGGGGGGAGGCGACGAGGAGCTCGCGGATCGCCCCGAGGTGCTCCGGGCCGGCGCGGGAGATCCTCATCGGTGCTGCGGATCAAGCGCGTCGCGCAGCCCGTCGCCGAGGAGATTGAAGCCAAGCACGGCGACCATGATCGCAAGGCCGGGAAAGATGGCGAGATGCGTGGCGAACTCCAGGTACTGCCGGCCCTCGCTGAGCATCACGCCCCAGGACGGCGCGGGCGGCTGCGCGGAGAGGCCGAGGAACGACAGGGCGCCCTCCGTCAGCACCGCCCACGAGAGCGCCAGGCTGACCTGGACGACGAGCGTCGGCAGCAGGTTCGGCACGATGTGGCGTAGCACAATGCGCGTCCGCGTCGCACCCACCGCGCGCGCGGCCTCCACGAACTCGCGCGCCTTCAGCGCGAGCACCGGGCCGCGGACGACGCGCGCGAAGATCGGGGTGTACACCACCGCGATGGCGACGATCACGTTGCTCGGGTCTGGACCGAGCGCGGCCACGATGCCGAGCGCGAGCAGGATCGCCGGGAACGAGAAGAGCACATCCATCGCCCGGCCGATCACGAGATCCACCGCGCCGCCGAGATAGCCGGCCACGAGGCCGCAGATCCCGCCGACGACGGTCGCCGCCGTGACGGAGAACACGGCGACCTGCATCGAGAGGCGGGCGCCGAAGAGGACCCGGCTCAGCAGGTCGCGCCCGAGCGCGTCGGTGCCGAGCGGGAATCCGGCCGACGGCGGCTCGAGCCGGTGCGTGGACAGGAGGAGCGGGTCGCGCAGCGGAAGGATCCCGACGGTGAGCGCGACGCCGGCATACAGGAGGACCAGCGCCAGGCCCACGAGCGCGACCGGCTCGCGCGTGATCGCGGCGGCGATCCCGATGAGCCCGACCGATCGGCCGGCCGGCCTACGCAAGGCGAATCCGCGGATCGAGGTAGCCGTAGAGAAGGTCGACGATGATGTTCACGAACACGAACAGGATCGCGATCACGAGCACGGCGCCCTGGACCAGGGCGTAATCCCGCTGCACGATCGCGGTGAGGAGCATCCGCCCGATCCCGGGGATCGAGAAGATCTCTTCGACCACGACCGCGCCGCCGAGGAGCTGTCCGACCTGAACCCCGAGGAGCGTGACGACGATGATGAGCCCGTTCTTCAGCGCGTGGCGACGGATGACGGTGGAGCGCCGGAGGCCCTTCGCGGTCGCGGTGCGGACGTAGTCCGCGCCGAGCACGTCGATCATCGCCGAGCGCGTCATGCGCATCGTTGCCGCCGCGAGGCCGAGCCCGAGGGTGATCGCCGGGAAGATGAGGAGCCGCAGGTTCGCGGCCGGGTCGCGGAAGAAGTCGACGTAGCCTCCGGTATTCGGGAGCCAGCGGAGGTACAGCGAGAACAGCACGATGATGAGGGTCCCGAGCCAGAAGCTCGGCAGCGAGAGGCCGATGAGCCCACCGACGCGCGCGATGACATCGAGGCGGGTGCGCGGCCGCATCGCGGAAACGAGCCCGAGCGGGATGCCGACCGCCACGGCGATGGCCGCCGCCGCCGCCGCCAGCTCGAGCGTGGCCGGCAGGCGTTCGGCGATCTCGACGAGCACCGGCCTCCCGGTGCGGATCGAGTAGCCGGCGTCGCCCCGGAGGAGCGAGCTCATCCAATCCCAGTACTGCAGCGGCAGCGGCCGATCCAGACCGAAGTAGGCCCGGAGGCTCGCGAGCTGGTCCGGCGTTAGCGCGGTGGAGGTCCCGAGCCGCGCCGCGATGGCGTCGCCGGGGATGAGCCGGATGAAGAGGAACGTGAGCAAGGAGACGCCGAGCATGGTCGGGATCGCGCTGAGGATCCGGATGCCGAGGTAGCGGATCACCGAGCGAACGGCGGCGGGAAGATGGCCTTCCCGCCGCCCTCCCTTACTTGTCCAGCCAGGTCTGGCGCAGGTAGACGATCGATCCAGTGGGCAGGTGGATGAATCCCTTCGTCGTGGGCAGTGTCGCGTTGTAGTCGCGTCCCACGTAGAGCCAGATGAACGGGACACCGTTCACGAGCTCCTTCTGAGCGGTCGTGTAGAGCTCCTTGCGCTTGGCGACGTCGGTCGTCGCCCGTGCCGCCTTGATCGAGTCGCTCGACGCCGGGTTCTTGTAGCCGGTCACAAAATTCAGATTCCCGTCGTCGGTGAAGTACCGGAACAGGTAGAAGTCCGGGTCGGGGCCCCCGCCGTTCAATCCGGGGGCCATGTCGAAGTCCGCCTTAAGCCAGCGCGCGACCCACTGGGTGAACTCGAGCGTCTCGATCTTCATCGTCACGCCGATCTCCGCGAGCTGCGCCTGCACGAGCTGCGCGATGTCCTTCGCGTACGACGGCTCGGTCGTCTGCGTGAGCATCGTGAACGTGATCGGGCCGACGTTGGCTTCCTGCAGCAGCTGCTTCGCCTTGGCCACGTCGCGGGTGTACAGGGGGTACTGCGACGTGGGGAGCGCGTAGTTCGCCAGGGCCGGTGCGATCGGCCCGGTGGCCTCACCTTCGCCGAACGCGACGGCATCGATGATCGCCTTGCGGTCGATCGCGTAGGCGATCGCCTGACGCACCTTGAGGTTGTCGAACGGCTTGCGCGTGGTGTTCACGAACAGCAGGTTGTAGCTGAGGCTCGGCTTCGCGGACAGGGTGACGCCCGACTCGCCCTTGAGCGTGCGCGCGACCTTCGCGTCGGTGACGATCGCCATATCGGCGGCCTTGGTGCGAAGCGCGGCCGCCAGTGCCGTCTCGTCCGGGACGACGTTGATGCGCACGCCGTCGAGGTAGGGCTGCCCCGCGACGTAGTAGTCCTTGTTCGCCTCGAAGCGCATGTAGTTGTCCGGGACCCATTCGACGAGCTTGAACGGACCGCTGCCGATCGCCGTCTCCTTCTTCGACAGGTCGGCATTGGCCTCCCCGATCTTCTTCGACACGATGCCGGTGTTCGGGTGCGCCATGTAGGCGATGAGCGCCGCGTTGGGCGTCTTGAGATCGAACACGACCGTCGACTCGTCCGGTGCGGTGACCGCGCTCACGTCGCCGAAGAACGAACGCGCGACTGCCGCGGTCTTCGGGTCCATGATGCGGTCAAACGTGTACTTCACGTCCGCGCTGGTGAGCGGATCGCCGTTGTGGAACTTGACCCCCTTGCGGAGCTTCACCGTGACCTTTTTGCCGTCGGCCGAGGTCGTGGGCATCGACTCGGCGAGGTCCGGCTGGACGGCGAGGTTCTCGTCGAGCCGCATGAGATAGCTGTACACAAGCTCGAAGACCCGGGCGGATGTGAAGGCCGGAACCTTGTGCGGGTCAAGGTTGGTCACCTCTCCGGCGCGTGCGAGGATCAGGGTGCCGCCCTTCTTGGGCTGGCCCGACGCGCCCGATGGTGCAGGCCCGGCGCTTGGCGCGCATGCCGCCAGGACCATCGTGAAGACCAAGAGCAGGCTCGTGAGCTGCAGTCGCCGCGACATCGGATTCCCTCCAACCACCTCGTGGGCGCACCCTAGCATTGCCATCAGTCTTCGACGCGCGTCATCCCGATCCCTTCGACCGATAAGAGCAGGCAGTCCTCCGGGACCGTGGCGCGGTGCCGTTCCCCCGAGGAGATGAGGATTCCCTCCCCCGGCCCGGCGGTCACTGGTCCGAGCCCGAATTCGACGATCAGCGAGCCTCGAAGGACCAGCAGGAACTCGTCGCTGTCCTGGCGGTGCCATGCGCCGTCGAGCTTGCCGGCGCCGCCATGGAGCACCACCTGATCGTTCACGGTGGCGATCTCCGCGTTGATCCATGAGGGTGGCGCTCGGAGCGGTGTTCGATCGTGAGCGAGTACATCGAGCAATGAGATCTTCATGCCCACGCGGATGACGCTACCACTCGAAGCAGGGCGGGATCCCCGATGACCGGGAGCGCGCCACGCCCGGGTTGCGGCTGCTCTGGGTACCCGGGTACCGGCCCACGGTCCTCTATGGCGGGCGGGCGATCCGGAATGAAGTGCGGGGCGTGGTCGGGACACTTCTTCGCGCGATCTGCGTGGCCGTGGCCCTCCTTCCGGCTGCAGGCGCGTTCCCGGCCGCGGGAGATGACGGACCGCCGCACGTCGACAGCGCGGCGGTCCGTCCGTCCCGAACGACCCTTCGTCCGCTCGATCTGCCGGAGCTCGCGCCGAAGGTCGCTCCAGGCCGGAGCGGTCGCGAGGTGGTCCTGCTGGTCGCGGGCATCGGATCCTCGAGCTCCGACCGGACCTGGGACGCGCTCATCGGCCGCCTGCGAGCCGACCCGCGTTACGAGGTCCGCCGCTTTGGCGCCGATCCGGAGCACCCGTACGACACCGTCGGCCGCCTGTCCGACAACGCCGACGCGCTGACCGCCGAAGTGCGCGAGCTGGCGACGCGGTACGGCACCGTCCACCTCATCGCGCACTCCATGGGTGGCGCGGTGGTCGACACCGCCCTCGCCCGCGGCCTCTCGGCGAGCGATGGCGTGCGGACCTATATCGCGCTCGCCGCTCCGCACGACGGCTCCACCGCCGCCCGCTATGCGCAGGTCGTCGCACAAATGGCGGGCGATGCTCGGCCGGAAGCTCGCGCGATCGCCTCGATCGTGCAGGGCCGCGACATCGCCGGTCCGGCGACCGAGGACCTCGCGCGGCTTCGTCTCGGTGCGACGGCCGCCGGTATCGCGCGCTTGGACCTGCGCATGGCGAGCGACGTCGCGGTCATCGAGCGCGATGCGGCCGTTCCCGGGGTCGACGCGCGGGTTCTGCTTCCGCGCGGCGCCGGCGAGTGGCTCGACGGCCACGGTGCGATCACCAGTGATCCTCGCGCCCTCGACCTGGTCACGACCACCGTCGCGCGCCGCGCCGCCCCATCGGATATGCGTGGTGTCGAGATCGCGCAGGCGGCGCGTACGAGCCGGATCGCCGACGCCGTCATGCCCTGGGCCCTCGGGCTCGCCGCGGTCTGCCTGATCGCCGCATGCTGGGCGCTTCGACGCCGCCGGCTGCCCTTCGTGCGTACGTGGGCGAATGCCCGCAACGCAGGACTGGCGCGGCCATGAAGGACCAACGGGGTCAGGCGCTCGTGGAGCTCGCCCTCGTTCTCCCGGTGCTGCTCATTCTCGCGTTCGCGATCACCGCGATCGCCGAGCTTGGGATCGCGCGCCTCGCCCTGGAGCAGGGTGCGGCCGAAGGAGCACGCATCGGCGCGCTCACGAATGACGACGAGCTCATCCGCTCGACGGTCGCCGCCGCCGTCGCGCCGCTCGACCCGGCAAAGGTAGCGATCGCGGTGGTCCCGGGTGTCGCGGAGCGCGGTCCTGCGCCGCGGGGCGCCCTGCTGCGGGTCAGCCTCCGTTACACGATCGCGGCGCCCCTCGGGCTCATCGGCCTGCCGCAGCTCGTGGTCCGCGGCGATGCCGCCCGACGGATCGAGTGGACCCCTTGACCGCCCGTGCCGACGACGGTGGGCAGGCGCTCCTGATCGCGGTCCTCGGCATCGGGATCGCCGCCGCGGCGATCGTCGGCCTGCGGGATGCGCAGGAGCGCATCCTCTCGGACGCGCACGCCCGTCGTGCCGCTGAGGCCGCGGCGGAGGCGGCGGGAGCGGCGCTCGCCGATGCCCAGGTGGCCCTCATCCTCGGCCTTCGGGACGCGAGCGGGCGACCCCGCTCGCTCGCTCGGCGCACGGAGATCACTGCCTTGGTCGCGGATCCGGCCGTCGCTGAGGCCGCGCTGGGCGCGGCGCGCGAGATCGCCGCCGAGAACCGTGCCGGAGCACCGACCGACCTGTCGATCCGCGATGCTGGTCCGGCCATCGAGGTGATTCTGACGGTGGATCGTCACCGCCAGCGCGTCGCGATCGGAGCCGCATGCTGCCATCGCTGAGCGTCCTGGCCCGCCGCCGCCGCGTCCCTCCACGTGCGGCGTTGGCGGTCGCGGGGGCGCTGGTCCTTGCCGCCGCGGTGCTGCTCGGTCCCGTCTCGACGGATGCGGGAGTGACCCGCAGCGCCTCGGTCGCCGAGACGCTTACCCCGGACACCTGGGCGCTCATGCTGCCCGCCGCGTGGCTGGCGACATCGCTCGTCGGCGCTCGGCCGGGCGACCGCCTCGACCTGCTGGCGCTGCGTACCGGTGACCGTGCGTCGGCCACGGCGATCGCCTTCGACCTGCTCGTGGTCTCGATGGACGAACGCGGGCTCGTCGTCGGGTGCGTGGCCGAGGACGCCACCGCGATCGCGCTGGCGCGGGCCTCCGGTCACTTGCTCGTTCCATTGCTCCGTTCGACCCGATGATGCCCCCGATCGATCGGGCGGTCAGGCGGCCGGTCCGGACCCCGCGGATCGCGGCGGCGGTCTGCGGATCGGCGCTCGACGAAGCCGCACGCGTTCTCGACCTCGATCGCGATGGCGCTCCACACCTCGTCCTTGTCGATCTTCGGGACCGCGGCGCGGCGGCGGCCGCGGCGTCGCTTCCGGCCACGTTGCCGCGCGTCGCCGTGGTGACCGAGGCGCAGCGCGACCTGCTGGCGGCGTCAGGGGCCGCGGTCGCCACGGCGATCTCGACCGATCCGGCGGTGCTCGGACCGCTCATCGCCGCCGTCACGCCGCGTTCGGCCCGCGGCGCGACCCGTGTGATCGTCGTGACCTCCGGTCGCGGGGGCGTTGGCCGCACGCTGCTGGTGGCCAACCTCGCTCGGCGTCTCGCGGCGTCGCGGAGCGTGCTGGCCATCGACCTGACCGGCTCCGGCGCGCTCGGCTGGTGGCTGGGGGCGGCTTCACGCTCATGGCTGGAGGTCGCGCCGCTCACCGACGAGCTCCGGGCCGAGCATCTGGCCGTGCTGGCGACCGAGGCCGGCAAGCGGTTGTCGATCATCGGCGGTCCGCCGTTGATGCCGTCGCTCGAGCTTGCCGCCGCGGTGCTGGCGGCCGCCCGCGACCTGGTGGACATCGCCATCGTCGATGCCCCGCCGGCGCCGGATCCGGTGGCCCGCGCCGCGGCCCTGGTCGCCGACCGCGTGCTCGCTCTCGGCTACGACGATCCCGCGTCGCGCGCGGTCCGGGACGCTGCGGGGCTGCCCGAAACGGTGTGGTGGATCGGTGCGCAGGGCCCGATCGAGAGCGCGTTCCGGGTGCTTCCCCGGGATGAGCGGGCCGTCGCTGACGGGCTGCTCGCGCGCGGACCGGTCGGCGGCGCGCTCGGGGCGGCATACGACGAGCTCGCCGAGCTCCTGACGATCGACGCGTCATGACCGCCATGCGCGACCGCCTCGAGCGCGCGGTCGCGGCGCGGTTGCGGGAGAGCGAGCAGGGGCGGCCACGGGCCGATCAGCTTGGGATCATCCTCCGGGAGAGCGCGGCGGCCGAGCGTGTCGCCCTGTCGTCGGTCGAGCTCGCCGCAGTCGAGCGGTGGCTCCACGATCGTTTTTTCGGACTGGGTGAGCTCGCCCCGCTCCTTCGCGACGAGCGGGTGACCGAGATCATGGTGAATGGCACTCGCGGGGTCTGGGTGGAGCGCGCCGGACGGATCGAGCCGGTCCCGATCCGGTTTCGCGATCCTGAGGAGATCCTGGTCCTCATCGAGCGGCTCGTCGCGCCGCTCGGCCGACGGATCGACCTGGCGAACCCGCTGGTCGATGCCCGACTTCCGGATGGCTCGCGGGTCCACGCGGTCATCGCGCCTGTGGCGATCGCCGGACCCATCCTCACCATCCGGCGGTTCGGTCCGCGTGCGCTCGGACCGGACGATCTCGTCCGTGCCGGGACGGCCCCCGCCCAGACGATCGCGTTCCTCGTGGCCGCGGTCGCCGCGCGCCGGAGCATCCTCATTTCGGGCGGGACCTCGAGCGGCAAGACGACCACCCTGAATGCCCTGGCCCACGGCATCGCTCCCGAAGAGCGGGTGGTCACCATCGAGGATGCCGCCGAGCTGCGTTTGCCGCAGGCGAACGTGGTCGCGCTCGAGACGCGCCCCGCGAGCGTGGAGGGCACCGGTGCGATCGACGTGCGCACGCTCCTCCGGAACGCGCTTCGGATGCGGCCTGACCGGATCATCGTGGGCGAGGTCCGGGGAGGCGAAGCGCTCGACATGCTCCAGGCGATGAACACCGGGCATCGCGGCTCGCTGACCACCGCGCACGCGAACAGCGCGTATCACGCACTCCTCCGGCTGGAGACGATGGCCCTCATGGGAGGCGTGGACCTGCCGATCGCGGTGATCCGCGAGCAGATCCATCGGGGCATCGAGCTGGTGGTCCACCAGGAGCGCGGCCCCGATGGCCGTCGCCGGATCGTCGAGATCGTGGAGGTGGATCCCGAGGCGGCCGATCACGTCCTGCGCCCCGTGCCGATCGCGTGCTGACCGCGGCCCTCCTGGCGGGCGGCGGCATCCTCGTCGTGAGCGGCCTGCTGCCGGCCGCGCGGGTGCACGCCATCCGGCGCCGGCTCGCCGGTCTGCGCGGGGCCGATCGGCAGGCGCGGGCCGCGTTCCCCGGCCTCATCGATGCGGTCGGTGCGGCCCTCGGCGCCGGACTGTCGTTGGAGCGGGCCTTTTCCGAGGTGGCCGCGGCGCTTCCTCGCGAGCTCGGACGCGCGACGGCGCGTGCGGCGGCGACCCTATCGATCGGAGACCCGGTGGGACGCGCCCTCGCGAGCTACTCCGGAGTCATTCCCGAGGAGGATGTGGCGCCGTTCGCGGTGGTGCTGGTCGCCTTCGCCCGCACCGGCGGGCCGATCGGACGTAGTCTCGGCCGGGTCGCACGACTGCTGCGTGGCCGCCTCGCCCTTGACGACGAGCGGAGTGCGCTCACCGCGCAGAGCCGCATGTCGGCGGCGGTGCTCCTCGGTCTGGCGCCGCTCGGGGCGATCGCCTTCGCGATCCTCTCGCCGGACTACATCGCGATCTTCACCGGGCGGGGCCGTGGGCTGCTCGTGGCGGCGATCGCCCTCGAAGTCATCGGTGCGCTGTGGCTGCGGCGGTTGACCCGTCCGCCGGCGGGCTCGCCGGAGCTCGCGTCGCTCGTCGATGCGGTCGTCGTGGGTCTGGAGGCGGGACTGACCTTCGAGCAGGCGCTTGCGGCCCTCGTGGAGCGGGCCTCGCGTGTCGCCCGGCTCCCGGAGGCTCGTCGGCTGCTCGCCGATCTCCGGCTGGGCCGGCCACCCCGTCTCGCGTTCGCCGCCTTCGCCGCGGCCGGCCCGCAGGAGGCTCGGATCGCCGCGCTCGTGGATGCCGCCTCACGCTTCGGCTCCCCCCTCGCCGAGCTGCTGGTCACGCAGGCCGACGCGCTCCGGGAGAGCGAGCGTCGGCGGGCCGAGACGCGCGCCCGCCGCCTGCCGGTCCTGCTCCTCTTCCCGCTCACCTTCTGCGTCCTCCCGGCGCTCCTGATCGTCTTCCTCGGCCCGCCGCTCCTCTCGGTCAGCGGCCCCTAGACGGCAGACCGCCGCGGCCTATCCTGATGCCGGTCGTCCCCCGAACGGGGGAGTACCGTTTTCCTACTGTTCGGTTGCTCGTCCGTATCTGACAGTGAGGGCCAGCAGGACCGAAGAAAGGAGACAGCCAATGGACATTCAGCGCTTCTTCCGCGACGACGACGGTCAGGGACTCGTCGAATATGCACTCATCATCGCCGTCATCGCGATCGCGGTCATCGTTGCGATGATCTTCCTTCGCGGGCAGATCCAGAACATCTTCAGCAACATCGGTAACAACCTCACCTAGTCGGTCCGATCCGGATACGGTCCAGGCGGCGCCCGCAGTCGGCGGGCGCCGCCTTTTTCATCAGCGGAGAGGGGTGGCTCATCGACGCGCTGGAGATCGCCGAGGATGCGGTCCTGGTCGGCTTCGTCCTGACGGTCATCTGGACCGATTGGCGGTTCCGGCGCATCCCGAACGTCGCGACCTATCCGGCGATGCTCGTCGGGATCCTGTTCGGTCTCGCTGAGAGCTTCGCCGGGCCGGCGGGCTTTCCTGGCGGTCCGCTCGCTGGGGGCCTGCTCGACCATCTGGCCGGGCTCGTCGTCGGGTTCTTGGTCTCGTACCCCTTCTACGCCGCAGGTGGCCTGAAGGCCGGGGACGGAAAGCTCCTCATGGCCGTGGGCGCCCTCAAGGGGACCGCGTTCCTGCTCCAGGCCGCGGTCTGGGGTGCGCTCACCGGCGGCATCATCGCCATCGTCTTCATCGTCCTACGCCGCCTGAGCCGGCCGGCGCCAGGGGATCCCCCCAATACGATGCACGCCCTGATGAAGACTTGGATCCCCTACGGCGTGGCTCTTGGGCTCGGCGCGCTGATCGCGCTGGTCTTCCAGCTCCGCCCCATATCATGAGCGTGACCGATGGCTGATCCGATCCGCATTCTCGTCGTCGATGACATCGCCGAGACGCGCGAGAACCTCGCCAAGCTCATCGGCTTTGAGACGGACATGGTCGTCGCAGGGTCGGCCGACGGCGGCCAGCAGGCGGTCGAGCTCGCGAAGCGCCTGCGCCCGGACGTCATCCTGATGGACATCAACATGCCCGGGATGGACGGGATCACCGCTACCGAGATCATTGCGAACACCGTTCCCGGCTCGCCGATCATCATGATGAGCGTCCAGAACGAGCAGGACTATCTGCGCCGTTCGATGCTCGCCGGCGCGCGCGAGTTCTTGGTGAAGCCTTTCTCCGCGGATGAGCTGGTGAACGCCATCCGCCATGTCCACGAGATCGAGAAGGTGAAGCGGGCACGGTACGAGCAGGCGGCGCCGATCCCGCAGGTCGCCGCTCCGCCACCGGCGGCCGGCAGTTCGGTCCGAGGGAAGATCATTACGTTCTTCTCGCCGAAGGGCGGCGTCGGCCGCACTACGATCTCGACGAATCTCGCCGTCGCGCTGCATCAGCTGACCGGGCAGTCGGTCTGCCTGGTCGATGGAAGCCTCCCGTTCGGTGATATTGCGGTCATCTTGAACATGAGCCCGAAGGCGAAGACGATCGCCGACCTGGTCGGAGCGTTCGACCAGGTGGACGCCGAGGTCATGGAGAGCGTTCTCGTATCGCACTCGACCGGGATCAAGGTCCTGCTCGCGCCGCCGACCCCGGAGGCCAAAGAGCTCATCACCGGCGCCAACATGAAGAAGGTCCTCGAGACGCTTCGCGAGAGCTACGCCTACGTGGTGGTCGACACCTGGCCGTCCTTCGAGGAGCAGGTCCTCACGATGCTTGATGTCGCGGACGTCATCCTGACCCTTATGACCCTCGAGATCACCAGCCTGAAGAACGTTCGGGTCTTCATGGAGATCGTCGAAAAGCTCGGCTATGACGAGACCAAGGTCCAGCTCGTCGCCAATCGGAACGACAGCTCTGGCGGGATCAAGGTTTCGGACGTCGAGGGCAGCCTGGGGCGGAAGATGCCCCACACCATCGTCTCCGACGGCCGCGCGCTTGTCCTGGCGGTGAACCGGGGGGTGCCGTTCGTCATCAGCCATCGCGACAGCCAGGTCGCGAAAGACATCTTCACCCTGGCCGGGAAGCTCTCGGGGACCGGCGAGCCGGCCGCCGACGGTGCGGTGCCACAAAAACCGGTCGCACGGGCCGGCCGGCGGCTGTTCTCCCGGTAACAGGCCCTTCGCGGCCGAAAAATAGCCCGAAAGGACCCCTTTCGGTCCATCCGGCGAGACCGTACGGTCGTGGGACCGGTCCTGCGGGCGGCCCCCGCACCGGATAACGTGCGCTGGAAGGTTGGGTTAAGGGTAGAGATGTCACTTCTGAAGCGCATCGAAGGCGCCCGGCCGGTCGGGACTCCCGAGCTTGCCGCCCCACCCTCGGCCGACGGGCGGCCACCGCATGACAACGGCCCCCTCACCCAGAGCGTCGCCCCGGCCCGGGACGGCAACCGCGACCTACGGGTCCAGCTGCAGACGAAGATCATCAACAATCTCGATCCGCGCCTCGACCTGTCCGACGTGAAGGCGGTCCGCTCGAACATCGAAGAGATGTTCAATCGCTACCTCGACGAGGAAGGCGTGGTCATCACCCGGGTCGAGCGCCAGCGGATGCTCGACCAGATCGTCGACGAGATCCTTGGCTTCGGGCCGATCCAGCCCCTCCTAAACGATGACTCGATCACCGAGGTCATGGTGAACGGGCCGTTCCGGGTCTACATCGAGCGGAAAGGAAAGCTCCAGCTGTCCGATGTGACCTTCCAGAGCGACGACCATGTCATGCGAGTGATCGAACGGATCATCGCTCCGATCGGCCGCCGGGTCGACGAGTCGAAGCCCTACGAGGATGCGCGTCTCCCGGACGGCTCGCGGGTGAACATCATCATCCCGCCGCTCGCGCTGAACGGTCCGGTGGTCACGATCCGGAAGTTCCCCAAGTACCGGATCCAAGTCCAGGACTACATCAAGTTCGGCACCGCGACCGAGGAGATGATGGAGTTCCTCCGGGCGTGCGTCGAAGCCCGACTCAACATGTTCGTCTCCGGGGGCACCGGTTCAGGAAAGACCACGCTCTTGAACATCATGTCCGGATTCATTCCCGAGGATGAGCGGATCATCACCATCGAGGACGCTGCGGAACTGCGGCTCGTGCAGGACCACGTCGTCCGGCTCGAGTCGCGCGCCGCGAATATCGAGGGCAAGGGCGCGGTCACGATCATGGATCTGGTGAAGAACGCCCTCCGGATGCGCCCCGAGCGGATCGTGGTCGGTGAGATCCGTGGTGGCGAGGCCCTCTCGATGCTCCAGGCGATGAACACCGGTCACGACGGCTCACTGTCCACCGGCCACGCGAACTCACCTCGCGACATGCTGGCCCGTATCGAGACGATGTGCCTCATGGCCGGCGTCGACCTCCCGTCGCGGGCGATCAAGGAACAGATCGCGAGCGCGCTCGATGTCATCGTGCAGATCTCGCGCCTCAAGGATGGGTCGCGCAAGGTGACGCATGTCACCGAGGTGCAGGGCATGGAGGGCGACGCGATCATCCTCCAGGACGTCTTCGTCTTCGAGCAGACCGGCTACGTCGACGGGAAGGTCGTCGGCCGGCTTCGGCCGACCGGCATCCGGCCCAAGTTCTCCGAGAAGTTCGAGGCCGCCGGCATCCGCCTGCCACAGGGGGTCTTCGGCGACATGAGCCAGGGGCTCCGATGACCCAGTACGCCATCCCGGCGGGGCTGTTCATGGGCATCTTCCTCTTCTTCTGGGGCGCGTCGTCGTTGTTCCGCGGCGGCTCACAGAGCGTCGAGTCGCGCATGGCACGCTACGCCGGCGGGTCCGAGCAGGCGAAGGACAAGCCAGACGGTCGCAGCCGAAAGCGGAAGCGGTCCCGGAAGGAAGTGGACCCGTTCGCGACGCTCTCCTCGGACGTCGAGGACAAGCGATTCGCCACGAAGGTGCAGCGCGATCTTGCGCGCGCCAGCCTCCAGCTCCGCGTGGCGGAGTACTACTACATCCGCATCGGTCTCTCCCTCGGCCTCGGCCTCCTGCTCTTCGTGTTCAAGGATCCGCTCACCGGGGTCTTCGGGTTCGTGCTCGGCTACTTCCTGCCGCGCATCTGGGTCGGTCGCCGGATCAGTGGCCGCCTCAAGGCGTTCAACAAGCAGCTGGCCGACACGACGAGCCTTCTCTCGAACGCGCTGCGCTCCGGATCGAGCTTTCTGCAGTCCATCGAGCTCGTGTCTCGCGAGGCGGCGGCGCCGATGAGCGAGGAGATGGGCCGGGTCGTTCGCGAGGTCAACCTCGGCCTCGGCATGGAGGAGGCGCTGCACAACCTGGTCCGTCGCATCAAGAGCGATGACCTCGATCTCATGGTGACCGCGATCGGCATCCAGCAGCAGGTCGGCGGGAACCTCGCCGAGATCCTCGACACGATCGCCTTCACGATCCGGGAGCGCGTCCGGATCAAGGCCGAGATCAACACCCTCACCGCCCAGGGACGGGTGTCCGGCTACTTGGTGGCGTTCCTCCCGATCGGCCTCGGCGCCGCGCTCAACGCGATCAACCCGGCATTCATGGAGCCGCTGTTCACCCAGACGATCGGCCGGATCCTCATCGTCGTCGGGGCGGTCATGATGACCATCGGCTTCCTCGCCATCCGCAAGATCACGGACATCAGGGTCTAGGAAGGCCGATCCAGATGGAAGCCGTCATCTTCGCCGTTCTTGCCAGCGCCGGTGTGCTCATGGTCTTCGTCTCCCTCCAGCTCGGGCGCCAGCTCGATCCGGTGCAGGCTCGCCTGCAGCAGATCGCCGTCCGTCCACGCAGTCTCGAGGAGCTCGAGCTCAACCGTCCGATCGGCGACCGCACCATCAAGCCGATCATCCGCGCGCTCTCGGGGCTCGTCGGCCGGTTCTACCCGACGAATACGGTTCGGGCCCTCACCCTTCGGCTAAAGCGGGCCGGCATGGAGTCGACGAGCACCGAATTCTTCCTGGGCGTGAAGGGGTTCTCCGCGATCGTGGGCGCGGTCGGAGTATCGGCTCTGGTCAACCTCATGACGAGCGATCCGGTCCAGACCCTCGGCGGCGTGGTCGGCGGCCTCGTGTTCGGATTCATGGCGCCGGACTTCTACCTGGGGAACAAGGCCGGCAAGCGCTCGACGGAGATCCTCGAGTCCCTTCCGGACGCGCTCGACCTACTCACCATCTCGGTGGAGGCCGGTCTGGGCTTCGACGCGGCGCTGGTGAAGGTCACCGAGAAGCTCAAGGGCGCGCTGTCCGAGGAATTCAAGCGGGCCGCCTCGGAGCAGCGTGTCGGGAAGTCGCGTCAGGAAGCGCTCCGGGGGATCACCGAGCGGGTCGAGCAGAAGGAGCTTTCGAACTTCGTCTCCGCGATCATCCAGGCCGATCAGCTCGGCGTTTCGATGTCGAAGGTCCTCCGGATCCAGTCGGAGCAGATGCGCGGCGAGCGCCGGCAGCGCGCGGAGGCGAAGGCAGCGAAGGCTCCGATCCTCATCATGCTCCCGACGATCGGCTGCATCTTCCCCTCGCTCTTCATCGTCATCCTGGCGCCCGCCGCGCTCTCGGCGATGAGCAGCTGCGGTCAGTTCTAACGGCCGGCGCCTGCGGAACCGTGCCCGGGGGCTGATCGTCGCCACCGACTGCCGCACCGCGGACACCTTCCTCTCCCGCGGCATCGGGCTCATCCTGCACCGCAGGCTCGCCGACGGGGAGGCGCTGCTGATCACCAAGACCTCGTCGATCACGATGTTCTTCATGCGCTTCGCGATCGACGCGATCTTCGTCGACGGCGGCGGCCGGGTCCTGAAGGTCGCTCCAGATATCCGTCCGTGGGTACCGATGGTGGCGGCCCGGGGCGCACGTGATGTTATCGAGCTTGCTGCCGGGACCTGCGCCCGGACGGGCACGCAAGCCGGGGACGACCTCGTCTTCGAAGATCCGTGAGCGCGCTCGATCTCCTCGTTCCGCCGCGCTGCGCGGGCTGCGGCCTGCCCGGGTCCTGGCTCTGCCTGGACTGCCGCAATGGCCTGGAGCCGCTGCGGCGATCCGTCGGCGGACTGGAGATCACCGGCTGCGGGGCGTACGCGGGACCACTGCGCGAAGCGATCCACAGCGCGAAGTACGGCGATCAGCCCGCGCTCACCGAGGAGCTCGGGATGCTCGTGGCGACCGCGGTCGCCGGCGATCTGGCCCGTGGCGCACAACTCGACGCGCTCGTTCCGGTGCGTCTCCATCCCGCGCGGCGACGGGAGCGCGGCTACGACCAGGCGATGCTCCTCGCGACGGTCGCCGCGCAGCACACCGCCGTGCCGCTCGTCGCCGCGCTCCACCGGATCCGTGGCGGGACCGCGCAGGTCCGGCTGGACCGGCAGGGCCGCGCGGCGAATGTGTGCTCGGCGTTCGTCGGAACGGCCGGCGCGCTTCGTGGCGGCCGGGTGGCGCTGGTGGACGATGTCGCCACCACCGGGGCGACGCTTCGCGACGCGGCCGCCGCGGCACGCGCCTGCGGTGCCCGGGCGGTGCGCGCGTACGTCGTTGCCCTCGACGAGTAGGTCCCTGCGCCGAACGACGCCGGGAGGCACCGGTCAACCCGCTAGGGTGCGCCACGTGAACGGCTTGCCGGCGGTGCCACCGGCGCGGTGGGTGATGCGTGGTGTCCTGCTCGTCGTGCTCTCATTCGCGAACCTGCAGCTCATCTGGTCGCCCGACGTGCTGCCGAACACGCTGTTCGCCTGGACCCTCGTTCGCACCGGGGACGTCACGTACGACGAATTCACCGGCACGGCGGCGGACGCGCGTCCGGATCGCATCGATCGCGAGGCGTACTTCTTCCGTGCCTGCGGGGCCTCGACCGCGACCGCGCCGCCCACCGCCCCGCGCAGCGCCGGCGGACCCCCACCGCCCGGCCCGAACGACCGGGTCTGCTCGATCTTTCCCCCCGGCATGGCGATCCTCGCGCTGCCGGTCCTGATCCCCGCGGTCCTCGCGGGGGTGGCTCCGGACGACGCGACCGCGCTGCTGTACCTCGGGCATCTCGCGGCGGCGATCGTCGAGGCGCTCGCGACGCTGCTCCTCTGGTCGGTCCTCGGCCGCTTCGTGGGCGCCCGCTGGGCGCTCGGCCTCACCCTTCTGTATGCGTTCGCCACGAGCGTGCGCACGGTGGCCTCGCAGGCCCTCTGGCAGCACGCCGGCGTCCACCTGTTCGTCGCGCTGGCCCTCTGGCTCGTGCTGCACGACGGCCCGGTCACGCTTCGCCGCGAGCTCACCGCCGGCCTGATCCTCGGTCTGGGCGGCGTCGTCCGCCAGACCGGCACGCTCGTCGCATTCGGCATCGGCGCCGGACGCCGCGTCATCGTCACTCTCGGTGGGGCCGCGGTCGGGTTGCTTCCGCTCCTGGCGTACGACCAGCTCGCGTTCGGCCAGCCGTTCGAGCAGGGCTATGGGACCAAGCCATTCGATACCCCGCTCCCGGTCGGCCTGTACGGGCTGCTCCTGTCGCCCAGCCGCGGGCTGCTCGTCTACGCGCCGTACCTGGCGTTCGCGCTGCTCTCCCTTGTGCTCGCCTGGCGACGCCCGGGGCCGGCCGCGCGCCGGCTCCGGGGGCTCGGAATCGTCTGGGTCGGCACGCTCGCGCTGTACGCGACCTACACCGAGTGGTGGGGCGGCCGGGTCTTCGGGCCCCGGTTCCTGGACGATCAGGCCCCGGTGCTCTTTGCCGCGCTCGCCTGGGGGATCGGCCAGGGACTGCTTGCGCGCACCGGCGCGAAGGTGGTGTTCGCCGCCAGCGCGGCCTGGTCGGTGGTGCTCTTCAATGCCGCCGCGCTGGCCTATGACCAGCGCTGGGACACCGTACCGGTGAACGTGAATTTCCACCCGGAGCGGCTCTTCGATTGGACCGATCCGCAGTGGCTCGCCGTCCTCGGCTCGGTACCCGGCGCGGGGCCGCGCGCGCTCGCCGGTCTCATCCTGACGCTGGTCGCGTTCGCGCTCCTGCTCCGCGTCGAGGGCATCCTCGCCCGGCGCCCCCTATCGTCGAGGGCGTGACCAGCGGCACGACCACTGCGCTCATCCTCTTCTTCGGCGCCGGGGGCGACACCGCCGTCGAGCGCCGTCTGGACGCGGTCCGCATCGCCATCGGGAGCGGGACCCTCCGTCGGGCGGAGGAGGCCGGCTTCGCGCCGCTGATCGCGGTGACCGGCGACCTGGCGGCCGCGACCGCCTTCGCCACGGCGGCGGCCGAGGTCGTTCCGCCGCGGACCGATCCCTTCCACTTCGGGCGCGAGCTCGCCGATCTCTCGGCGGAGCGTGGGCTCGTGCGGCTCTGCGCGATCGGCGCGGGCGCGGGAGCGCTCCTGAGCAGCGGCGATCTCGCCACGCTCCGGCAGGAATTGGAGGGGAGCGACGCGCTGGTCCTCTCGAACAACTACTACTCCGCCGACCTCATCGGCGTCGTGCCGGCCAGCGCCCTCGCGGCGATCGAGCTTCCGGCGACCGACAATCCGCTTCCGCGCCTCCTCCATCAGCAGGCCGGCCTGCCCTCGCGGCAGCTCCCGCGCTCGGCCGCGACGCTCCTCGATGTGGACACGCCGGCGGACGCCACCGTGCTCCTGCGCCACCCCCAATGCCCCGACGAGCTGCGCGCGGTCGGTGCCTGGGACGCCGAGCTCGGCGAGCGCATCGACGCGCTCATGCGCATCGTTACCACGCCCGAGCGCGAACTCGTCGTCGCCGGGCGGGTCGGAGCTCCGGTGTGGAGCTACCTCGAGACCCAGACCGCCTGCCGAGTGCGGATGCTCGCGGAGGAGCGGGGGATGCAGGCCGCGGGGCGGGATGCATCCGGCGCGGCCCGGACGGCACTCGGGTTCCTCTACGCGGCGATCGGCCCGGAGGCGTTCTTCGCCCGCCTGGCAGAGCTGGGCGACGGCATGCTGTTCGACTCGCGGGTCCTCTTTGCGCATCTGGGCTGGCACCCCGGACCCGCGGAGCGCTTCGCTTCGGATCTCTTTGCGGTTGATGCGATCGCCGATCCGGATCTGCGCGCGTTCACCGCCGCCGCCGCGTCCGCGCCCATCCCGGTGCTCCTCGGCGGCCAGACGCTCGTCTCGGGTGTGCTCTGGACGATGGTCGACGCGGCCTGGTCGGGATTCCCGGAGCCCGCGGGGTGAGCCTGTTCGACCATCACATCCACTCCACCCGATCGGACGGACGGGTCTCCCTCGAGGACCGCGCACGGTCGGTGGTCATTCGTCCGCACGGCATCTCGGACCACTATCCCTGGCCCGACGGGATGCGCTCCGACGACGACGTCCTGGTGTACCTCGACGATGCCGCACGGCTCGGGCTGCGGGTGGGCATCGAATACGACCTGGGCGTCGCGCCTCCGCTCCGCCGGACGACCCACGACGCGCTCGACTACGTCATTGGCTCGGTGCACGGGATCGGGACCGGCGGGGATCGGATCGAATACAACCCGGCCGGCCAATACCTGAAGACCCGCGGCAAGACGCCGTTCCACGATCGTGCGCGCTTCCTGGAGCCCGCGCTCCAGCGACGGATCCTCGAGCGCCACCTCGCGCTGATCCGCGAGGGGATGTTGGAGACGGGCATCGACATCGTCGGCCACCCCACCTTTACGCCGCTCGCCGCGCTCGGTGACCCCGAGGAGGGCTATGGGAACGAATGGCAGGAGCGCTTCATCGCGCTGTGCATCGAGCACCACGTCGCGATCGAGCTGAATGAGGCGTACGGGGTCCCGCATCGCGCGTTCCTCGTCCGGGCGCAGCAGCGGGGAGCCCGCTTCTCGGTCGGAACGGATACCCATTTCGCGCTCGAACCGCTCGACCGGACCGAGGCGATGATCGCCGCTGCCGGGCTGGCCACCGACCGGTTCCTGGCCGGCCGGCGGCTCCCGGCCCCAGAGCGCTTCTAGCCGGGGGTCTCGACCGCCAGCAGCTCGTAGACCACCAGCAGGAGCGCACCGACGAGCAGCAGGTGGACCGCGTTCCCGCCGACGTTCATGGCGAGGGCCACGAACCAGCTGACCACGGCGAGACCGATCAGCACCCAGCGGAGCCGGTGCCCGGCGGCGTTACCCACGGCAGCAGCCTACCCCGCCGGTATACTTGGCATTCCTGAGGTGAGGGAGTCCGGGTGCGCCCGGCGGACATCCACGTCGCGCAGGAGGGGAGCCGTGTTCCGGGGTCTTTCCGTCTACACGGGCAATGCCCATCCGAGGTTCGCGCAGGACATCTGCCGCCACCTCGAGAT
>DATCNH010000080.1:0-10714 GCA_036565345.1 Candidatus Limnocylindria bacterium | reverse complement strand
CGCGAGCCCTCCTGCCCAACCCGCCGCTGCTGATCCTGGACGAGCCGACCGTCGGCCTCGATCCGCAATCCGCCCGCGACCTGCGCGAGCGGGTGCGTGAGCTCCAACGCGAAGGGCGGACGGTGCTCCTCACCACGCATTACATGGAGGAGGCCGATCAGCTCTGCGACCGCGTGGCGATCATCGACCACGGCGTGATCGTCGCGCTCGACACCCCGCGGGCCCTCAAGCGCAGGATCCGCGCCGAAGAGGTCGTTCGTCTGGAGATCGGCCTGGCCGGTGCGGACGAGGCGCTGCTCGCCAGCCTGGGCTCGGCCGCCGCCATCGCGCGCAGCGAGCGGGTGAATGGGACGCAGTCGATCACCGCGCACTGCGCCTCGGCGCGCGACTTCGTTCCGGCGGCGTTCGACGCCGTCCGGGCGGCAGGCGGCACCATCCGGCAGGTGGAGGTCGTTCCCGTCTCCCTCGAGGACGTGTTCCTCTCGCTCACCGGCCGAGCGCTGCGCGAATGACCCGCGGTGGGGTGCTCGCGGCCGATGCGCGAGCGCTCCGTGCCGCCGCGTTGAAGGAGCTTCGCCAGATCCGGCGCTATCAGGCGGTGCTCTTGAGCATGCTGTTCTGGCCGGTCATGCTCCCGGCGGTCTGGGTACTCATGGGCCGCGCATACGCCGGCGACGACCCCGCCGCTCTCGCGGCGTTCGCGTCCCGCGCCGGGACGAGCGCGATCGCGGCGTTCATCTTCGTCGGCTATGCGATGTACATGTGGCTCTCGTCGCTGCTGTGGGGGCCTGGGACCGCGCTCCGCCAGGAGCAGCTGCATGGCTCGCTCGAGGCGGTATTCCTGACGCCGGCCTCCCGGCTGGTCCCGCTGTTCGGTCCGCCGCTCACGAACATCGTGTTCGTCCTCGGAAACTTCCTGGTCATGGGGATCGCCGTGTGGCTGCTCTTCGGCGTCACCTTCACCGCGCAGGGGGTCGCGCAGGCACTGGTCGTCACGGTCGTCGGCGTCCCGGCGATGTACGCCTTCGGCTCGCTGTTCGCCGCCGGAGTCCTTCGGTTCGGCGAGGTCGGCCCCGCGGTGCAATTCGTCCGCGGGGGGCTCTCGCTCCTGTGCGGGATCACCTTCCCGCTCGTCATGCTCCCGGTCTGGGCTCAGGTGACCGCCGCGGCGATGCCGCCGACCTACATCGTCGACGGCATTCGGCGGGCGCTCGTCTCCGGCGCATCGCTCGGCGACCTCGCCGGCGACCTTGCGGTGCTGATCGGCCTCGGGGTGGCGATCGCGGCCCTCGCCGTGCTGGTCTTCGGTCGGATGGAGTCGGCCGCGCGGCGTACGGGCATGCTGGGCCGGTATTGATCGCCGAGCTACGGGCGGCCCTCGCGATCGCGCGCCGCGACATTCGGAGCCTGTCGCGGTATCGCTTCGTCATCGCCTCGCAGATCTTCACGCCGCTGTACCAGGGGGTCATCCCCGCATTCCTCTTCGGCGCGTCCTTCGCCGTCAGCGGTCGGGCCGTCGGCCTGGAGCGCACGGTCGGCACGGCCGATCTGGCGGGCTACATCTTTCTCGGCGGCGTCATGAGCGGCCTCGTCGCCACGACGTTCTGGGGCATGGCGATGTCGCTCCGGAACGAGATGGATCTGGGGACCCTCGAGCCGTCATGGCTCACCCCGACCCGCCGGGGCACGTTCGTGCTCGGCCGGGCCATCGGCAGCCTGCTGTTCTTCGCCGTGGGCCAGGCGGTCATCCTGGCCGTCGGCATGGCGTTCTTCGGCCTGCGATTCCGGGGCGAGATCCTTCTCGCGATCCCAGCGCTGCTCCTTGCGGTCGTCGCGATGGTCGGCGTCGCCTTTGGCCTCGCCGCGATCGTGCTCGTGATCAAGGAGGCGAACTTCTTCGTCGACTCGACCAACTTCCTGTTTGCGACGGCCTCGGGTGTCGCGTTCCCGGTCACGCTCCTGCCCGGGGTGTTCCAGCCGATCGCCTATGCCCTGCCGACCACGTACGCGATGGACATCCTGCGGCAGCATGCGCTCGGGACCGCCCCGCTCCTGGACCCGGTCCTCGAGTACGTGTTCCTCATCGCGGGGACGGTCGCGGCGTACCCGCTCGGGCGATGGGCGTTCGGGGCCGCGGAGCGCCGGATGAGCGTTCGCGGGACGGTCGGCCAGTACTGACGTAGGCTCTCCCCGTGGGCTTCGTTTGGCGCACGCTGGTCAACGCGGTGGCGATCGCGGTGACCGCGTTCTTCCTCCCGGGGATCTCCTACGGCCACGCGCAATACGGGTTCGGCCAGCTCGACCCCTGGATCTCGCTCCTGCTCACCGCCTTCGTGCTTGGGCTCGTGAACGCGTTCGTTCGGCCGATCCTCCAGCTCCTCTCGGCGCCGATCACCTGCCTCACCCTCGGCCTGTTCGCCCTCGTCGTGAACGGCCTCATGCTCCTGCTCGTCTCCGCCGTCCCGGTGCTTGGATTCCAGGTCGATGGTCTGCTCACCGCCATCATCGGGGCGGTGATCATCGGTCTGGTGAGCTTCGTCGTCTCGCGCGTCATCCCGCACTAGACCATGGCGGAGCCCGCTGACTTCGTCGTCGCGACGGGTCTCTCCGGTGCCGGGAAGTCCCAGGCGGTGAAGGTCTTCGAAGACCTCGGCTACTACACCCTCGACAACCTGCCCCCGGCGCTCATGGCCACGGCGCTCGAGGTCTGCCGGAAGGGCGATCACGCAAAGGTGGCCTTCGTCATCGACGCGCGCAGCGGTCCGTTGTTCGCGGAGGCGGCGGCCGCGCTCGAGGCCCTGGAGCAGGCCGGAGATCGGCCGCACGTCCTGTTCTTCGACGCGTCCGACGAGGTGCTCCTGCGCCGCTACAGCGAGACCCGCCACCGGCATCCGCTCGAGGGGAGCGGCGGGGTCCAGCCCTCGATCGATGAGGAGCGGCGGGTGCTCGTGGATCTGCGCGCGCGCGCCGATCGGGTCATCGACACGACCCATCTTTCGGTGAAGGAGCTGCGCGACACGCTGCACTCGCTCTATGGCGAGGGGATCGCGGCGATGCTCGTGCAGCTCATGAGCTTCGGCTACAAGCACGGGCTCCCTCCGGCGGCCGATCTCGTGTTCGACGTCCGGTTCATGGAGAACCCCTTCTATATCGCGGAGCTGCGCCCGCTCTCCGGATCGGATGGTCCGGTCCGCGAGTTCGTCCTCGGCCACGAGGCGACCCGCGCGTTCCTCGAGTGCCTCATGCCGCTGCTCGAGTTCGCGATCCCGCGCTACGAGGCCGAGAAGAAGGCTCGGCTCGGCATCGCTTTCGGCTGTACCGGCGGCCGGCACCGCTCGGTGGCGATCGCCGACGATGTCGCGCGCCGGATCGCCGGCTTCTGGCCGGGCGATGTCGCGGTCGAGCATCGCGACCGCGATCGCCGCGACGTGCGCACATGACCCGTGGCGTCGGTCGGCGCGAGCGCTCCCCGCTCTCGGAGGAGGTGAAGGCGGAGCTGGCGCGGGTCCCGCTCCGGCCCTGCGACGCCCAGGTGTTGGCGGCGCTCCTACCGCACGCCCGCCACCTCGGCGTTCCGGCGCGCCGGCTCGCGCATCGCGCCGAGACCGGCGATCCGCACGCCGCCCTGCGCCGGCGGTGCTGCCGGCGGACCTATCTGCGCGGGCTGTTCCTTGCCGGAGGCTCGGTGTCCGCGGGCCGGTCCGGCTACCTCCTGGAGCTCCGGCCGCCGCGTGGTGAGGTCCATCGTGCGGGCACGACGCTCGCCCGCGAGGGCTTCGCCCCGGCGGTGCGATCGCGCCGCGGCCAGCTCGTGCTCGGACTGCGTGACGCGGAGGTCATCGCGGCGTACCTGCGTGCCGCGGGCGCCACCGAGACGCTCCTGCGGTTCGAAGCCCGACGCGTTGCCCGCGAGATGCGCGGCCGGACCAACGCGCTGGTGAACGCCGACTCGGCGAACCTCGGTCGGGCGATCAGCGCGGCACGCACGCAGACCGCCGCGATCCGGACCCTCGCCGCCGATGGGCGGCTGAAGGCGCTGCCCGAGCCGCTCCGGGACGCGGCCCGCGCGCGTCTCCGCGCGCCGACGGCAACCCTGGCGGACCTGGCCGAACGTCTCGACACCACCAAGTGGGCGATCCGCTCGCGCCTGCGGCGCATCGTCACCGAGGCCACCTCGTGACCGGTGCCCGGATCGTCGCCGGGAACTGGAAGATGAACCCGCCGACCATCGGCGAGGCGGTGACCCTTGCGCGGGCGATCGTGGGCCTCCGCGTGCCGCCGGGCCTGCGGGTCATCGTCACGCCGCCGACAATCGCACTTCCCGCGGTCGCCGACGCGGCACGAGGCACCGCGGTCGGGGTGTATGCCCAGGATGTGCACTGGGCGGATGGGGGCGCCTTCACCGGTCAGCTCGCGGCCCCGATGCTCGTGGGCGTCGCGTCCGGAACGATCGTCGGGCACTCCGAGGTGCGGCGAGATCAGGGAGACGACGACGCACGCGTCGCGCAAAAGCTCGCCGCCGCCCTGCGCTCCGGGCTCGAGGTCATCGCCTGCGTCGGAGAGACGGAGGCGGAATATGCGGCCGGCCAGACTGCTGCGGTCCTCACCCGGCAGGCCGGGGCACTCTTTGAGGCGCTCGACCGCGCCGACCCCGCCGGGCCTGGTGGGGTGCGCTCCACCCGGTTGATCGCCATCGCGTACGAGCCGGTGTGGGCCATCGGCACCGGTCGGGCGGCGACCGCGGAGCACGCGGCCTCGGCCGCCGCGGCGATCCGCGATCGTGCCGGTTCGGCCTTCGGCCCTGGAGCCGAGACGCTCTCGGTGCTGTACGGCGGCAGCGTGAGCGCGAAGAACGCGGTCGAGTTCGCCGCCGCGCCCGGGATCGACGGCGCCCTGGTGGGCGGGGCCTCGCTGAAGGTCGACGAGTTCGCGGCGATCGTGGCGGCCTTCGGGCGGTGACCGCCGCCTATCGTCCGGTCGTGCTCTGCGTCCTCGACGGCTGGGGCATCGCGCCGGACTCACCGGCCAACGCGGCGACCCGCGCGGACACACCGCGCCTCGACGCCCTGTTCGCGCGGTATCCGCAGGCCCGGCTCGAGGCGAGCGGCACCGCGGTGGGCCTGCCCGCTGGAGTCATGGGGAACAGCGAGGTCGGCCATCTGGTGATGGGCGCGGGCTACGCCGACCCGCAGGCCCTCGAGGTCATCGATGCCGCTGTGGCCGACGGCAGCTTCTTCGCCAATGCGGCCCTCCGCGCGGCCTGCGCCGCCGGCCGGGGCGGGACCCTCCACCTGCTCGGCCTGCTCTCCACCGGCGGGGTGCACGCCGACATGAAGCATCTCGCCGCGCTCATCGCGCTCGCCCGCCGCGAGGGGGTCACCGAGATCGCGGTCCACGCGTTCCTCGACGGCCGCGACATGCCGCCCCGCAGCGCGGCTCCGCTCCTCGCCGCGGTCGATGCGCCGATCGCGACGGTCCACGGGCGTTTTTACGCGATGGACCGCGACCTGCGTTGGGAGCGCACAGCCCGGTCGTGGCGGGCGATCGTCGACGCCGACGGGCCGCGGGTCCCCAGCGCCGCGGCCGCGCTCACGGCCTGCTATGCCACCGCCGAGTGCCGGGACGAGCTCCTCGAGCCGCAGGTGGTGGGAGACGGCCGTCCGGTCCAGGACGGTGATGGAGTGATCAGCTTCAACTTCCGGCCCGATCGCGCCCGCCAGCTGACCTGGGCATTCCTGCGGCCCGGCTTCGACGGATTCGCGCGTGCGCGCGCTCCGCGCGACCTCACGTTCGCCTCGATGACCGAGTACAACGCGGACGTGCCGGGGATCAGAGTGGCGTTCCCGCCTGCGGCGGTCATCCCGCTGGCGGAGATCGCGGCCGATGCCGGGTTGCGGCAGTTCCACGTCGCCGAGACCGAGAAGTACGCGCACGTGACGTATTTCTTCAATGGCGGACGTGAGGATCCGTATCCGGGGGAGGACCGGCGGCTCGTGCCGTCGCCAAAGGTGGCGACCTACGACCTGCGGCCGGCGATGAGCGCCGCGGGCGTCGCTGACGCGCTCGTGGCGGCGATCGCGACCGGCTCGTACGACTTCGCGATCGTGAACTTCGCGAATCCCGACATGGTCGGTCACACCGGCCTCCTGCCTGCCGCCCTCGCCGCGATGGCCGAGACCGACGCCGCGGTCGGACGCGTCGTGGATGCCGTGCTCGCTGCCGGCGGGTGCCTGCTCCTCACCTCCGACCATGGGAACGTCGAGGCGCTCACCTTCGCGGACGGCACGATGAATACTCAGCACACGACAAATCCCGTTCCGGTGCTGTTCATCGCCGCCGACGCCGGGCGCCGCGCCCTCCGCGACGGCGGACTCCGGGACGTCGCGCCGACGCTCCTCGGGCTCCTCGGGCTGCCGGTGCCATCGCGGATGACCGGGTCCTCGCTGCTCGGCGGGAGCGCGGCCGCGGCACCCTGAGCCGCCGCACGGCGCCGATCGCGCCGGTCGCCCGGGGCGCTCGGGTCGGGAATCTCAGCGCTCGCGGAAGGTGGTCGAAGGGCCCAGCAGGTACACTGGGTGTCTTCATGGATGTGCTTCAGATCGCCCAGATGGTCATTTCGATCGCCGTCGCGACCTCGATCCTGCTGCAGGCGCGCGGGACCGGCCTGTCCGGAACGTTCGGCGGCGAGTCCACCGCGTACCGCAGCCGGCGGGGGATCGAGCGCACGCTCTTTCGCCTGACGATCGTTCTCGTCGTGGTCTATGTGCTGATCTCGATCGTCGGCGCGCGGACGACGACCCCGACTTGACCGACGCCCCGCACGGGGCGCACCGGTGACCCGTCGCGACAAGCTGATCGTCCTGGGGCTCATCGCCCTGCTCGCGTTTACCAGCGCCGGTGCCGTCGTCGTGGACCGTCCCGCGGCCGACCTCGTCCCCGCCTTCGGCGGGAGCTATGTCGAAGGCGTGGCCGGTGTGCCGCAGTACCTCGATCCGCTCATCGCCGCGACGAGCGTGGACGCCGACGTCTCGCGGCTCCTCTTCACCGGGCTGATGCGATACGACCGCGGGGGCAGCATCGTCGCCGACCTTGCCGCGAGCTACGAGGTCGATCCGTCGGGGAAGATCTGGACATTCAGCATCCGTCCCGATGCCACGTGGCACGACGGCATCGCGGTGACCTCCGACGACGTCCTCTATACCGTGGCGCTGCTCCAGGACCGGGGCTACTTCGGCCCCTTCAGCGATGCGTTCCGCGGAGTCACGGTGGCGGCGGTCGACGCGAAGACCGTCCGGTTCACCCTTCCCGACGTCTACGCGCCCTTCGCCGGCAGCACGACCGTCCCGCTCTTGCCGTCCCATCTTCTTTCCGGGGTGAGCTACGCGGATCTGTCGCGGCAGCCGTTCAATCTGCGGCCGGTCGGGACCGGGCCATTCCGGTTCTCCGATCTCGACGCACGGCAGATCACCCTGGTCCGGTCGGACGACTTCTACCGCACCAAGCCGGAGCGGACGCGCCCGTACCTCGACCGGATCATCCTGCGGTTCTTTCGTGATGAGGGCGAGGCCCTGGCGGCGCTCTCGCGCGGCGAGATCGACGGGACCGCCGGCCTGAGCCCTCAGGACGCCGCGCGGGCCCGGTCGCTGCGCAGCGTGAACCTGTACAGCCTTCCGACGAACGACTTCACCGCGCTGTTCCTGAACGTCCGGCCCGATCGGGCGGTCTTTCGCGACCGGGTGGTGCGCCAGGCGATCGCGACGGCCATCGACCGTGGGCGCGTCCTCCAGGTCTCCGCCGACGGCCGCGGCGCGGTGAGCGACGAGTTCGTGCCGCCGACCTCGTGGGCCTACGCCAAGGAGATCCAGCGCTACCAGTACTCGGCCGCGGACGCCCGCGCGCTGCTCGACCAGGCGGACTGGAAGGACCACGACGGCGATGGGATCCGCGACCGAGACGGGACGGCGCTGAAGTTCTCCATCTCGACGTCGGACGAGCCGGCGCGCCTTGCCGCAGCACAGCAGATCGCGGCGGATCTCGGGGCCATTGGGATGCGGGTCGACGTGAAGGCGGTGCCATTCGCCGATCTGGTGGACAAGGTGGCGCGACAGCGCTCGTTCGACACCCTGCTCGTCGGGATCACCGTCGGGAGCGATCCGGATCCGTACGCATTCTTCCACTCCGGTCAGGTGAAGGACCCCGGCGACAACTTCTCCGGCTATAACACGCTCGCGATCGACCGTGCGCTCGAGGCCGGGCGACGCACCTTCGACCAGGCGCAGCGCAAGGAGCTCTACGCGACGGTCTTCCAGGCGATCGCGGTCGAGGTGCCGGTCGTGTTCCTGTACAACAGCGACTACCTCTATGCGCAGGGTCGATCGTTGAACGGGTTTCGCGTCGCGCCGGTGACCGATCCGACCCAGCGCTTCTGGAACGTCGAGGACTGGTACCTGAAGACCGCTCCACGGCGATGACCGATGGGCATCCGCGCGCGCCGATCGGTCTAAACTGATCCGGTCCGCCGACGTGGAGAAATTGGCAAACTCGTACGCTTCAGGGGCGTATGGCCGAAAGGCTTTGCGGGTTCAAGTCCCGCCGTCGGCACCGTGCCTCAACGGCTGAGTGTCCGGTCCTGACGGTCTCGGCATGGTGACGAGCGCCGAGGTCGTGATCGTGGGCGGCGGGGTCATCGGCGCGTCGATCGCCTACCACCTGAGCCGGCAGGGCGTCCGGGATGTCCTCGTCCTCGAGCGCGATCGGCTGGGCTCCGGATCGACGAGCCGCAACGCCGGCGGTATCCGGCTGCAGTTCTCGACCGAGATCAACGTGCGGATGTCCCAGCGCTCGCTGCCGGCGCTGCTCCGATTCGAGGACGAGATGGGGATCGACCCGTTCTTCCGCCAGGTCGGCTATCTCTTCCTCATCACCGATCCGCGGGACGTCGAGCCGTTCGAGCGCTCCCTGGCGCTCTGGCGACGCCTCGATGTGCCGGCGGTGCGGCTCGATCGCAGAGAGATCGCCGGGATCTTCCCCGAGCTCGCGGTCGACGATGTCCGATTCGGCACGTTCTGTCCGGCCGACGGCCACGCCGATCCCAACTCGATCCTGCAGGGGTACGTCGCGCGCGCCCGCGCGGGTGGCGTGCGGTTCGAGGAAGGCGCTGACGTCACCGCCATCGAACATGACGAGCGTCGGATCACCGGTGTGCGCTGCGGCGAGCGGCGGATCACCTGTGAGACCGTCGTCGATGCCGCAGGCGCGTGGGCCGGGGAGGTGGCGGCCCTGGCCGGAGTCAGCGTTCCGATCAGTCCGCTCCGCCGGCAGATCTTCATCACCAATCCGGTGCCCGGCTTCGACCGCGACTTTCCGATGACGATCGAGTTCGCGTCGGGCCTCTACCTGCACCACGATTCGGGCGGCGTCCTGCTTGGCATGGCGGATCCGCATGACGCCGCCGGATTCGATGACCGCGTGAACTGGGAATTCCTCCCCGAGGTCGTCGAACGCGGGCTCGCTCGGCTCCCCTTGCTTGAGCGGGCCACCATCCGGACCGGCTGGGCCGGCTTCTATGAGGACACGCCGGACAAGCACGCGATCCTCGGGCGGGTCCCGGGCCTCGAGGGTCTCATCTGCGCCGCCGGCTTCTCGGGCCACGGGCTCATGCATGCGCCGGCGACCGGCGAGCTCATCGCCGAGGTCATCTGCGGACTTCCGCCGAGCCTGGACATCGCCCCGCTCCGGCTCGCCCGATTCGCCGAGGGTGACTTGGTGGTCGAGCACAATGTCATCTAGCCGATGAGCGCCGCCATCCTCGCCCTCGATCTGGCCCTCGTCGCGGCCGCGGCGCTGCTGCTGCTCATCGTGCTGTTCCGTCGAGGCCGCGGCGCGTCGTATGTCGCCCTCGCGATGCTGCTCATCGGCCTCGCGGCGGCTCTCTGGTATCTGGGCCTCCGGACCGTGCCGGGCGTCCGCTGACACCGACGACGCGCCGGTATCCTGAGCGCATGTTCACCCGCGATGAGGTGCGCCTCACCACCCTGTCCTCCTGCGCCGGCTGAGGGGCCAAGCTGGGCCCCGGCCCACTGGCGCAGGTCCTGCGCCCTCTCGCCACGCAGATCGAGCCCGCCGAGCTGCTCGTCGGCCTTGCGCGGGCCGACGACGCGGCGGTGTATCGCGTCGCGCCGGATCAGGCGATCATCGCGACCGTCGACTTCTTCCCGCCGATCGTCGATGACCCGTACGCGTCAGGCGCGATCGCGGCAGCGAATGCGATGTCCGACGTGTATGCCATGGGCGGCGAGGTGCTCTTCGCGCTGAACATCGCGGCGTGGCCGGAGGACCTGTCGCTCGACGCGTTCGAGCTGCTCCTCCAGGGCGCGACGGACGCCGTTCGGGAGGCCGGAGCGATCATCGCCGGCGGTCATACGGTCATCGACCGCGAGCCGAAATTTGGTCTGGCCGTCACCGGCCGGGTGCATCCGGACCATCTGCTCACCAAGGGAGCGCTTCGACCGTCCGACGCGATCTGGCTCACCAAGCCGATCGGCACGGGCCTGCTCACGACGGCGCACAAGAATGGCGCTCTCGCCGCGGAGGATCTTGCGTCGGTCATCGCCTCGATGGTCGCGTCGAACCGCGCGGCCTCCCGGGCGGCGGTCGAGGCAGGCCTGCACGCGGCCACCGATGTGACCGGCTTCGCGCTCGCCGGCCACGCGAA
>DATCNH010000079.1:0-6180 GCA_036565345.1 Candidatus Limnocylindria bacterium | reverse complement strand
GCCGGCGAAGCGCGTTCTCACTCGCTCACGCTCGGGCGCGGCGGACGCGGCTGCCGGCGCGGCCTATCGCGGGCCGCAGGTCGGTGGGACCAGGTAGGGGACCTTCTGCCGAACGGCGACATCGGCGAAGAGATACATCCCCGCGCTCCAGGCCTGGCGCCGGTAGCCCATCGGCAGCCCGGTCTGGCCATGCAGCCACTCGTTGAACTCCCACTCCTCATCGAGGCCCTGCTGGTTGGCGAGCGCCAGCTGGTGGAGCTGTTGAAGCGCCATCTCGGGACGGTCGGTCTGGACGAGCGTCGCGACGTAGAAGCCGCCGATGAACGGCCAGACCCCGCCGTTGTGGTACTGGTACGGGAGGTTGAGGTTGCGGCTGCGGTAGTACTCGCGCCAATCCTTGTCGCCGGGAAGGATCGGGGGGTGGACCGCCTTCGCCGGATGCGGCTGCGCCACACCCACCTGGCGGATGAACCGGAGGATCTGACGCGTGCGATCGTCGTTGGCGACGCCGAAGAGGATCGCCAGCAGATTCCCGAGCGTGTCGAAGTAGTCGCCGTACTCGCGGAATGCGACGTATGGAAGGTAGTACGGACGAGACGAGATCGTTCCGATGTTCTGGTAGACCATGTACCACTCGAGGTGGAGGCGCTTGAGGGTGGCCATCTTCTCCGCGAACTCGCCGGGGTCCCAGCCGCGCTCGGCCCAGAGGAGCAGATTCAGCTTCAAGTGGACGTCGTCGGCGAGGCGCGTGTAGCGCTGCTGCTCGTCGCGGTGTCCGAGCTCGGTGGCAAGCTCGGCGGCGGCGCGCAGCGCGCCGTAGTAGAGGACGTTGTCGTACAGGACGTTGTACCGGCAGCCGAACAGGTCCATCCAGTCGCCGGCCTCCGGGATCTCGAGGAGCCCGCAGTCGTTCACGTCCTGGTAGCGGAGCCAGAGCACCGCCGCACTGATCGCCGGCCAGTGCTTCTTGAGGAAATCGCCGTCGCCGGTGGCACGGAACGACACCGCGTGGCCGAGGATGAACCAGAGATTCGCGTCCACGCCCGCCGCGTTCTCTCCGGACACCTCACCGGTCGCCGGATCGACGTTCAGCGGGATGTGCCCGAGCTCCGACCGGTTCGCGGCAAGGGTCTCGAGCGACGCCCGGAAGGCCGCACCGAGCTCGGGGTCGCCGGTCGCGACCGCGCCGAGGCCGGTGATCACGCTGTCGCGGGCCCAGATCTGGGGGTAGCCGGGCTGGACCGCCGACGCGCGGAACCCGGCCGGGGTGACGCAGCCGTGGAGGATCTCGACGGCCTTGGTGCGCGCGGTGCGGATGAGATCGCACTCCTCGGTGGGAGGCGCCGGATGCTGCTTGACGGCGGCGAAGTCCGGATCGCGGACGACGGCGTGCTCGTGATGATCCCGGGGGCGAGGACGATCCGCGTCGGTCACGTTCGACTCCCTCCTACCGGCCACCGAGGCCGGTGAGCGCGATCCCGCGCACGAAGTATCGCTGCAGGAACAGGAATGCCAGGACCATCGGGATCAGCGACATCACCGTACCGGCCATGAGGAGCTGGTACTCCACGGTGAATTCCCCCACCAGGGCGCGCAGCCCGACGGTGAGCGTTCGCAGGTTGTCGTCGTTGACGATGATCAAGGGCCAAAGGAAATTGTTCCATTGGCCGGTGAAGGTGAACACGCTCAGCGTCGCGAGGACCGGACCGGAGAGCGGCAGGATGATCCGCCGGAAGATCGCGAACGTGGCTGCGCCGTCGATCCGCGCCGCCTCGACGAGCTCGCGCGGGATCCCCATGAAGAACTGGCGCAGCAGGAACGTGGCGAACGCGCTGCTCGGCGATCCGGCGAAGATCTGGGGAATGATCAGTCCCTGGTACGTGTCGATCCAGCCAAGGGATCGCACGATGAGGAAGTCGGGGATGATCGTCACCTGCACCGGCACCATGAGCGTCGCGAGGTACGCGAGGAACAGTGCGTCCCGCCCGGGGAAGCGAAGCCGGGCGAAGGCGTACGCGGCCAGCGACGCGACCGTGAGCTGCAGCAGCGTGATCGTGGCGGCGACGAATGCCGTGTTCAGCATGTAGCGGCCGAACGGGAGGGCCCGGAACACGTCCGCGTAGTTCCCCCACACGATCGGAGTGGAGATCCATTGCGGCGGGTAGACGAAGGTCGCGGCCGGCGTCTTGAGCGAGGTGGAAAGCATCCAGAGGAACGGCACCAGCATCGTGAAGGCCGCCACCCCGAGGGCGAGATACGCCAGGAGCCGCAGGGCCGGGTGTCGCCCCGAACGGCGCCGCCGGGGACGCGGAGGCCGGGCGGTCGAGGCGAGCGCCCGGGCCGGGCTAGTCGTAGTGGACCCAGCGCCGCTGCAGGGCGAATTGGATGAGGGTGAGCGTGAGCACGATGAGGAAGAGGATCCACGCGATCGCCGAGGCGTAGCCCATCTTGAAGAACTGGAACGCGTAGACGTAGATGTAGTTCACCAACGTGGTCGTGGCGTACCCCGGGCCACCCTCGGTGAGGATGAAGGCCTGATCGAAGACCTGGTACGAGCCGATGATCGAGATGACGACGACGAAGAAGGTCGTCGGTGAAATGAGCGGCAGGGTGATGTGCCGGAAGCGGGTCCAGGCGTTCGCCCCGTCGATCGCCGCCGCCTCGTACAGGTGCGCGGGGATCCCCTGGAGCCCTGCGAGAAAGATGACCATCTGGAAGCCGAGGCCCTGCCACACGCTCAAGAGGATGAGCGCGGGCATCGCCCAGATCGGGCTGCTCAGCCAGTTGGGCGGATGGGCCACACCGATGGCGTACAGGATGCTGTTCAGCAGTCCGAAATTCGGCTCATAGATCCAGCGCCACACCACCGCGGCCGCGACCGCGGAGGTGATCGTCGGGAGAAAGAACGCGCCGCGGAAGAAGGCGAGGCCGCGGATGCCCTGATTCAGCACGATCGCGAGGAGCAGAGCTAGAACAGTCCGCACCGGCACCGAGCCGATGACGAACACGGTCGTGTTCCGGAGGACCTCGCGGAAGATGTCGTCGCGGAAGAGCTCGCGGTAGTTCTCGAGACCCACGAATCGCGGCGGGGTGAGGATGTCCCAGGAGAAGAGGCCGAGCGCCAGCGCCGCGAAGACCGGGCCTACGGCGAAGAGCAGCGTCCCGGCGAAATCGGGGATGAGGAACAGATAGCCCTCGAGGTCGTACCGGTGCCGCAACCGCTGCCACCGGCCGGTCGATCCGGTCCTGCGCCCGATGGTCGCCGCGCTCGGGGCCATTGCCCCGAGCGTACAGCGCCCGACCGCCGCCATCCGGCGGGCGGTCGGGCCACCGGCTACTTGACGAGCGTCGCTAGGCGCGCGGTCGCGTTCTTCGCGATGATCGGCAGCTGCGTCGCCGGAGCGGCCTGCCCGGACCAGATCGCGTCGAGCTCCTTGTTCACCGAGGTGTTCATCTCGGCCTGCCAGGGACCGATCGTCGACGCACCGTTGAGGTGGCCCTGGCCGGTCGCGGTGACGAAGGTCTGCATATTGATGCCGGGTGGACCCGATTTCAGGAACGCGTCGGACTTCTGGACCGAGATCCGTGCCGGCACGACGCCGCCGCCGGCGCTGAAGATCTTCTGGGCCTCCGCGCCATTGAGGAACTGCATGAAGGTCCAGGCGGCGTCCTTCTGTTTCGACTGCGCAGACATGACGTAGCCGGCGCCGCCGACGTAGTTCACCGCGCGCTTCTGCTTTGGCAGGACGGACACATCCCATTTGAACGGCGCTTTCGCGAAGGCCAGCAGGCGCGGGGCATTCGAGATCGCCATCGCCGCCAGCCCGCCACCGAACATCGTGGTCACGCCGCCGGCCTGGGTGAGCGAGGTCGCGCTCGGGATCGTCTTGTCCTTGTTAATGAGGTCGGCGAGGAAGGTGATCGCCTCGACCTGCGCCGGCTGATCGAGCAGGCACTTGGTGGGCTTGAGCGGGTCGTCGTAGACCTCGGCACCGTTGGCCCAGACGAAGGATGGCCACTCCGTCGCTTCGATCGCTGCGCCGAAGCGCACGACGCGGTCACCCTCGCGCTTGGTGAGCTTGGCCGCGGCATCCTTGAGCTTCGCCCAATCCCACGATGCGTCGGGGTACGACAGCTTGGCCTCGTCGAACGCATCCTTGTTGAAGTACAGGACCTTCGTGTCGTTGTCGCGCGGGAAGCCGTAGGTCTTGCCCTGGTACTGGAACAGCTTCATCTCGGCCTGGACGAAGTCCTGGACGTCGTAGCTGCTCTTCTGGATGAGCGGGTCGAGCGGCTCGAGAACGCCCTTGCCGGCGTAGCTGGGGACGTTGGTGAGGAAGAGCACGTCGGGGGCGGTGTTCCCGGCGAACATCGTCGTGACCTTGTCGAAGTAGCTGGCGAACGGCTCGTGGAACTTCGTGATCGTGATCTGCGGGTACTTGGCGTTGAACGCCTTGATGACCTCGTCGTTCGGCGGCAGCTCGCTGGGGCCGCCCCAGAACGACCAGGTGATCGTGGCCGCGGGGACGGTGCCCGCGGTACCGGCCGCGCTCGTCGCGCCGGACGTCGCGGCAGGGGTCGCCGCCTGGCACGCGGCAAGGAACGGGACGGCGGCGGCGCCGACCCCGACGATGCCCAGCCGGACAAGGAGCTCCCGGCGCGAGAGCGCCGCAGATCGCGCTGCCTGGTCGTTCATGTGTCTCCACCCGCCTTCTGATCTGCCCCGGCCGATCGGACGGACCGGCTCGGAGCGATTGCCGAATAGTATTCCGGCCGTGAAGGAACCCGAGCGACCGATCTATGTGAAGGACGCGCCGCGCCGGGTCTTCGATGTCCACGCGCATTACCCGTGGCGGGCCGGCGCTCCGGCGTCGCCGCTCCAGACTCCCGAGGGAATGCTCGACACGCTGGTGTACACCTGTGGACGGCTGAACATCCACCGGATCTGCCTGCTCGGAAGGCGCGGCGAGAGCAACGACTGGGTCGAGCGCGCCTTCGTCCGATACCCGGACCTTATCGTGCCGTTCGCACAGGTCGATCCCGATGCCGACACCCCGGCGGCCGTCGCCGATCTCGCCGACCGCGGGTTCCGCGGCCTGAAGATCATCAATCCGCGGCGCGACTACGACCATCCGGCGTACTTCCCGCTCTACGCCGAGGCCGAGCGGCGGCGGCTGGTCTGCCTGTTCCACACGGGCATCGCCGGCGGACCGGTGGACTACCTGCAATTCCCTCCGCGAACGGTCGCCGAGGGAACGGAGACCTCCCGCGCGTCGGAAGCGCTGCGCCGCTATTCGCCCGAGGCCACCGAGGCCACCGAGGGCGCGGACTCCTGGTACGGCGCCGCGCGGATGCAGCCGATCCTCCTCGACGGGGTGAGCGTCGCGTTCCCGGACCTGTCGATCGTCGGCGCGCACCTCGGCTACGGCCTGTACGACTCCGCCGCCGCCGTGGCCCGCTGGCGGCGGAACGTCTCCTTCGACATCTCCGGCGGCACCGTGGTGCGCCGCCACATCATCGACCGGGGGATGATCCGGGCGGAGGTCTCGACGGCGAAGCTGCTCTGGGGCTCGGACTGCGATGTCGCGCATATGAGCCGCGAGCTCTCCAGCTGGATGGCGGAGTTCGAGCGGATCGGCCTGAGCGCCGCCGAGCAGGACGCGATCTTCTGGGGCAACGCCGCCCGGATCTTCGGCGTCGAGGATGCCTCATCCTGACAAGCAAGCCCGCCGTCGTCATCGGGCCGGGTAAACTTGACCCTCCCCTCCGCCGACGTAGCTCAGCTGGTAGAGCAGCGGTTTCGTAAACCGCAGGTCAAGGGTTCGAGCCCCTTCGTCGGCTCAGCGTTTTCCGCGATTCTTGCGACCCGGGTCGGCGGTTGACCGCAGTTTTGACCGCAGTCCCGATAGCCACTACCGATGAGTCGCGGAATCACGCGTCGGGCTCGGGCCGGTGCGGATGGAATGACCCCAGGGAGCCGCCCGCCGACGGGGCCGCGTGCGGCCGCACCAAAGCCCGCCGTTGCCCAAACGACCGCCCTGGCGGCCAGGAAGCCAGTTCCCCCAGCCCGACGCCGCGTTGAGCCTCGTGTGGGCCGTCCGAGCCTGTTGAACTCCACCGCCCAGGAGAACATCACCCGAGCCTTGCGCACCGGCTCGCACCTGAAGCAGGCCGTCGAGT
>DATCNH010000078.1:0-6742 GCA_036565345.1 Candidatus Limnocylindria bacterium | reverse complement strand
GGCGAGCAGCGCGCGGGCCGCCGGGATCGCGCTCGAGCCGCCGGTGCAGACGATCTCGACGATCTGGGGCGCAGCGACGCCCGAGCGATCGAGGACCTGCGTGAGCGCGCCGTCGATCCGTGCCAGCAGCGGCGCGATCGCCAGCTCGAAGCGCCGCCGCGCGGCCATCCGATCGATGTCCACCGCGGCGCGGTGGAAGCTGAATAGGCTGAGCTGCTCGACCGAGAGCGCGATCTTCGTCCGGTCGACCGCGGCGAAGATCTCGAAGCCGAGCTGCAGCTCGATCGCGCTGCGCAGCGCGGACAGCTCGCGTTCGGGCGCGCCGGACCGGACGAGGTCATCGAGGGCGTCGAGGATCGGCTTCTCATTCAGTGCCGAGAGCGCCCGCCAATCGTTGATCGCGTGGGTGATCGAACGGGGTAGCCCGAGCCGCTTCGGTCCCCAGGTCTTTCCCTCGCCCAGCTCCGGCGCGACGAGCTCGTCGATGAGGAGCTGGGTGCAGCGGTCCCCGGCGACGTCGGCCCCGCTCGTCCCGAGGATCCGAAGCGTCCCGGCCTCGCGGCGGGCGACGGCGAGGTCGAGGGTGCCGCCGCCGAAGTCGAAGACCAGGCAGGTGCGACCGGTCACGCCCGCAGCGTGCGCCGCGGCGATCGGCTCCGGCATGAACCGGAGCGCGCGCAGTCCGGCCAGGCGCGCGGCCTGCTCAAGCCGGCCCTGTGCCCGCTCCTCCACCTCGGCACCGCCCACGAATTCGACCGGCCGCCCGACGGTCGCCTCGACCGGCTGCTCTCCGGTGAGCTCCCCGACACGCCGAAGCATCGCCTCGAGGAGCAGCCCGATGAGATCCTCGAGCCCCCGCTCGTCGCCGAAGACATTCGTCGGGACGAGGAGCGGATCGCCGAGGAAGGTCTTGAGCGACTGGAACAGCCGGCCAGGTGCGGCGGCGTCGGTGAGGATCCGGGCCTGGACCGGAGCCCGGCCGGGGACCGACGTCGCGACGCTGGTCGTGAGGATGTGCTCGGTGCGCCGGACCGGGCCGCGCGCCCGGTTGTCCGCGAGGAACCCGTCGATCGCCGGACGCCCGACGGTGACGCTGCCGTCGCGCCGGATGTACAGGACGCTCGGCATGGTCTCGCCGGCGACCGGGTCCAGCGGGAGGACGCGGACCCGGCCGCCCTCCGACACGGCGACGGCGCTGTTGGAGGTGCCGAAGTCGATGCCGAAGCGCAGGCTGCCCACCCGGCACAGGATGAGGCCATGAGCCCCACCGGCGCGCCCCGGTTGCCCCCGGCGGCCCCGGTCAGAAGGGCGGCCAGGGGATGACCATCCGGTAGGGATCGGGGAGCGGGAAGCAGCCATCCGCGAGGAGCGTGTCGATCCGGTGGCCGAGCGCGCGGAGCTCCCCGCGGGTCACGAGGGCGCGAAGCTCCGTGCCGAGCGGGCCGTCGAGCGCCGCGCGGGTCCGGCGCAGCAGCGCGATCTCCGCCGCCTCCATCCGCTGCCCGCGCCAGCCCCAGAGGATCGTTCGCAGCTTCGGCTCGGCCGCGAAGCAGATGCCATGATCGACCCCGTAGATCCGACCGGCGGGGGTGGGGAGGATGTGCCCGCCCTTGCGGTCGGCGTTGTTCACGGCCGCGTCGAACGCGGCCATCGGACGCAGCCGCGGGTCGTCGCCGTTCACCATCCCGACGATGTCCGCTGCCGGATCGAGGTCGATCCAGAGCTGCGCCATCCCCGGCCCGTACGGCCCGGTGGTGCGGAAGACCGTCGGCGGGACGATGTCCCAACCCCCGCGGTCGGACACGAGGAATGCTGCGCGCTCCCGCTTACCCAGCGTGCCGTCGGGGAAGTCGTCGAGCGGCCGCTCCCCGCGCACCGGTTTGTAGACGCAGGTGCAGGTCTGGTCGCCCTGGCTCACCGTTCCGAGGAACGTCGCGTTAGACGCCTGCACGATGCGGCCCTCGATCCGGAGCTCGCCGTCCTGCAGGAGGGCGAGCGCGGCCTCTCGTTCGGCGCTGTCCATCGCTCCAGTCTGACGTCCCCTCGCCGAGGGGCCCGATACTCCGGCGGTGGTCTCCCGCGTGGCGGTCATCGGCGCCGGCGCGAGCGGGCTCGTGACCGCGCGCTGGCTCCTCGCCGCCGGGATGGAGCCCGCGGTCTTCGAGCGGTCGCCGGGGATCGGCGGCCTCTGGCGGCCGGACGATGGGCTGGCGTACCCATCGCTCCGCACGAACACCTCGAAGCAGAAGACCGCCTTCAGCGAGCTCCCCTTCGACCGGGCGCTCCCGGACTTCCCCGATCGCGCAGCGGTCCTGCGTTATCTCGAGGCCTACGCCGCGCGATCCGATCTCGTTCGGCACATCCGAACGGGCTCCGCGGCCCGGGCCGTCACGCCCCGCGCCGAGGGCTGGGACGTCGACGGGGAGCGGTTCGACCGGGTCGTCGTCTGCACCGGGCTGTTCAGCCGGCCGCTGCTGCCGGATCTGCCCGGGGCGGAGGGCTTCGACGGGCCGATCGTCCATACCGCCGCCTATCGCGGTCCGGAGCCGTATCGCGGCCGCGACGTCGTCATCGTCGGTGGTGGGTCGAGTGCCGCGGACGTCGCGCGCGAGCTGGTCGACGTCGCGCGAACGGTGACCCTCGCGCTCCGTGGCCCGGTCACGTTCACCCCGCGGCTCTATCGCGGGCGCCCGTTCGATCATCGGGCGACGCGGCTCGTTCGCCGCCTCCCGGCGCCGCTTCGCGGCTGGCTTCGCCGGCGCGCCATCACCGACGAGTACCGCCGGCAGGGAGCGCCTCTCCCACCGCCCTTCGGGTCGCGCACCACGCCCGGGGCGGATGTCCTCGGCCTCATCGCGTCCGGCCGGATCGTGCTGCGCCCCGCGCTCGACGGCCTCGCCCCGGGCCGCGCGCGGTTCGCCGACGGGAGCACCACCGCGGCGAACGCGATCGTCTGTGGAACGGGGTACGCCGCGGAGTTCCCGTTCCTGCCGGCCGGGCTCCCGGCGCGCGTGGCTGGCGCTCTCGCGCTCTACCGCCTCGTCTTCCCGCCCGATGCCGACCGGATCGCGTTCGTTGGCCTCGCGCGCGTGCATGGGCCGGTTTTCCCGGTCGCCGAGATGCAGGCCCGCTGGGTCGCCGCAGCCTTCGCCGGCCGGGCGAGTCTCCCGGCGCCTGCCTTAATGCGCGCCGAGATCGCTGCGCGGGTGGAGCGCGCGCGCCGGCAGGGGACCGATCCGATGCGAGTCGAGCTTCTCGACTATCTCGATGAGCTGGCCGACCGGATCGGCGTGCGCCCGTCGCTCCTGCGGCACCCCGGGTTACTCGTCGCGCCGGTGCGGGCCGCGGATTATCTGACCGGCGGCCGTCGCGAGCGCGTGCGACACTGACCCGATGGATACCTCGCGCCTCGGTCCGGATCCGGCGCTCGCCGCGGCGGCCGAACGGATCACCGCCGACCTGCGGCCCGCGGTGCGCGCCCTGCTGCCGGCGCTCCGGGCGGATCTCGAACGGCTGATCCGCGTGCCCTCGATGAGCGCTCGTGGCTACGAGGCCGCGCCGGTGCGCGAATCGGCCAGCATCACCGCCGACATCCTGCGTGCGGCGGGAGCGGAGATCCGCATCCTGGAGCGCGAAGGCGCCCATCCCGCGGTCGTCGGTAGCGTCGCCGGTCCGGCCGGCACGCCCACCGTGCTCCTCTACGCGCATCACGACGTCCAGCCGCCGGGACCCCGCGACCGTTGGGCCTCCGATCCGTTCGAGCCGGTCGAGCGCAACGGCCGCCTGTACGGCCGGGGCAGCTCTGACGACAAGGCCGGGATCGTCGCGCATGCCGCGGCGATCCGCGCCTGGGGCGGCAAGCCACCGGTGAACGTCGCGTTCTTCATCGAAGGTGAAGAGGAATCCGGCTCGGATCACCTCGGCGACTTCCTCGCGGCGGAGCGTGCGCTCCTCGACGCGGATGCGGTCGTCATCGCCGATTCCGGCAACTGGCGGGTCGGCGAGCCCGCGATCACCACGACCCTGCGCGGCAACGTCCTGGTGACCGTCGAGGTGCGTACCGCCGATCACGCGGTCCACAGCGGCGAGTACGGCGGCAGCGTGCCCGACGCGAACATGGCACTGGTGCGCCTGCTCGCGTCGCTTCACGACGATCGCGGGAGCGTTGCCGTCCGCGGGCTGCGCAGCGGCGAGGCCGACGCGCTCGACCTCACCGAGGGGGAGCTTCGCGGGTGGGTCGGGACCCGCCCGTCGGTCGAGCTCATCGGGACCGGGACGCTCACCGGTCGGCTCTGGCAGCAGCCGTCGATCTCGATCACCGGGATCGACGCCACGAGCGTGGCCGAATCCTCGAACACCATCTGGCCGGTCGCCCGCGCGCGCATCAGCATGCGCATCCCGCCGGGCCAGCCCGCGGCCGCGGCGCAGGACGCGCTCGCCGCGCATCTGGAGGCCCACGCGCCGTGGGGCGCCGAGGTCACGGTCACCCGCGAATCCAGGGGTGAGGCCTTCGTGGCCGCCGCGACCGGCCCGGCTTACGAGGCGATGCGCGCCGCGCTCGGCGCGGCCTGGGAGCGCGGCGCGATCGACATCGGGATGGGCGGGAGCATTCCCTTCCTCTTCGACTTCGCCCGCATCTTCCCAAAGGCGGCCCTGCTCGTGACCGGGGTCGGCGATCCCGCCTCGAATCCGCATTCCGAGGACGAGAGCCTCGATCTGCGCGAGCTCGAGCGCGGCTGCCTTGCCGAGGCGGTGTTCCTGGGCCTCTGCGCCTCCGCGCTCAACCCCCCGGGCGCGTGACCGGGCCCGGCCTCCGCTGATGCTCGGGGCGCTTGTCACCCTTCGCTGCCCGCGCTGCCGTCAGGGCCGGCTCTTCCGCGGCCTCATCACGATGGAAGACGCCTGCCCGGTCTGTGGCCTGGTCTATGAGCGTGAGCACGGGTATTTCGTCGGCGCGATGGCGATCGGCTACGGCCTCGCGACGGCCGTCCTCGCGGCGTTGTTCTTCGTGTTCGTGATCGGCCTGCGCTGGCCGCTCGAGCGATCGCTCCTCGCCGCGGGTCTGGTCTTCCTATTCACCGTACCGTTCGTGTTCCGCTACGCGCGCTCGCTGTGGATCCATCTGGACCGCCGGATGGATCCTGACGCGCCCGATCCGCCGGGACGGGACCCCGCGGGCTAGCCTGACGCGCCGGCAGGTGGGGCGATCGCGGCCAGGACCTCCGCGGCGTGACCATCGGCCTTCACCCCCCGCCACGCCTGGGCCACCGTTCCGTCCGCAGCGACGAGATACGTGGAGCGGATGACGCCCTCGCCGCCTTTCGGCCGCTCGCCCCACGCGCCGTAGCGCCGGAGGACGCCGTGATCCACATCGGACAGAAGGGGGAACCGCAGGCCGTACGCGCTGCGGAACCGCTGGTGCGATGGTGCGCCGTCGGGTGAGATGCCGACGACCGCCACCCGCGCCTCCTGGAATCGGCCGAGGTTGTCGTTGAATTGGCGGGCCTCGGTCGTACAGCCCGGGGTGTCGTCGGCGGGGTAGAAGTAGAGCACGACCGGCGCCCCGCGAAAGCTGGAGAGCCGCACCGCGGTGCCGTCCTGGTCGGGGAGCGTGAAGTCCGGTGCCGTGTCGCCGGCCTGGAGGCTCATTGGTCCCGTTGTACCAGAGCGTGCTCAGGAGGTGTGGCGGGCGGGGGCGGCCCACCGGGGCGGCTGGCCTGCGTCTTGCGTCAGTGCTGGCGTGTCGTTCAACCCGGGTTCCCAGCTCGATCCGTCCGAGGTCAGCGATCGCCGCGGACGCGGCGGCTTCGGATCCGGTGGCCTGGTCGTCGGTGGCGGCGGGCTCGGCCTGGTCCTGTTGATCGCCTCGGTCCTGCTCGGCGTGAATCCGCTGGACACCGGCCTCATCAGCGTCGATCCGGGCACCGGGGCCACGGCGGGGACCGGCCCGTCCGTCGCCGAGTGCCGGACCGGCACCGACGCGAATCAGCGCGACGACTGCCGGATCGTCGGCTTCGTCGACAGCATCCAGAAGTATTGGGGCGAAGAGCTCCCGCAACGCAATCAGACGTACCGGAAGGCCCAGACCGTGCTGTTCACCGGGTCGACGCAGGCCGGCTGCGGCACCGCCTCGACCGCGACCGGTCCGTTCTACTGCCCGACCGACGAGAAGGTGTACCTCGATCTGGCGTTCTTCGACGAGCTGCGCTCGCGCTTCGGCGCCACGGGCGGTCCATTCGCCGAGGGCTACGTCGTCGCGCATGAGTACGGACACCATGTCCAGAACCTCCTCGGCCTGCTCCAGACGAGCGGGACCCAGAGCGGCGCGCAGAGCGCGTCGGTGCGCACCGAGCTGCAGGGCGACTGCTTCGCCGGGGTCTGGGCGAGCCACGCCGCCGCGACCGGCTTTCTCGCGACGCCGACCGACGCCGAGATCGCGCAGGCGCTCGATGCCGCGGCCGCGGTGGGGGATGACCGGATCCAGAAGCAGACCCAGGGCCGGGTCTCGCCGGAGAGCTGGACCCACGGCTCATCGGCGCAGCGGACGAAGTGGTTCACCATTGGCCTCGATTCCGGCGACCTGGGCAAATGCGACACATCCGGAGGGCTCTAACAGCCGTAGCCGGATCTCTCTTCGGGCGTGTCGTTATCCGGTGAGCATGAGCCCCAGTGCGCGGGTGGTCGCGGCCGCGCCGACCAGGACCGGTGCGAGCAGCATGACTGCGCTCGCGCGTGACACGCC
>DATCNH010000077.1:0-6057 GCA_036565345.1 Candidatus Limnocylindria bacterium | reverse complement strand
CCTCCCGGCTCCCCCGGGCCCGACGGAGCCGGGCGCACCCGGCAGCTCACATCTCAGGAGACGCAAGTGTACCCGCTACCGTACCGCCAGTGAGCGTCGCGCTGGGGCACCGGATCCGCTGGACCGTCGTGGTCCTTCTCGCTCTGGGCTGGTTCGTGGCGCTCGCGATGAACACCGGCGGCAACGGGGTCAACCTCCTCCTTGCGGCGGCGGCGGCCCTCCTCCTCTACGAGCTGGTGGCGGTGGGCGCGCCCTCCTGACGGATGCGCCTGCCGTCGAGGAAACGCCCGCGCTCGTCCGAGGCGATGCCGGCGGCACGGATCATCGCGTCGGTCTTGTCCAGCGCCAGCAGCTCGAAGTGCGTGTCAGAGCCCACCGCGAAGCGGGCACCGCGCAGGTACGCGCGGACCAGGAATGCGCGGTGCGGGACGCCGTATGCCTCATTGATCTCGAGGGCGACGTCGTTCTCGACGCAGAGCGCGATCAGCTGCTCCTGCCATTCGATGGGATAGGAGTCCTCAGGGTCACCGAGCGCGGCAAGTGGCGACAAGGTGGGGTGGCCCACGATGTCGATGCCCCGATGGAGGATGCCGACGCGGACCAGCTGCAAGTGCTGCTCGAGGATCCGTCGCTGCAGCTCCGGATCAGAGAATCGACGTGCCTCGGAGAAGCTGGTCCCCCCGCGGCCCTTCAAGAACGATCCGGCTGGTGAATAGTCGATGCGCCTGTCCAGCGTGACCTGATGGACCGAGCCGATCACGTAGTCGAGGGCCTTCTGCGTCGAGCTCAGCAAGGGGGGCGCGACGCCCAGATCGTATTCGAGGCCGACCTGCAGACCGAGGCGGGAGGCGGCCTCGACATAGCGGAGGACGCCATCGTCGTCCTGCATCCCCCCGGGCCACGGGTAGTGATCGCTCACGCCGTGCGGCCGGATCGCGACGCTCTTCGCGCGGTCCTCCAACGAGACACGACCGTCGGATCGGTCGGAGTGGATGTGGTGGTCGAAGAGCGTCATTGCTCGGGGTGCCCCGACCACGCCGCATCCACCATGGTCCAGAGCACCCCCGAGACCAGGGTCTGGCCGCCGAGCAGCAGCGGGAACCCGGCGTCGCGCGCCGCCGCGGTGAATTCACGCACGCCGTCGTGCTCGATCTCGTCAGGGCGGAACAGGTCGGATGCGAAGCGGTCGGAGGCGCTCGGGCGCCAGCCCAGGTGCGCGAACAGCACCCGCGAGTCGAACAACATCCCGTCGCCGAGCTCGCGCATCCGTTCGAAGAACATCTTCGGTCCGACGAGCTCGTAGAGGAAGCCGAGTGCGGTCCGCGCCTTCCCGCTCGTGTCACGCCCCGCCGCCTGCATCCCCCGCTCCTCAGCGAGCATCCGCACCCGTGACGCGGTCTGTGACTCGAGGTACGACCACACGGGCGCGCCGACCCGGCCGGCCACGAGCAGCTCGCGCTCGGCCGTCGTCACCAAGGCCATGAGGGCATCCACGCGTGGGCCGAGCTCGGCTTCGAATGCGCCGACCGACAACAGCTCGGGGGGGCACTGCGGATGACGGAGGAGCACGGTCGCATCCGGCGGCGTGTCGACGTCGAGCAGCGTCGCAGCGGATCGCGGCAGCTGCCGTGATGGGAGACCGGCCTGCTGGTGCAGCAGGCGCGGCAGCGGATTGTCGGTCGCCGGCAGCTCGATCGCATCCAGTGCGGTCGTCGGCGTGAGCGCGACGAGATCCGCGGAGTAGTAGTTGTTCGAGAGGACCAGGGCCGGCGAGCGCTCGAGCTCGTCCCGAAGAGCAACGAGGTCACCACTCGTGAGCAGTGCGCCGGCCCCAGCGCCGATGGCGCACACGCGATCGATGTCGCGTTCGCGGACCAGGCGTCGCAGCTCGCTACCAAAGTGGAACGGCTGGGTGCGGGGCTGGGTCGGCTCGGCGCCCGCGGCCGCGAACGCGGCAGTCGCCTCGGGATCCGCGGTCACCGCGAGGAGCGGCGCGAAGCCGGCAGCCGCCGCGCGGCGTAGGGTCCCGCTTCCGATGGCGATGCGGATCCGGTCAAGCTGCGCTTCGACTTCGCTCGGGCCACCGGGCCCGAAGAACAGGATGAATGCGGTCCCGGTCACACCTTGGACGATAGGCGCCGCGGCCAGACACCTTCGAGACGCAGCAGGAGCGCGACGACGACGAGAGAGAGGAGCACGCCTGCCATCGCGCGAAGGCCACCGCCCGGCAGCGCACGAAGGACGGCGAGCCATTGCGGATCGCTCCAGTCCAGCAAGCGACCCGGCGAGAAGTTCACGTTCACGGGATCGGTATCCCAGCGCTGGTCATACACGAGCGCCGCGGCGTTAAAGAGAAGAAGCGACCAGCCGGCCGCGATCCAGAATGCCCGCCGGACCCAGCGCCGCGCCAGCAGCCCTTGGCCGATACCCCACGCGAGCGCAGCGAACAGGATCGGGGCGAGATCATCCAGGAACCGGGCGCCGAACACCCGCCCGCCCCACCATTCCGTATAGGTCGCATAGAGGACGAGCGTGGCCGCGGCGGTGATCCCAAGACCGCGAAGCCTGCGGGCGACCTGGCCGGGGCGACGCCAGGCCAACGCGAGCGCTGCGGTGGCGAACACCAGGTACGGCGTGTAGATGAGGACCCCGCGGCTCGGTGACAGCAGCAGGCCATAGAGGCCTTCAAGGACCGGTGTGGCGAACGGCTTGCTGCCGTAGCCCTGCTCGAACGGATTGTCGAACGCGATCGCGTTGTAGACGAGCAGCGGGATGAGCCCGACGCCGAAGCCGGCGACCGTATGCAGCGCCGCCCTGCGGCGGGCGATGCCAGGCACCACGATCGCCGTGGTCTGACGAGCGACCGTCCCGAGGCCGAGGGCAAGGCCGGCGAGCAGCTCGCGGCGTCGGCTGATCGGCGCTTCGGCCAGTACGAGCCAGAGCGCTGTGGCGATCGCCAGGTGCACCCCGCCGTGCTGCCAGAGCGCCTGGGACCCCACGGTGCGAACGCTGGTCGCGAGGAAATAGAGGAGCACGAGCCCGAGAGACCAGCGCGCGGAGACAAAGCGACCCACGACGGACCAGAGGAGGAGCGCGGCGATCGCTTCGAGCATCGCGGCCACGAGGTGACCGAGAAGCAGCAGCGCCGTGACATCCGACGGCGCGACGCCGGCCAGGACCGCGGGGACCAGGATCGGGAGGGCGAGGAGCGCGACACCCGGCGGGAAGATCGAGCAGACGTGGCCGCCCAGCCGGGGTGGCGGGGGCCCGCCGGCGCTCCGCGGAGCCGACGGCAGCAGCACGACCTGCGCGGAGACGCCCCCGCAGTCGCGGAAGAAATACGCGGTCCGCTCGAGGCGATCGGGACGCTCTTCCAGCGGCACCGTTGTGGCGAACTCGTCGTAGTCCAGGTTCCCGCTGTGCACGAGCGTCCAGGCGAAAAGCGTGTTCGGCAGGACGTCAGGCGACCAGATGAGGTTGAGGTTCGCGAACGCGAGCAGCACCAGGAGCGCGCCTCGGACGATCAGGCGGCCCATCACTCCTCGAGCGCGACGACGTATGCGCGTACACCGCGGGCGCCGCAGGCCCGCGCGGCGACGGCCGCATCGAGCAGGGTCGCGCCGGTCGTCGCGACATCGTCGATCAGGGCCACCCGGAGGCCGCGGAACGCGCCGGCGACGCCAACGAAGGCGCCGCGCACGTTCGCGTGCCGCTCGCGCTGCCCAAGGGTCGCCTGCGGGAGCCCGGACCAAAGACGATGGACCGCCGGCCGCACCGGAAGGCCGGTGGCCCGAGCGATCGCGGCCGCGAGCGAACACGACTGGTCGTATCCGCGCTCCCGCTCGCGTGCCGGATGAAGCCGCACCGGGACGACGGCGTCCAGCTGGTTCCCACGGGCGAGATCCGCTGCGATGCACAGCGCGATGAGGGCGCCAAGCTCCGCCGAGAGCCCGGGCTCGTTGCCGTACTTGAGCCGGTGGATCGCGTCGCGGAGCGGCCCCTCGTGGGCTCCGGCCGCCGTGATCGCCAGGCGGCCGAGGGTCCTCGTGATCGGGTCGGAGCCGTCGCGGCAGGAGCCGCAATACCAGGCGCCGGATGCGCCGCAGCCGGCGCACCGGGGCGGTACGAGCACGTCGCGGACAGCCTCCAGCGCGCTAGGGCCCATCGTCGCTCACCACTTCGAATACCACCACGTCGCCGGCTTGCGTCCCGGTGCGGGCGATCGTGCCAAGTGGCAGCTCGACGACCTCAGCGGCGCCGCGGGCGGCGATCGAGATCCGCCATGGACGCAACCCCGCCGCCGCGCGCACCACCGTGCCCGACCGGTCGAGGAACAGAGCATCGATCCCGAACCGCATGAACAGCATGGTGATGTTCGAGGTCCCCGGGATGCGCAGGCCCGCACCTTCGTCGAGACGGCTGTGCAGCAGGAGACCCACGCCGCGGGTGATCGGGTTGTTCGCGGTGCCGCAACGGGTCGCGAGGACAGAGCCCCGCGTGCGGTTACGGAGCCGCGCGGTCCTAGAAGCTACTGCAGCTGCTCAGCGCCGACAGAGCTGCCGGAGCCAAGATGACGATGAAGAGCGACGGGAAGATGCAGCCGATCGTCGGCAGCATGATCAGGATCGGGGCCTTCGCCGCCTTCTCTTCCGCGCGCTGGCGACGGTCACCACGCATCTGCTCAGACTGGATGCGGAGGACCTTTGACATGGACACACCGAGCTGATCAGCCTGGATGATCGCCGAGATGAACGTGGCGAGCTCGCGCTGCTCGACGCGTTCGGTGATCCCGCGCAGCGCCTCCTGACGTGACTTGCCGACGCGCTGCTCAGACGCGGCGCGCTTGAACTCTTCAGACAGCGCGCCCTTCAGCTTCTCGGTCACCTTCACGAGCGCCGCGTCGAAGCCAAGCCCGGCCTCGACCGAGATCGTGAGCAGGTCGAGCGCGTCGGGCAGCGTGTCGAGGATCTGCTTGCCGCGACCGCCCGCACGATTCCCGAGGTAGAAGTCCGGGGCCAGGAATCCGAAGACGAGGCCGCCGACCGCTCCGAAGATCGTCTGGGTCCCATCGCTGGTCATGAGGTTCACGATCGCCGATACGGCGATCGCGCCCACGATGGCGGCGAAGCCCTTCACACCGAGGAAGAATTCGGAGCTGGTCGTCTCCATGCCCGCACGCTTCAGCTTCAAGGTGAGGGACTTCATCGTGTTGGCCGGATAGAAGCGGGTCAGGAGGCCCGACAGGCCCCGAATGATCGGCTTCAGCGTCCGGTCCGAGAGGGGACGCTGCAGCTCGAGCTCCTCGAGGCTGCGCGGGCGCACGGCGATCTGCTGCAGCCGCGCTTGCACCGGGTCGAGGCCGGACCCCATCTGCGTGCCGAGCACGGCGATGATGATGCCAAGCGTGACCATGAGCGGGAGGACGATCTCCACCGCTAGACCTGCTCTATCTCGCGGCTTCGCCGCGAGACGCGCTCAAGGCTGGCGGAATTCGCGCCTCGCACCGAAGCTGCTCGTCGCTCACTCATACCTTGATATCCGTGATCTTGCGGATCGCGAGGAATCCGATGGTCATCATGACCGCGCCCACCGCGATCAGGATGCGGCCGATCGTCTCGGTGAACAGCGGCTGCATGAACGCCGGGTTGATGGCGTTCAGGGCCACGCCGAGGCCGATCGGCAGGAACGCCACGAGGTAGCCCGACACCCGCCCCTGGGCGGTCAGGGTGTTGATGTCGCCCTTGATACGGACGCGCTCGCGGATCGTGAACGCGATCGTATCCAGGATCTCGGCGAGGTTCCCACCGACCTGCTGCTGGATGCCGATCGCGGTCACCATGAGGTCGAGGTCGTCGCTCTTGATGCGCCGCACCAGGTTGGCGAGCGCCTCTTCCATGCCGAGGCCGAGGTTGACCTCGCGGACCACCCGGCCCATCTCCTCGCTCATCGGTGGGGCGCCTTCGCGCGAGACCAGCTCGATCGACTGCAAAAAGCTGGAACCGGCGCGCAGCGAGTTGGAGAGGAGAACGATCGTGTCCGGAAGCTGCTTGTTGAAGC